>CAZVUZ010000140.1:6581-8571 GCA_964630485.1 uncultured Ignavibacteriales bacterium
AGACAATCAGCATCGGTTGTGTGAATATCGATAGGCGATAGCAACCATAGAGCCCAAGATGTTGTCGACTCAGTTTCTGTTTCCTCGGACCAGTGGCGACAAACTCGGTCTTTCTTATGGGACCGATATTCGCAATAAGAGTGTCACAGCGACGATATGAGTCTTGTAGTCCTTCATACCACATCGTGTCAGATGTATACCCGACATTGGTGATGGGAGCTTCACTGTCGTCAAGGGCTGAAATGACAACACCGACTGGCTCGTCACCACGACTGTAAGGAGTCGCGGTGCACCGCACAGGCTTTATCCCAATTCCGGAAGTCGGATATCCTTCCTCCGATCGCAGAAGTTTAATCTGAGGAGCATCGGGCCGCAACTCCTTTCTAACATTGATGACCGATGAGTATGCCTCCGCCAACTGATGCTCATACTTCGCTGTCACGTGCTGTGTCATCACGAGAGCGACCTTGACATCCACAGTAGGAAGTTGCCGCATGACGGCCGGATCAAAAGAACTTGGATTTGTCACCGATTCGCTGCGTATGTCGTTTATGGACTTCAACAAGAACAGCAGGGGTTCAAGGTCGTTACAGTGATCTAGCATGGAGCTAGTAACGATTATTACATTAATTTCCCTGAGACTTAAACCCTCGCGCATGAAATTGCGAATAAAGTGATAACCCGGATCTATTACTATCCCATAGTCCCGCCATCGAATGTAATAACCGCCACCGTGTTCGCCCTGTATTGCATACAGAGGTGGGTAGGGGCTGTGCCATCCTTTTAAACACTGTACAAGGGGAACCTCCGACCGATCCTGTATCGGCCGCAGTAATTCTTCATGGTACTGGGAGTAAGCCGCGAAGCGTCCCACGAAGAAATTCTCCGAATAGTCTATTGTATCACAGAATTCATACATCCTCTCCCGGCTGAACACCGTGAATCTTCGCTTTGCAGACTTCGAGGAATAGAGCCGAAATTGCCGACAGTGGTATGTCGGATTCGGCTTTGGCGGATTGAGCCGCAACTGCAAAGCACTCCATAGCGTCTTTCGTGCGGTCTAGCCGATATAGGGCAAGCCCCTTATTGTAATAAGCTAATGATAATCCGGGACAGATCTGTAAAGCTTTGTTCAGAGTTTCTACACTTTCTTCAAACCATGACGCTTTGTCTTCTACAATCCCCTTGAGATACAGGAGTGCACCGGAATTATTTAGCAATGACGCGTCCTTGTCCCGGTCTTCAGCTAGCTCCTCCAATTCGCCCTGATAATCTGTCATCGACTTAAGCAGTTCTGCCCGAATCGGGTCCTCATCGTCAGCCCATCTGAACCGAGACCAAAGCATCGCGACATAATTATTGATGTATAGTGGGTCTCTGGGCGAAATACTCTTCGCTTGATTGAAATGCGATTCTGCCTCGACAAACTTATCCAGTGCACAGCAGATGGCGGCTGCGCGAATGTGAAAACGAACTGTCGGCCTAAGATCCAGCCCGCCGTAAGTGTGCTCTATACTGGCAAGCATTCGGTAGGCTTCGGCACACCGATAGATACGCCCGAGTGCGGATACTAAATCCTCTGCAATATTGATATACGCGATATCCTGTCTATGTGCCTGTTCAGCTTCATTTTTTGCGTCTTCAAGATGCTCGACAGCACGTGAAAAATCACTGTCTGCGAATTCCATTAAACCTTGGAAATGAAGAGCTATGTAACCATAATCGCGGAGTAGCGCCAGAGACATACCCTCAACGGCGAGCCGCTTCGCCTCGCTGTATTGAGGCAGATTGATGTGTTTCCAGAACTCGTTTCGTAGTCTAACGAGGTCGTCGATAGCTGTCTGATCGCCCGAGTTGTTCTTCTCGTTCAAATGTCCATTCATCGCAACTCCCGTCTCACCCCAGAACTTTGGGGGGATGCTTCAATTCATTGTACAACACAAACTTATGAGACGCTATCGGTCTCCACCCGTATTGTATCTCCCAAGAT
>CAZVUZ010000141.1:0-8551 GCA_964630485.1 uncultured Ignavibacteriales bacterium
ATCGGCGGCGAGCTGTTCTCCGACGCCATGGGCGGTGAGGGCACCCCTGAAGGCACCTATATCGGTATGGTCCGGCACAATATCGACACCATCGTTTCGGCCCTGCTGGGACAGGAGAGAAAACATTGAACGTTGCCACAGTCTCTAACGCCATCGAGGTCGCCGACCTGACCGTAGCCTACCGCGACAAACCCGTTCTCTGGGATATCGATCTCAGCGTCCCGGCGGGAGTCCTCATGGCCATCGTGGGGCCGAACGGGGCTGGTAAGACGACGCTCATTAAGGCGATTCAGTCATTGCTCAAACCGGCCGCGGGCCAGGTGCTCATATTCGGCAAGCCGTACGAAGAGCAACGGCGACTGGTCGGATACGTGCCCCAGCGCGGCAGTGTCGACTGGGATTTTCCGACCAGCGTTCTGGATGTGGTCATGATGGGTCGCTACGGTTCCCTGGGCTGGATACGCCGCCCCGGGCGCTCCGAACACGACATGGCCATGGAGGCGCTGGGGAAGGTCGCCATGGAGGATTTTGCCGACCGCCAGATCAGCCAGCTATCCGGTGGCCAGCAACAGCGTGTTTTTCTGGCCCGGGCGCTGGTGCAACAGGCCGACCTTTACTTCATGGATGAGCCCTTCCAGGGCGTCGATGCCAAAACCGAACGGGCCATAATCGGGATTCTCAAGGAACTCCGGTCGGCAGGTAAAACCGTGGTGGTCGTGCACCACGACCTCCAGACCGTCCCAGAGTACTTTGACTGGGTGAGTCTCCTGAATGTCCGCCTGATTGCTTCCGGCCCGGTGGACGAGGTTTTTACGGAGACTAATCTGCGAACGGCCTACGGCGGCCGGGTGGCCTTCAAGAGCCAGGCCGGTTCGTCCGAGGGGGGCGACGCGGGAGAAAGTTTCAAGGTTACCTGATATGACGCTCGTGGATGTCTTTTACAGTCTCTTTAACGATTACACCCTGCGAACGGTGGCCCTGGGGGCTGGTGTGCTGGGGGCTGTGAGTGGCTCCCTGGGTTCGTTTGCCGTCTTGCGCCGTCAGTCCCTGCTAGGCGATGCCATTTCCCACACGGCTCTGCCCGGGATTGCCCTGGCATTTCTCCTGACCGGCTCGCGCATGTCGCTGGTGCTGATGATCGGCGCCGGTCTGGCGGGATGGCTGGGAACCATGGCCGTCATGTCAATCGTGCGCCATTCACGGGTAAAGCAGGACACGGCCCTGGGGATGGTGCTGGCCGTTTTCTTCGGTTTCGGGCTGGTATTGCTCACCTATGTCCAGCGCATGCCGCAGGCGGGCAAAGCCGGTCTCGACAAATTCCTTTTCGGCCAGGCGTCCGCCTTGCTTGCATCCGATGTCTGGACCATGACCGGCGTCGGGGCGGTGGCACTTGTTATCATGATGCTGTTCTGGAAAGAGTTCAAGATCCTGTCGTTCGATCAGGAGTTCGGCCTGAGCATGGGATTCTCGATGAAACTGGTAGATATAATTCTCACGACTCTGCTGGTGGCGGCGATTGTCATCGGTTTGCAGACGGTGGGAGTGGTGCTCATGAGTGCGATGGTGGTGGCGCCGGCGGCGGCCGCGCGGCAGTGGACCGACCGTCTGGGACTCATGGTTCTGCTGGCGGGTTGTTTCGGCGCCCTGGCCGGCGTGTCGGGAGCTGTGATATCGAGTCTCACCGAGCGTTTGCCAACCGGTCCGACGGTGGTTCTCTGCGTGAGCGCCATTGTCCTGCTCTCGATGTTGTTTGCTCCCAACCGGGGACTTCTGTATCGACGCCTGCGGGGGTATCGGCGTAAACGGCGCATGCAACTCGACGCCGTCCTGCTGGATCTCCACGAACTGGCCGAACATCACGGCGACACCGGCCATCCGCACCCGGTTGGCACCCTGCGCCCGATGAGCCGCCATCCGCACGTCATCAAAGGAACCCTGCAGGAACTGCGCGAACGAGGCTGGGCCAATGAATCCGAACCGGGGCTATGGCAGCTCACATCCGAGGGCGCGGCCGAGGCCCGCCGCCGACTGGAGCAGATAGGGAGCAACCGATGACGACCTCACAGATCGAGATACAGCTCATCGCCGCCGTGGTGGCCGCCGCCTGCGCCCTTCCGGGAGTCTTCCTTGTCCTGCGGCGCATGGCCCTTCTCAGCGACGCCATCAGCCATGCCATCCTCCTCGGCATTGTCGTGGCCTTTTTTGTCGTTGAGGATTTGACCTCTCCATTTCTGATCATCGCCGCTGCCCTGACCGGGGTCCTTACCGTGGCACTGGTCGAGGCCCTCAACCGCACCCGCCTGGTGCGTGAGGATGCTTCCATCGGGCTGGTATTCCCGGTGCTGTTTTCCATCGGTGTCATCCTGATTTCGCGCTATGCCGGTGATATCCATCTTGATACCGATTCGGTCCTCCTCGGTGAACTTGCCTTTGCGCCCTTCAACCGCTTCGAGATCGGCGGCAGCGACCTCGGGCCGAAGGCGCTCTGGCTCATGGGGGGTGTCCTGATTATCAACATTGTCCTGATCACGGTATTCTTCAAAGAACTGAAACTGGCCACTTTCGATGCCGGGCTGGCAACGGCTCTGGGGTTCTCGCCGACACTGATTCACTATGTCCTCATGACGCAGGTCTCGGTCACGGCCGTGGGTGCCTTTGACGCCGTCGGTGCTATTCTCGTCGTGGCGCTCATGATTGCCCCGCCCGCCGCGGCCTATCTGCTTACCGACAACCTGAAACGAATGATAGTCTTCAGCGCCCTCATCGGCGTCGCCAGCGCCATCAGCGGATACTGGGTCGCGCATGCTCTCGATGTTTCCATTGCCGGTTGCATGGCGAGTATGTCGGGTGTGATGTTCCTGCTGGCTTTTCTACTTGCGCCCAACCGCGGCATCTTGGCAATTGTGAACCGCCGCCGCCGACAAAAATGGGAATTCGCCATCGCCATGCTCGTCATCCACCTGTTTACCCATGAGGATCTCCCCGAAGCTGACACCGAGTGCCGTTATGAGCACCTCACGGAGCATCTCAACTGGTCGGAGCACTTTGCCTCGGAGGTGGTTGAGCACGCTACCCGCGACCGACAGGTAAGGCTTGAGCAAGGTCTGCTGAAGCTCACGGAAGGCGGACGGGAAATGGCTCGCAGCGCCATAATCCACTGGGCGCCCGCGCCGAGCCGGTAGATAATTGCCAAAATCCCAAAAAGCGGTTGCCAGAGTAGTAATCACGCCTTAGCTTTACAAACTGAAGAGTCCATATTGTATGTGGGCAGGGGCAGGTCCCGCGATGTTCCGCAAAACGGTTTCGCAGGGGGCTGGTTCGAAAAGCGGTTCGTGGTCGCGCGGATCGGTAGGTAAGGAAAGGCGGTTAGATGAATACAAAGCCCCTGGTGTCTCAGCGGGTATCGCAGATTTCAAAGTCAGCCATCCACGAAATGACGAGACTCTCAAAGCAGTATGACGATGTTGCGTTCTTATCCTGGGCGAAACCCACCGCCGGGACACCGTCGCATATCAATGAGGGAGCCGTAGCCGCGATTAATGACGGTCGGGTCAGCGGCTATTCCGAGAGCAGCGGACTGGTACCTCTGCGGGAAGCGATCTCCGAAAAACTGCGGCGCGACAACAATATCGAGGCCAACGCTTCGCAGATCCTGGTTACGGTAGGCGCTATCGAGGGACTCTCGGCCGCGGTTATGGCCATTGTCGACCCCGGCGATGAGGTGTTGCTTTTCACGCCCACCTATTCCACTCACATTCGTCAAGTAGTCATGGCATCCGGCAAGCCGGTGCTGGTGCCGACCCTTGAGAAGAAGGGCTTTGCGCTCGATTTCGAAGCTATCGAAGCGGCTATTACGCCGAAGACGAAGGCGATTATCTGTTGTTCGCCGAATAACCCCACCGGGACGGTTATACCCGAGGCCGACCTGCGCCGCCTGGCAAAAATTGCCCTCGACAACAACCTGATGATACTCACCGATGAAGCCTACGAGTATTTCGTCTTTGACGATCACAAGCACTTCTCGATCGCTTCCATCCCGGAAATGAAGGGCCGGGTGATAAGTTGTTACACCTTCACCAAGAGCTATGCCATGACCGGCTGGCGTATTGGATACCTGCATGCCGATGAGACCCTGATTCCCCAGATTACAAAAGCTCACATACCTTTCGCCATATGCGCGCCGGTGGTTTCACAATATGCGGCGCTGGCGGCTCTCGAGGGACCCCAGGATTGTATCAGAGAATTCCGCGATCACTATATCGCCAGCCGGAATCTTATGTGTGAGCGACTCGATGCCCTCGACAGCGTGTTCTCGTACCAGAAGCCTGGCGGATCCTATCTGATGTTTCCGCGCATTCTGCTTGATGAGGGCAGGGATTCGATGGCGTTTTGCAAAGATCTCCTCAGCCGGGGTAAAGTGTCCACAACTCCGGGGGTTGCGTTCGGATTGGGCGGCGAGAGCCACCTGCGGTTGTCGTTTTGTGTGACGCTCGACGAGGTCAACCGCGCCTTCGATCGCATTGGCGCCATGTTCGGCTGAGGTTCACGTTGTTGAAGGTGCCGGTTCGTAATGGCGTCGATTGATTTTGCTGACCAGATAGGAATATAGAAATCGTGTTATAAATGACGCTTATAAAGTCCTCTGCCGCTACAATCTGCGGGGGACGGCAATCTGAAGGAGATGACAGCATGGGACAGTGGCAGGAGCCGACACAGGATCTTTCACAGGAAACCAAGGATCTGCATCGGGCGATAACCTCACTCGCGGAAGAGCTTGAAGCGGTCGACTGGTATCAACAGCGCGTCGATGTCTGCAAAAACGCCGAGCTTAAGAGCATTCTCGAGCACAACCGGGACGAAGAAAAAGAGCATGCCGCCATGCTTCTCGAATGGCTGCGCCGGAATGACAAAAGCTTCGAGCATGAGCTGAAGGACTGGTTGTTTACCGATAAGAAAATCGGTCACTAGTCGACCGCCCAATCAGAAAACAGGCCGGCGGACACTATGTGTCTTGCCGGCTCTTTTGTTTTGCGAAAGCTATCAGATCGATAAGGGGCCTGAGGCGCGGCTTTAAGGCGCTCAGTCCTCCTGGACCTCTTTCAGGGAGCGGGCGACGATCGAGGCGATAATGGCCATGACGCCGAAGACACCGAGGACGACGGTTTCACCTGCCACCTGGGCGATGGCTCCGAAGACTCCTCCGAAGACGAGGACGAGGCCGATGATCGTATTCGAAAGGGCGGTGTAGGCGGCGCGGTTCTCGCGGTTGGCCATGTCCACCAGGTGAGTGGCTCTTCCGAGGCGCACGCCCTGATGGGCGATCATCAGGATATAGTGCAGGGCCGGAAGAACCAGGCCGCTCGCAAGAATGTCACGGGCAAAAGTGCCGAGGACACCGGCGGCGAGAAGGGCGAGGGCGCCGATATTACCGGCCATGATCAGGACCCGACGGCTGGAGCGGTCTGAGAAACGTCCCCAGAAATACGAGCTGGTTACCGCCGCCAGGCCCGAGGCGACCACGAAAGGGCCGAGCTGTCCGAGTTGTCTGCCACCCACATGTCCGCTCAGAGCGATCAGGTAGGGTGGGGCGAGAGCGGTGGCGATGAGCAAGGCGCGGGTCGCGATGAATCGCACCAGTTGCGGGTCTTTCTTCAGCAAAGCAACCTGCGCCAGGGCCATTTTGAAGGCGTTACCGCCCCCGGAGGTGGCCCCGGGAACCTCCACCACGGTCGCAAAGATCCCCGCCGAGACCAGCCAGAGACCGGCCGCAACAACGAGCACCGTGGCTATTGTCGAAACTGACTTTTCGAGAACCCCGACACTAAGGAGGATCCCGAAAAGCAGGATCAGCACTGCGGCGACGGTTCCGGCGGCTCCGGTGGCGGTACCGCGGGTTGACTTTGACACCGTTTTTCCCAGAACATCCTTGTAACTGACCGAGCAGACACTGCGGGCTATCGCAAAGAGGGCCAGCAGACCGACAATAGTCCATCCGGCCGCGGCGCCGTCGAGGGTCAGGGCCGCCAGGGCCATGCCGGCCACGGCCGCGCCCTGGACGAAACTCCCCGCCGCCCAGGCCCACTTGCGCTGCGGCAAACCGCGAATCGTGGCCGCGGTAAAAAGTTGCGGCAGAAGCGCCCCGGCCTCGCGGACCGGCACCAGCAAACCGATCAGGTAGGCAGGTGTTCCCAATGCACCGAGGAGCCAGGAGAGGACCAGCTTGGGATCGGCCAGGCCGTCGCCTGTTTTCGTGGCCGCCAGACTCAACACGTGTTTTATGAAATTGCCCGATTGCTCGTGACAGGCCTCTTCAGGGATATCTTTGCATACCCGGCCTTCACCTTCGCCGGTTAGGATCTCGTAGATTTTGCTTTTCGTGATTCCGGCCATGGGGGATTATACTTACAGGATGTACTGAGGGCAAATAGTAACTGAGCAACAATTTGCTTCAGCGCAATGTGTGATCCTATCAGCTAATATTCTCTGCTGGCCTCTGGGGGGGCCGTGTGGAGACGCGGCGATTATCAGTCTCAGGCGATTAGCCTCCAGAATCCCAGAGTTTTTCGATAAAGTGCGCCAAAGCGTGTTCCGTAGTTGGAACTCCTATGCGGAAAACGCACATAAACATCTCCCTCCTCAGGGTCCCGGCCAATTCGTTTTAGCAGAGCCACGTAGCTATCACTGACATTGGTATCACACGGTCCGTTTATATAGACCTCTGCGTCCTGCATGCTGAATAGTTCACCGATCCGGCGTGCATCAGATTGGGCGCGTCTGTATCCCAGAAACCTGTTGGTATTCGCAAGTGTCAGTTTCAGATTGCCGAGTGAAGCCCGGTAGTCCGCGCCGAGAGCGATCGCAAATGCCGAGGGATCACTTTCCATTAGTCGAAGGACGAGCTTGGCGTGCATATGTTCGATTTTGGCTCGTATTTCACTGCAGGGGTCAGGGGGGACAGTGTCTTTGGCGAATCGATAAATTTGTATCGGGTTCCGCGGCTTCTGTGACGGAGCATTGTGAGGGGTGTAGTCGGGTTGAAGCTGAAGAGTCAGAATAATGCCTGCATCGTCGGATTCGGGGCTTACGCTGACAGCGGTGTCGGAGACAGTTAGAAAATTGCTAATAGCCTCTGTCCAGTCCGGACGCCTGCCAAGGGATTTCGTAAACTGCACCCATGCCGTCCGATTATCAAAGGTCCTGATAAGACGAAAAGGGAAGGAACTGTAATATGGCCACTTGTCGGTAGGTCCGAACACATCCCCTTCGCGCACCGCCCACGTGAAGACACCGAGCCCGCTTTCTCTCACCTGTCCACCTATCCAGGAATTCCAGGACTCCACCGTCGTTGTCAATAGGACCGTGCTGTCGGAAAAAAGGCTGACTATGGCATCGTTACCGACACGAGGTTTCTCGAAGTCGATAGCGACAGGCTTATCGGAATGGAGGTCTGTCTTGGAAACGCTCAATCGAATCGAGTCATAGTCTGAGTGCCAAACGTGCAGTGTCACTTTCCTGAGAGTGTCGAGATCGATTTGGAACTCACCGAGAGAATCGGAATGGCAGGATACGTCCAAATCGGGACACCAGACACTGGCATCGGCCACCGGTTGTTGGGAGGAGTTGTCGGTTACGGTTCCCATTAGACGGTTAGGTGCAAGTAAATCGTAGAAGTCGTCATACTCGGCCGTAACACAGCACTTCCAGGCCTCGGTGGAGAACACCGTATCCTGACCGCGATGCATTTGAACTGTAACGAGCACGAGCTGGTGCGGTAGAACTTCAAGTCCGTCAAAGTAAACCGGCCGATATCCCGTCTTATTGACGATGAGGGAATAGGACCTCGGAGCAATATTGGCCACCTGACCGAGGCGCGACTTGTTATATCCCCTTGGCTGTTTCCTGACCCCGAAGTAATCGGCGGTTTCGATCATCTGGCCTGTCTCCGTGTCGACGGGATAGAACGCGATCATTCCGGTCCTGCCTTGCGGGTTCTCTTTTATGAAGCGGTCGAAGGTTTTCTTCTCAATGATATCTCTCGGTCTGTTTTCAGCTTGAAGGTTGTGAACAAGTAAAAGCCCTGGCAACAGCACGGCCAGTACCACAAGCGCCGAGTGTCTTTTAATCCATGGCGTTCGCACAGCGAATGTCCCTCGGGCCCAGATTCTAATTTTCCTCAGGTAAAACACAATACCCCCCGTGAAAGAGTGTTGGTTTATGTCTAGCTAATATGCCCGGCAGTATCTACTATGTCAACCTCAAAAACCACATCGAACCCGCCGTGGGGCTTGCCTGATAGGGAAATTCCGCTATATTGATCATATACTGCGACTTATCCGGGGGCTATCGGATCAGGCCGGGGTCGAATCGCCATCGGTCTGTTGGTTCCCAACCACGGAGGACAGATGACAGAGAGTAGCCGCTTCCAGGTGAAAGCATCATTATATGCAACGCTGATACTTGTTCTGGCGATGACTGTATCGGCCGCATCAGGCGACCCGTCACAGCCGGTTATCCAGCAGACATACACCTTTTCCTTTCCCCGGGTGGAAGC
>CAZVUZ010000142.1:0-8498 GCA_964630485.1 uncultured Ignavibacteriales bacterium
ACGGCGCCGACGGCGACACCCGCGCCGCTATGCATGCGACCCTCGAATTCGAGGATATGTCGCTCGAAGACATGAACCGCAGCTACCGTGATCTGATCGACGTTATGGTCGGGGCGGACCCCGAGGTTAAACTGACCATTGCCAATTCCATCTGGTATCGAAAGCACCTGCCCGTTCTTGAAGACTTCATTATGCTCAACAGTACCTACTTCGGTGCCCTCGTGCGCGAGCTTGATTTCAACCTCGCCACCGCCGCCGACACCGTCAACGCCTGGGTGGACGCCAACACCAACGGTTTGATCAAAGGGATCGTTGAGCCGCCAATCCCATCGTATATGGTCATGTACCTGATCAATGCCATATATTTCAAGGGTACCTGGACGGAGTCATTTGAGGAGGAAGACACTTTTGACGGCGAATTCACGCGCTCCGACGGGTTGGTGGTACCGTGTCGGATGATGACCCAGGCCAATGATCTGGACCTGTTCTACAACCAGGAATATGCCGCCGTCAACCTGCCATACTCGGACGGGTCGTTCAATATGATGCTCATCCTTCCCGAAGACGGAGTCGATGCCGGCCGCATCGCCGCCGACCTTAATTCTGAGCGGTGGGATGTTCTCACTGATGCGATGACCAAGAACGAAATCACGATCGCCATGCCGCGATTCAGATTCGATTACAAAACCAGCCTGGTACCCGCCCTGGCCGCAATGGGTATGGATGTTGCCTTTACAGGTGATGCGGATTTCTCGAAGATATGCGCCGGTTTGCCGCTCTTCATTTCGGACGTGAAGCACAAGTCCTTTGTCGAAGTGAACGAAGAGGGCACCGAGGCGGCCGCGGTAACCTCGGTTGAGATCGGCGTGGTCTCGATACAGCCCGAAAATCTGATCTTCGATCGTCCGTTCCTTTTCATTATATGGGAAAAATCCTCGAAGACGATTCTATTCATGGGGCGTCTGGCCGAGCCGGAGTACGCGGAGGAAGGATAGTCCGAATTCGCTAAAATTGATTGTCTTTAATAGAAAAGGCGGCTCCTGCAAAGGGGTCGCCTTTTTTTGTGCTCACATGTTCAGAGCTGTCAAACTCTATATGACGTTCGTTTCCTCGACCACCTTGCCCTCGGTGAAGCGCGTGGGGGAGAGGTCGGAGATATCGATCGTGGTCTTTTTACCGGTGATCATCTCGGCTGCCACCTGTCCAGCGGCGGGGGCGTGCATGAAGCCGTGTCCGGAGAAGCCGGTGACATGGAACATGCCCTCGACGGCTGGCTGCCAGCCGATAATCGAGCGGTGGTCCGGGGTTACCTCGTAAAGCCCGGCCCACTGATTGGCCACCTCGGCCTCGTCGAGGCCCTTGATGCGATCCAGCGCTTTCTCGAGGATGGTGTCGGTGTAGTCGGGGTCGAGAGAAATGTCGAATGACGGCTTGACGTTGAAGTCGGCCCAGCCGAGTAAGAGACCCTTGGATTCCTTGTGGAAATATAGTCCGGATTTGACATCAACGACCATCGGGAAGAACGGCTTGACGAAATCGAGCTGGCCGGTGGTAACGATCTGGCGGCGGACGGGTTCGACCTTGACGTTGGCGCCGACCATGTCGCCGATCAGTTTCGAATGCGGCCCGGCACAGTCGATGACCAACGGGCAACTGATGTCGCCGCGTGAGGTCGCGATACCTTTGATCTTGCCGCCCTCAACCTGGATAGCCGTGACCTCGGTGTTGGTCTCGATCTCGACGCCCATCCGGCGGGCGGCATGGTCGTAGCCCATCAGAAACTCGTGGGGATCACCGAGACCGTCATCGTGACAGAATGTCGCGAACTGGATTCCGTCCAGAGAAACATGCGGGGCATACTGCCCGATGTCCTCGGGCTTTAACATCTCGACTTTGAGGCCGCAGGATTTCTGAAGCTCAAAGTCCTTCTTCATGCGTTCGATATCTTTCTCATCTTCCAGCAAGAACATATAGCCGACCTGGTCGAAAAGAGCGTCGCTGCCTGTATCTTCCTTGAAGGTTTTGAACTTCTCTTCCGAAAGCATGGACATTTGAATGTTGATGTTGGTCGAGAATTGGGCGCGAATGCCGCCGGCGGCCTTGGCCGTGGCGCCGGTCCCCAGTAGCTCTTCTTTTTCTACGAGGACGATCTGGCCGTAATTCTCGCGGGCAAGGTGGAATGCCATCGACATGCCGATGATTCCACCACCTATAATAACTGCGTCTGCACTTGTACGCATAATCAAATTACCTCACGAATCGTGTTCTGAAAACACCGTGGTTGTCAGCTTGAAAAGTACTCAAATAGGCCTTAAAGTCAAGGCAATTTGCTGATTACGCCGACTCCGAAAAAGCGAAATGAGTTGAGATTTACCTTGAAGATAGGGTCAAAACGGGATAAATTCCCCCTGCCATGTTATCGCGAACGATTGAAAAACTGCATCACCGGTTTAGCCTTTCCGGTACCCAGATTCTCATTATCCTGTCGGTCTTTGTCGGACTGGGGACGGGCTTCGGGGCCATTGGTTTTACGGCTCTGATCAAGTACTTCAACGGCCTCTTCTTTGGTCTGACGGACCAGATTCTGACGCAGGCAGTTGGCGAACAGAGCTACAAATTCTGGTTGCCGATCATCCCGGTGCTGGGCGGTTTGCTGGTGGGACCGATTGTTTTCAAGTTCGCAAGGGAGGCCAAAGGCCATGGCGTGCCAGAGGTCATGAACGCCGTGGCCCGACTCGGCGGCATTATTCGTCCCCGCGTGGCGGCCGCCAAAACCATAGCCTCGGCAATATGCATCGGCTCCGGCGGTTCCGCCGGGCGTGAGGGACCCATCGTCCAGATCGGGGCCGCCATTGGCTCCACCATCGGGCAGTTCTTTCACATGTCGGCCGGACGCGTCAAAATTCTCGTTGGTTGCGGCGCCGCGGCCGGAATCTCCGCTGTTTTCAACGCTCCCATTGCCGGTGTCATCTTTTCACTCGAAATAATCCTCGGCGACTTCGCCGTCAAGACTTTTGCTCCCGTCATCCTCTCCTCGGTTGTCGCCTCGGTGGTGGTGCGCTCCTTCATGGGCAACCATCCCGCCTTCGAGGTCCCCAGTTATTCGCTGGTGTCGGCGTGGGAAATACCGCTCTATGTCGGTATGGGCCTCGTGATGGGCGTGCTCGGAGTGCTTTTCACGCGAACCCTGGAGAAATTTGAAGACTTTTTCGAGCGCATTAAAATCCCTGACCTGCTCAAGCCTGCCCTGGGCGGACTTCTGCTGGGGATCATTGCCATTTTCTATCCGCAGGTTCTTGCTGACGGTTACGAGACCATTCGTCTGACCCTCCACGGTCAGCTGGGAGTGGCCTTGCTGATCATTCTCGTCTTTTTGAAGATCCTGGCGACTTCGTTCACGCTCGGTTCGGGGAACTCCGGCGGCATTTTCGCCCCGGCGCTGTTCATGGGGGCGCTCGGTGGTGGCGTTTACGGGTTCGGCGTCAACAGACTTTTCCCCGATATAACCGCGACTCCGGGTGCGTATGCTCTCGTCGGCATGGCGGGCATGGTGGCGGCAGCGACCCACGCGCCCATTACGGCCATGCTGATTATCTTCGAGATGACCACCGATTATCGCATTATTTTGCCGCTCATGGTGACGGTTGTGTTCTCGGCACTCGTGGCCAAATACCTTTTCCCGCATTCGATCTACACCGTCAAGCTGGCGCGGCGCGGGATTGATATCAGTGGCGGCAAAGACCTCAATGTGCTCAGGTCACACCGCGTCTCCGAAGTTATGGATCGTCAATTCGAGAGTCTAAGGGCGAGAACGCCGCTGGCGCGGATTTTTAACACTATCGAACAATCAGGGGAAACCTACTTCCTCGTTACCGATGACAAGGATTGTCTACAGGGTGTGATATCCCTCCAGGACATCAGGCCGATCCTCAGTGAACACCAGCTTGACTACCTCGTGATCGGCCAGGATCTCCTGACACCGAACCCGTTGACGGTCTTTGCCGACGATACCCTGGAAAAAGCCTACGAGCTTTTCACCCTGCGTGACCTCAAGCTCATCCCGGTAGTGGATCGCGTGGCCACGAGCAAAGTGATAGGCGTCCTAAGGCGCGAGGATCTGCTGAGCTATTACAACAAGCGTCTCATCGACACTCTCCGAAATTGATGCACATAAAAAACGGGCCGGTGTCGAAGATGACGCCGAACCCGTTGTTTTTTTTCTGAAAGCGATTATCCCAGACTGCCGAGTTCACTCTCAACTTCATCGAGGATTTCACCGGATCGCACGAGTTCCTTCATGGCCGTGTGATCGGGGTAGAGGGGGCGGTCGATATCAAGGAAGTCGACATGCCGGCGCACTACTTCCCTGGCCCTGGTTGTACCTTTCCCAAAATTGTAGTCGCGAAGGTCCAGTCCCTGTGAGGCCGCCATGAACTCGATCCCAAGGACGCCGTAGGCGTTGTCGAGGATCTGGAAGTTTTTGATGGCAGTATTCATGCCCATGGAGACAAAGTCTTCCTGGTCGGCGGCGGCCGGAATCGACTGCACCGAGGCCGGGGCGGAGAGAATGCGCTGTTCGACGATCAGTGAGTCGGCCGTGTACTGACTCAGCATAAGCCCCGAGAACATCCCCGCGCCCTTCGTCAAAAACGGCGGCAGGCCGACACTCAGAGCCGGGTTGTTCAGGCGGTTCATGCGGCGTTCGGACATAACGCTGACCATGGTAATCGCGGCGCTCATCATGTCCATCGGCAGGGCCACTGGCGTACCCTGGAAGTTGGCGCCCGAGAGTTGCAGGTTTTCTTCGGGGAAGAAAATCGGATTATCGCCAACGCCGTTGAGTTCGATCTCGACCTGCGAGCGGGCGTAGGCGAGGGCGTCATGTGCGGCGCCGATGACCTGCGGGGTGGAACGCATCGAATAAGCGTCCTGGACCTTGCACTTGACCTTGCCCTCGGCCAGGTCGCCGCCGGCCACGACCTTGAGGATGGCAGCGGCACTGCGCACCGCCCCGGCAAAACCACGGACTTCATGCAGTTTCGGGCTATATGGCTTCATGTTGGCCTTGAGGGCCTCCAGCGACATGGCCGCCGCGATCTCCGCCTGCTTGAGCCAGCGTCCGGCGTCGTAGAGGAAAATGGCGCTCATGGCTGTCAGGACATTCGATCCATTAATTGTTGCCAGGCCGTCACGCGCCTGAAGGCCCGGAATGGCTATACCGGCTTTGTCCATAGCCTCTTTGCCGGTGAGTAATTCACCGTTGTAATAAGCTTTACCTTCACCCATCATCAACAACGCAATCTGTGCCATTGGCGCCAGGTCGCCGCAGGCGCCCACGGAACCCTTCTGGCAGACAAACGGCGTGACGCCCTTGTTGAGCATCTCCACCAGCGTCTGCGTAATTGCCAGACGACAGCCGGAGTTGCCGTGGGCGTGGACATTGATGCGGCCCGCCATGGCGCCGCGAACATATTCGATTGGGGCCGGATCACCGATGCCGGCCGAGTGGTTGTAGATGAGATATTTCTGGAAGTCCTTGACCTGGTCGTCGTTGAGTACGACTTCCGAAAATTCGCCGATGCCGGTGTTCACGCCGTACATGATCTCGTGGGCGTCGATTTTCCTCTCGAGCATGGCGCGGCATTTATTAATCCGATCCGCGGCATCCGCCGCCAGCTCGACCGGCTCGTTATGCCGGGCGATTTGGACCAGTTTTTCTATTGTAAGGCCGGAGCCATCTATTACGATAGCCATATTTCACTCTCCAAAAGCAGTATTATGTTGTCGTGTAAAAGGGTAATTGCCTGTTTGAGCGGACCGCTATGTGTCCTGCAGGCCGGAAGCGGACTCGGGCGTGTAACGGGTGGCAACCTTGGTTTTAAGCGGTGCCTGCGACCGGTAGACGGCGCTTATCGGAACTTCAAAATGCATAAAACACCTCCGTTACTTGGTAACGGAAGATACGCAGAAAAAAGCCGTTGTCAATGCCAATTGAGACGCCATATTAGGGGATGACTGCAATATCCGCCATTCCCGATTTTCTCCGGGACCAGACCTTTGTCGCCTTCGACACCGAGACCACCGGTCTCTGGGCGCCAGTCAACCGCGTCGTTGAGATCGGGGCCGTGAAGTTTCGTCTCGGAACCGACGGCGCCGAGTGCTTTCAGACTCTGATCAATCCCGAACGCCCCATGCCGGAGGAAGTCATACGCGTGCACGGCATCACCGACGACATGGTGGCCGGGGCGCCGGCAGTTGCGCAGGTACTGCCGGGATTTGTCGAATTCTGCGGGCAGGAATCGGTGCTGATTGCCCACAATGCCCCCTTTGATATCTCCTTCCTGGGCTGGGAACTCAAGCGCTCCGATATGAAATTCGGCGCGAATCGGATTCTCGACACCGTAGATATTTACCGGCGTCTTTTCCCGGGACTGCCGGGATACTCGCTTCTCTCGCTGGCGCGCTTTTTCAAGCTCGGCACCGCGCAGGAACACCGGGCGCTGGGCGATGCTCAGTATGTGAGGTCGCTGTTTGTCCATGCCATACAGAAGCTCGAAAGTGTCACCACGGCGAAAGTCCTGGACAAGACCCTGACCGTTTATCGCATGAACCACGCTCTTGGCCAGCCAGTTGCGTTGCCGCCGCAATATTCCGAACTGGAGATGGCGCAAAAGGAAAACCGGCGGGTGGAAATTGTCTACGGCATGGCGGGGAAGGAGCCGACATCGCGAATAATTCATGTCCGTGAGATATTTTTGCAGGGCCCCCGGGTTTACCTCAACGCCTTTTGCGAAAGAGCCCGGGCCGAACGTACCTTCCGGCTCGACCGGGTGGTGTCGTTTAAGGTCCTCGTCGATCCGTCCTGATAAATCTGCCACATTAAGGCCAATAAAAAAACCCCCGCCGTAGGGCAGGGGTTTGCGATTACTGAATCGAATTTAGAACTCGGTCTTGCCCGAGAAGTTGAAGGATTTCAAATGCAGGGCCGGCACGGTCATGCAACCTACCGAGCGCCACCAGGATTCTATCCGTTCAGTCTCCCTCGAAACCGCCACGGCCGTTCCGAAAGCCCGCATGATGGAATCGGTGAACCGCAGGTTCTTGATACCGTGCTTAATCTCACCGTTTTCCACGTAGAACGTGCCGTCGCGGGTCATTCCCGTCATGACCGAGTTGTTGGTATCGATCAGGCCGTTGATATAGTGAAAACGGGTTACCAGGATGCCCTTCTTGACCCCGGAGATCATCTTCGCGCGGGGCGTCTTGCCCGGTTTCAAGAACAAGTTGAGGGCGAAGGCCCCCTCGCTGTTTTCGTCCGGGGTGACACCGTGGCCCGTCGATTTGGTCCCGGCTTTCAGACCCGCCGCGCGGTCGTAGACGACACCTTTCGCCACGCCCTTGTCGATGAAGGTCACTTTACTCTTGGGGACACCCTCAAAGTCGAATGGGAAAGCCACCGCCTTCGTATTGAGGCCGTCATCGTAAAGGCTGATCAGATCCGAGGTGATCTTCTTACCGATCTTTCCGGAGAGACACGAAGTTTCCTGCATGAAAGCTTTGGATCCAAGGCTGACATAATTCAGCCATTCGAGTATCTCGGATACGGCCGCCGGTTCCAGCAAAACCTCATACTCGCCCGGTTCGATCTGCTGTGGGTTCTGCGACATGTCGCACTTGTCCACGGCAATTCCGGCCAGGTGTTTGAAATCGAGGTCCTCGACGCGGCGCGAGGTGCTGGAGGCATAGCCCGAGGATGTGTCGGACATGGCGATCATATTGACTCCGGCCGATGTCACGGGCTGATAGGCGCGAAGTCCGAGCGAGTTCAGTACCGCGATTTCACCGCATGAGGTCGAGCATGACCCGGCCACGGTGAAATGCTTACGCTTCGCCTCGGCGATGATCTCCTTGACCGCCCTCGCGCGATCGCGCGGTGCATAGCCGGCCGTGGTCTCGTCGAATGTGTCCAGCTCCCGGTACTTCGCCGGTTTGGCAAGCCCCGGGAATTTCGGGTTCTCCGGTTGCTGCCGGGCAATCTCCAGCGAGTCGGCCAACGTCCTTTTCAGGTCGTCAATAACGAATGAGTTGCCGGAGGCGACCCCGACCTTCTTGCCGATGACCGTGCGGAAATAGATCAGGCAGGTGTTCTCGAAAACGTTCTGGTGGATATAGGAATTGGCATAACGGGTCAGGCCGCTTTCGGTACCGATGTACACGATTTCGGTCTGGTCGGCGTTAGAACCGGCCATGACCTTTTCCAGCCTTGCAAAGAGTTTCTTCTGTCCAATCATTTGCTCACCCCCACCTTGACGTTTCTGAAGCGCGTGGGTGCGGCTCCGTGCGCTACGTGGGCTGTTTGCATGGGTTCACCCTTGCCGCAATTGGGGACGCCCCAGATATGCCAGTGGTTCCGGTTGCAGATGGCGTCGCAGGAATTCCAGAACTCCGGAGTAATGCCGGTGTAAACCGGTTTCTTGAACATCTGTCCGAGCTTGCCG
>CAZVUZ010000143.1:0-8486 GCA_964630485.1 uncultured Ignavibacteriales bacterium
CACCCCCGCCGAGGGCGACTCGGTGGCGGACATTCTCGAAGCCATGGGACTCGAACGTTGTGGCTGTCACGGGACTACCGCGGCATTGATGCTTCTCAACGACGCCGTCAAAAAGGGCGGCATGATGGCCTCGTCATATGTCGGCGGCCTTTCCGGGGCATTTATCCCGGTTTCCGAAGATGCCGGTATGATTCGCGCGGTCGAGGCGGGCGCTATGTCGCTGGAGAAGCTGGAAGCCATGACAGCCGTCTGCTCGGTGGGACTCGACATGGTGGCGGTGCCGGGCGACACCCCGGCCGAGTCCATTGCCGGAATCATTGCCGACGAGGCCGCGATCGGTGCGGTGAACAACAAAACGACAGCAGTGCGTATAATTCCCGTGCCGGGGCTCATGGTCGGGCAGTCGGTGGAATACGGCGGGCTGTTGGGGACGGCTCCCATACAGGCGGTGTCGAGGTTTTCGTCGCAGAATTTCATTCATCGCGGCGGCCGCGTCCCGGCCCCCGCCCGCGGCATCAACAACTAGCTTTGCTAGTTTTTGCCGGCAGGCCGGCTTGAGCCGTACTTGACCCTGGCCTCATTCGCGCCCAGTTCTGGTAGATCAGGTCGCTTGTCAACCTGAGAGCCCGGTGCCCCACAGCTCTGCTGTGGGTTCCTTTCGGTTCCACCGATGTTCACGGGAGTCTTTGTAGCCCACCTAAAGCGAAGCGTCAGGTAGGTTTATTTTTCTCTCAAGATAGCTCCGTTGAATTTGCAAGCCCACCATCCGCTACGCTCCTGGTGGGGTACCGAAGTTAAAGCCGGCCTGCCGGCGGCAGGTCGCCTCCTGCGGCGGGCCTTAGGTGAAGACAAACCTGCCCTACGTTGACTTCCGGTTCCCGCCCATCACCGGGCGTCCAAAGCAATTGCCTTGACACATTTCCGATCAAGGCTATATTCACATTAGAGTCTTACCAGTCCGAAGTCATACCGTGTCCGTAACTCTCGGGAGGAATTCAGTATGCGAAGTCTGCGTCTAAGCATCGTCACCGCGCTTTTATGCCTTTTTACCGCCAGCCTGGTACAGGCCCAGCAGAGCACCACCGGCCCGGTGCCACCACCTGGAATCGATATGGGACTGCGCCCGGCAACAAAGGACCAGGTCGTGATCCCCGGCGTGCCCACCTACATATGGCACCACGGCTGCGGGCCAACCGCGCTGGGTATGGTCATCGGCTACTGGGATACGCATGGCTACTCTTCGCTGGTACCGGGCGATGCCTCGACCCAGACAATCGAGGCCGACGCCATGATGGCCGACGACAGCGAAAGTCCCGTCTGCGGCGGCCCGGCTTTCGACCATTACCAGGACTACTCATGTCCGATCGATAATAGCGGCACCGGGCTCATCTCCGACCGATCGGAAACCGGCGCAACCCACGTCGACAACTGCGTGGCCGATTTCATGCGGACCTCGCGCAGCGCTATTGGCAATTACTACGGATGGAGCTGGCTATCGGATGTACCCGACGCCTTCACTCTGTATGCGGACATGGTGGCACCGGCTCTCAATCCATATGCTGACTCTCGCTGGTACTATTCCATCAGTTTTGAGGAATATCAGGCACAGATCGACGCCGGTTACCCCGTCGTTCTCCTGGTCGATACTGACGGCAACGGCGGCACCGATCACTTCATCACCGGCATTGGTTACAATGACGCCACCGGCGAATATGCCTGCTACAACACCTGGGATACGCAGGTACACTGGTTCGAGTGGCGACCAATGGAGGCAGGTTCGACCTGGGGTATCTACAGTGTGGTGGTATTTGATCCGGATTACGTTCCTCAACCACCGGTGATCGATTCCACCGTCCCGGCGCCCTTTGCCTCCGATGTCCCGGGCGACGGCTACATCCTGGCATTCTTCGACATACCTCTCGACGGCGCCACGGTTAACGCCTCCACCGTCTTCGTGTTTGGAGAGCTTTCCGGTCGGAACAACGCCGTAATTGGCTACGACGGCATTGAGAAGGTGTATATAGTTCCGGATGGTTCTTTCGCCCCCGGCGAGATGGTAACTACCGTTCTGACCTCCGGCATTACGTCCAACGAGGGCGCTTCCTTCGGCACGAGCTATAGCTGGTCGTTTCAGGCGGCCGTGGACAGCGGCACGCAGAGATTCCTCGAGCCCGCAATCTATCCGGCAAGCACCGGCCCGAGAGATATCGCTGTCGGCGATCTCGACGGTGACGGCGACTGCGATGCGGTCCTGACTGACGTCGATGACTATGCGGTGACTATGTTCAACGCCGGTGACGGCAGTTTCTCCTACGGGAGCGAGTACAAGGTCGGCGACGGTCCGCACGGTATTGTCCTGGCTGATTTCGACGCCGACGGCGACCTTGATGTCGCCACCGGCGATGCCTACTCAGACAGCGTCAGCGTGCGTATGAATTCCGGTGACGGCACGATGGGGGCATTGGCCACTTATAAGGTCGGGCACGGTCCGGAGAATCTCGTGGCTGCCGATCTCAACGGCGACGGGTTCGCCGATATCGTCACCGCCAATTACTTCACCGATTCGGTGTCAGTGATCCTGAATACCGGTGACGGCAGCTTCGGCGCCTATACCGACTGCCACGCTGTAGCCAATTGTCAATCAATGATTGCCGCTGACTTTGACCTTGATGGTGATGTTGATGTAGCCGCGGCTGGATATAGATGGCTGGCGGTGCTCGAAAACGACGGCCTGGGCAATCTTTCACCCGACACCATGTATTACTGGCCGATTGAGGAAACCGGCATGGTCGCGGCGGATCTCGACAACGACGGCGATGTCGATATCGCATCCATTGGCAGTATTGGTGAGTCGCCCGGACCCTATACATGGGTCGTGATGGTGGCCTCAAATGATACCGGGATATTCACGCCCCGGCATACATTCTGGAGCAATATGGGATATCGGCCGGAAGCCGCCGCCGACTTCGATAATGACGGCAATCTCGATCTCGTCCTGATAGGAGACTCGCTATGCGTGGCTCACGGCAACGGTGACCTGACCTTCGACGACAACGTGTATTACATCAGCGATCCCGGCCACAAAAGCGCGGAAACCGCCGACCTTGACGGTGACGGTGACATCGATGTCGTTTGCGCGGAGTTTAGCGACGATTACCTCGAGGTTATTCTCAATGGATCATGCTGTGCGCGGCGCGGCGATGTCAATCACGATGGCGGGACCATGATCGATATTGCCGACCTGGTTTACCTGACCGATTATATGTTTGCCGGCGGACCGGAACCGGAGTGTATGATCGAGGCCGACATCGACGGCAACGGTTCGGAGTTAATTGATATCGCCGACCTCGTTTATCTCGTCGATTACATGTTCACCGGCGGTCCGCAACCGCCGCCCTGCACCTGACCGGTAAACCGGTTTATTTGCAGGGAATATTACGGTGACTCAGTATTTGAGGAAATGTGGTCCGAGTGCAGAGTTGCATGCACCTGACCGGTAAACCGGTTTATGGGCGGGGGCACTTCTCGGTCATTCACGTACAAAAAGAAATGGTCCGAGTGCAGAGTTGCCTGCACCTGACCGGTAAATCGGTTTATGGACCTTACATCGCATGGAGACGGCAGGTTTGGAGACAAACCTGCCCTACACCAAGAATCCTGTTAGCTCGGTGCCCCATCCCCTTGGGGTGGGATCCTCTCATAACAACTGAGCCACTCGTCTGATTTCCGAACTATCCTTAATCCCCAATCTTTCACACCTTGAATCGTCAAGCCCACCATACGCTTAGCTTCTGGTGAGATGCCGAGGAAACGCCGCGCACAAGAACCTGCCCCGCGAAACTGAATCTCTGGTAGGGGCGACCGGCCGGTCGCCCGGATGAATCCTGGATTCCTGCCTGCGCAGGACCGGCACGCCGGTTTCACAACGATATCGGTGTCTCTGTTGACCTCGCGAGTCCCGGTTGCTGCAGAGCCGTTTGTCCTGCATGACTGAACCCGGTGCGGACCTACTTCAATAACTGCGAGAAATCGTCGTAGGGTATCACCGGCCAGGTCTCGGTTTCGAGAACACCCTTGGCGTTGATATCCGAGGCCACCCGAAAGGCCACCGTTTGATCCTCAGCATCGAAAACCGCCAGGTAATCATAGCGCCCCAGCGTCGCAAAGAGGTTGTTCAGGGAGACCTTATTTGCCGCAAAAACATCCAGCGACTCATTGATATGATGTGAAAGGTCGGGATGCACCTTTTTGGCATTGGGATTGATGGTCATTGCCATGATGAACGAAGCCATTACCGCGCCTTCCGTTAAGGATTGTGTCTAATTATAAGACGCGGGAGCGGTACACACAATCAAATATCAATCAGCCCTGCCGGGAAACGTCATAGCGCTGTCGGAAGCCGTCTGGCACCACGCCGTGTAAAATCAACGTAACAACAGCCGGTTGAGCTTATCGGCCACAAGCATCGCGCCATCGTCGTAATTGGACAGCACCGCCACCGTGTAGCCAAGATCCACATACATACTCAGCACGGCGTTGATGCCCGGGGCGCCGCCGTTGTGCCCGATTACGCGATGCCCCTCGCGGTCCCTATCGCCGAATAAATAAGCGTACTTTGCGTCCGGGCCCAGGTCAACCTTACCGGTGGTGACAATGTTGAAGTGCTCTTCATCAAGGAGCTGAAACGTCTGCAGGGCAACGTCGAAGGCCAACAGGTCGTCGACCGTCGAGTAGCCGCCACCGGCCGGGCCGCCCTTGACCGCATGCATGAACAGGTTGTTGCGCAAGGTATCGGTGCGCTCATCCTCGTAGTTTGACCGGGTGTAGCCGATAGCCAGGTTCTCGGTGGGCCGGTCGACCTCGTAGCAGTCGGTGTTAACCATCCCGGCCGGTCCGGTGATATTCTCGCGGATGTAGTCATAATAGGACATACCGGAGATCTTCTCGATTATCAAACCCAGCACGATCGGCCCGGCATTGCTATAACTAAACTTCGCCCCCGGTTCGAATTCGAGCGGCTGTTCGGCGGTCAGATCCGCCAGCTGCTGAACGGTCTTGACTTCCCACCAGTGGGCGTCGAACAACTTCTCCCAGTAATCGCCCATTCCCGAGGTATGGGTGAGCAGGTGGTGAATCGTGACTTTGTCACGCACATCGGCATTGGGGTAATCCGGCAGGTATTTCCCGACATTGTCGTCGAACGACAGTTTCCCCTGTTGGGCCAGTTGCCCGATAGCCACCCCGGTGAACATCTTGTTCATCGAACCTAAATTTATCTTGGTGTCTATTTGATTGGGAATGTGGTAGCGCCTGGAGGCCTCCCCCACCGCCCGGCGGTAAAGTGGTTGGCCGTATCTCGCTACGAGAACCGCGCCGGAGAAGCGGTCTTCGGCGACCAGCTCATCAATCACTGCATCGATGTAAGTTTTGAGCTTCTCCGCGGTCAGTTCACCCTCGGGGAGAACCTCATTGGGATCGGTGGCGGGTCTTACCGCGAAGCTGGCCCAACCGTACGGCGGCAGGCTGTCGAAGGTGAGTATCAGGGTAACCCACTCATACGGTCCGCTGGGCTTGACCGCCTGCGACAGGGCCGAGATGCTGTACTCAGAGCTCTCCATAATCTGCTTAGGTTCCACACCGCCGAGATCGGCATAGACGAATTGAAACAGCTCAAGCCGGCGCTTGAAAATGTCGGCGCTGTCGACAGCTTTGGGGTCTTCAAGAATGTACGCTTTCCATTGGGCTTCGTCGCCGCTGTTCAGGGCGGCGGTAAATTTCTCCAGATGGTTACCGGCATGGGTGGCGGGGATGGACAAGGTCTGTCCAATCGCAGCCACACCGATTATCAAAAGAAGGGCCAGGGTGATTGTCGCATTGCGCAAATCCGTGAGGGACATTGTGACCTCCAAAAGTCCTAAACTGTTCTAAATGGAGCGATTACAAGACGTAACTCACTGCAAAGGTCGTTATAGTAATGACACCTGGCAAGCGAAAAAGGTAACAGTGGCACACGATGTGTGATTCAGATGGCGGACCATCGCCAGCGCCCGAGGTGGTTTCGCTTGCCATATGGGACCGGTCACGCTATCATTGGCATAGCACAAGCTAACAAACAATGGAGGGAATAATACCATGACCGTTACAAACGAATTAGCCCCCAGCCGTGCCCTGGCGGCAAAACTGCTTAAGGCGACCCTGGGAATTCTCCAGGAACACCCGGACGGACTTTCCCGAAGCGACGTTATGAGCACTTTGGAGAAAACGGTAGAGCTGGATGAATGGGCGCGGGAGCGTTATGAGAAGACAGGTTATGTCAGGTGGCATGCGGTACTGCAAATGCATAGTATACTGCTTGTCAAAGCTGGCTTTCTCATCAAGAAAAAGGGGCGCTGGTATGTGACGCCCGAAGGTACCGATGCCATTAAGCTTGGCGATGTCGGATTGCTCATGGAGGCAAGGCGCCTTTACAAAGCATGGGACAAGAAGGCCAAGAATGATGTGGACGAGAGCGCATCATCCGGTGATGACAGCGATCCCGGCGACGTGGACCAATCGGCAATGACCCTCGATCAGGTCGAGCAACTGGCCGCAGACGGTATTAAAGACTACATCAAGGCCAAGAACCCGTACGAGTTCCAGGACCTTGTCGCAGCTCTCATGCGCGGTATGGGCTATTACACACCCTTCGTCGCGCCAAAAGGAAAAGACGGCGGCATCGATATCGTCGCCTACCGTGACCCATTCGGAATCGAGTCGCCCCGGATCAAACTGCAGGTAAAACATCGCGGGCAGTCCGCCTCTGTGATGGAAATCCGGCAACTGATGGGCGTCCTTCAGCGAGACACCGAAGTCGGCATATTCGTATCCACCGGCGGATACACGGCCGACGCCAAGAGCGCGGTACTAAATTCGCATCCACACGTGCAGCTAATTGACCTGGATGAGTTCATCACTCTATGGCAGGAATTCTACAAGAAGATGGCGGACGAGGACAGAAACCTTCTGCCGCTCTTGCCCGTGTACTTCGTGGCGCCGACGGAGTAATGCGATAATAGTCGGAACGGCAGAACCCCGAAACAGGGGTCTGCCCTACTCGAAAGAAGTCCCTTTGTCCGTCACCAATGCCCGCATATCGCCGCCGCTCGGGCGCTGGAACACGCGCAAATCAAACATCGGCACCACTGCCAGAATGTGATCGAAAATGTCGGCCTGAATCGCTTCGTAGTTGGCCCAGGCCTGATCGTTTGAGAAAACATAAATCTCAATCGGCAAACCGTGCTCACCCGGCGGCAAATGCCTGACCAGGAAGGTCATGTCTTTGTGGATTTTCGGATGGTGCTTGAGGTATTCGACGAGATAGGCGCGGAAGGTGCCGATATTGGTCAGGTTGCGACCGTTTACCGGCTGGCTGGTATCGACACCGTGCTTTTCGTTGAACTCGGCGACTTCCTTACGCTTCGTTTTGATATACTCCGAAAGATACTGGTATCTCTCAAAACGGTCGAGCATCTCGCTCGTGCAGAATAGGACGCTCTGCATGTCGATATGTATGGCGCGCTTGATGCGGCGGCCGCCCGATTCGCTCATGCCCCGCCAGTTCTTGAACGAATCCGACACGAGGGCATAGGCCGGGATGGTGCTGACGGTTTTGTTCCAGTTCTGCACCTTGACCGTCTGCAACGACACATCGATAACGTCGCCGTCGGCGCCGTACTTCGGCATCTCGATCCAGTCGCCGATACGCACCATGTCATTGACCGAAAGCTGTATTCCGGCGATGAGTCCGAGGATGGAGTCTTTAAAAACCAATATGAGTACGGCCGTCATGGCGCCAAGGCCGCTGAGCAGAAGCAGCGGGTTCTGCCCCACCAGTAACGCTATGGCCACGATGCCGATCAGGATGAAAACGACAATCTGGACAACCTGCAGATAACCCTTGATCGGTTTCTGCCGCGAAACCTCGTAGGTACGGTAAATGTCATCGACGGCGTTGAGGAAGGCGTTGAAAACCAGAAGCCCGGCCAGCATCATATAGGCCATGGCGAGACGCTCGATCACCGGCTCCGCTCGGCCGAGAAGGCCGGCTCCGAAATAGAAGACCATGGCCGGGGCCAGGTGCGAGAGACGCGGGAACACCCGCCTTTTTAAAAGGACGTCATCCCAGGTCGTCTTGGTCTTGTGGATGAAAAAGGTAACAATGGCCAGCAGTATTTTCTTGGCGATATAATTGGCCAGCCAGGCGAGAATTATCAGCGCCAGGGCGACCGCCACCCAACCGATGGCATCGGCCACGGCCGCCGGCGCTCCCTGCTCCGAGATCCAGCTAATCAGATTTTCTCTCATAATTCAATAATCTCTAAGTATTTATGTTCTACCCTATCACAATGGAATTAGCATTTGACCGGAGGCGAAAGCAAATATAAACTCGCATAACGTCTCCCCATTCCATCGTCCCGGATGGCCGGTCGCGGCTCTCTCGCCGGGCT
>CAZVUZ010000144.1:0-8485 GCA_964630485.1 uncultured Ignavibacteriales bacterium
ATAGCCTGCACGTTAAAAAGGGCGATACCCATAGCGTCAAGATGCAGTAACGGTTTGTAGGTCTTCCAGAAATAATCCTCAAAAAAGAAAGCAATTACTCCGGCAACTAGTGCGACAAGAATATATAGATAATTATTGAGCCAGAATACCGGGGCATCTATAATAATGTCACGAACAGTTCCCCCTCCAAAAGCCGTAACCATGCCCAGAATGACAATACCAAATAGATCCATCCCTTTTTTGGCACCAGCCAGTACACCGGTGATAGCAAAGACGGCAATGCCCACAAGAACAATCAGATAGTCCGGTGGAAGAAGACCTGTTACAACCATTATTCAGAATGAAGTATCGGCGGTTTTGCACTATAATAGTGATGGAAAGTGACAGAAAATAGAGAAAAGTCAGATAGTATGGTCCGCGTTATGAGAGGAGCAACGCTCGTGGGCCTGTTTTTGACAGTGCCTTTCTGGGTTCTTATCCCCATTCTGATCAAATTGGATTCGCAGGGAAGCATATTCTACCGGCAGACCCGGGTGGGAGAAAACCGTCGGCAGAACGATCGGCGGTATTGTCAGAAGACCGATGTTTCGGATCGTCGTTCACGGGATCGCCGCCGCAGTGACTACTTTGGCCGGACTTTCCAGGTCATCAAATTCCGTACGATGGTCCAGAATGCCGAGAAGATTTCCGGCCCGGTATGGGCTCAGAAAAAGGATCCGCGCATCACGCGCCTGGGCCGTTTTCTGCGCAAGACGCGGCTGGATGAAATTCCTCAGTTCATCAATATTCTTATGGGTGATATGTCTCTTATTGGTCCGCGACCGGAGCGGCCGCATTTCGTGGAAGATCTCGATGGCAAGGTAGAGAATTATCGCCGTCGGCTCGAGATTAAGCCCGGCCTGACCGGTCTGGCGCAGGTCTCCAGCGGTTATGATTCTTCGGTGGCCTCGGTGGCCGAGAAGGTCGCCTACGACATCGAGTATATCGATAACTGGTCACTCTGGCTGGATATCAAGATACTGCTGCGGACGGTGGTTGTGGTCTTCACCGGGCGGGGCGCCTGCTGAACGACGCTAAAGACAAATTTTGAAAACGGGCCGCATTAAACTGCGGCTCTTTTTTTGCCTGGTTCGAAGTCTCTCCGGTTCGTCCAATGACATCTGTTAAAACTTGTCATCACATATCGAATCCAGTATCATAATTCTAATTCAACGGTGTTAATTTTGAAAATCAGGAACGACAAATGGCCTTGAAGAGTATTTTGACGGTTACTCTGGTAGTCCTGTTTTTGCCGGCGGTGCTGTCGGCCCAGGCGGGTGTTGCCGGTGACCTGACCGTTCGCTCGAATCCTGACGGCGCTCTGGTAAAGCTGAAGGGCGAGTTGTCGGTGAGCGGGGTGACCCCGGTTCGTTTTCGCCAGCCCCTGGCCGGCGGTTATCGGGTAACGATTGAGAAACACGGCTATGAGCGCTACACCGGTTATATTGATCTTGATCCGACGCGGCAGATGACGTTTGATGCGGTACTCTCCCGGAAGACGAGGTTGAAGGCGGCTATGAGATCCTGCGTCATACCGGGCTGGGGACAGATTTATGGAGGTCAGAAGACCAAAGGAGTGGGGTTCATAGCCCTGGCTCTTGGCTCGGCAACGGCCTTTCTCATCGCTGAGGACGATTTCAACAACAAAGAGGATGATTACTACGAGGCCGTGACGGCGTATGATCAGGCTACGACCATCGAGGACCGCCAGCGGCTCTGGACAGAAATGGCCGAAGCTCAGCGTGAGGCCTATGACGCCGAGGATGTCCGCCGGATCCTGATTGGGACCACGGTGGCCGTGTGGGGACTGAGTGTCCTGGATGCCCTGTTATTTTTCCCCGAAGAGAGTTCCACTCTCACCGTCAAGGGACTGACCGTGCTCCCGGAAGTTGATGTCAACCATGTGGGGCTGACCCTGTCGGCGAATTTCTGAGGTGGTATGGATATGCGTAATTTACTGATAATTTTTGCCGTGGCAGTTATGGTTCTCGGAGCCTCCTGTGATCGTCACATCGAGTCAAAGGATCCGGTCGGTTCCTATCCGGCGACGGGGCCGATTCCGGTCAATGTCAGGGCCTACACCAATGATGCTTCGATAAAACTCAGCTGGGAGGTCTCGGATGGTTCCGCAGTATCTCTCTTCAGGGTCTACGCCACCACTGGCGAGGACGACTTCAGCCTGATCGACTCCACGACCGGCCTTGAGATAGATCTCGACGATTTGCTGGTCAACCGCACTTATGCCTTCCAGGTCGCCGGCATTCAGAATAACGGCATTGAGGGACCGCGATCGGAGACCGTCGTGGCGTCGGTGGTCCTATTGTCGCTGGTGGTCAACGACGGTGCCGACTTCACCCGTTCGAGGAGTGTCGTGGCAGGTCTTGGCGCGCCCGGGACCGTTACCCATATACAGATCTCGGAAGATAGCACCTTTGCTGATGCCGTCTGGGAGGTTTACTCGCCGCAAACCCTGTTCACTTTATCCGACGGCGACGGTGTGAAGAAGGTCTATGCCCGTTTTCAGTTTTCCGACGGAACCCGTTCGGATGTGCCGGTGTCAGACGATATCACGCTGGACACCCAACCGACGCTGACGGCGGAGGCGTTGTCTTCGTTCCAGATTTCGTTGCGGTGGACGCGCTCGGAGATTGCTGATTTCGAATCCTACCGGGTCTATCGCAGCGAACTGCCGTCGGTCGGCAGCGGCTCCGACCTGGTAACGACCTATGCCAATCCTGCGGCCATCAGTTACACTGACACCTCCCTTGATGCGGCCACGACCTATTATTACCGGGTTGCGGTGATGACCGACACGGGGCAATACGCCGTTTCGAATGTGGCCGATGCCGCCACCGAGGTCAATGAAGCGCCGGCGGCGCCGGACCTGTTTTTGGTCGTTGAATCAAATGGTGATTACACGCTGACGTGGACGGCGAGTTCCGAGGCTGACTTCAAGGAGTACCGCATTTTCCGGTCTCAGGACGATATCAGTGGCAATGAGGGAACGGCCGAGGTGACAGCTAATCTGCTGACCATCATTTCCAATCGCTATGGGACCAGCTACAGCGGTGGGCTGGTGGACGGCGCCACTTATAATTTCCGGGTATTCTCTACAGACCGGCACGGGCTTTCAACGGCGTCGAACCAGGTCTCCGGATCCATTCCGTAGTGTAAGGGGCCTAAGCCAATGAGTTTGGTAAATTCGATCAACAGATTCATCAGCATCTTTCTCGATACCTTTAGGCAGTTGGGTCGGGGACGCATTTGGCTTGTCCTGTTTGGCTATTTTGTCGTCAACTGGGTGGTTCTTTATGCGCACTTCGATTTTCTTAATCCCATTTTTCATGGGCCCGTCAAGGCGTGGGTGCATCTCGTCGACTCTCAGCTCGCGTCGGGTTTCACGCACTACCCGGGCCACTTCCTGCTCCTGCCGCATTTTTTTGACTGGGCCAAGTTCTTTATTGGCCTTGTGTTCGAGGGACTCGTCCTCGGCACTATCGCGATAATATTCTTCGACAGCTTTCTGGAGGTCGAGAAAGAAGAGCGCCTGCCCTTCAGCACGGCCCTGAAAGCCTGGCCGCATCTGATTATCGGTTGGATACTGATCAATGGTCTGATGCTGGCCGTAACGCTCATCCTGCCGAACTATTTCGAGGACTGGCTCTTCGGGTCGCCGCGGCGGATGATAGTCTTTCAGTACGGTATCGTCCCGGGCATATACACCTTTATCCTGGCCGTGTTCTATTTTCTGATCCCGTCGATCATTGTCTTCGGTGAGAATTCCATGCAAGCGCTCCGACGTTCCGTTTCAATATTCATCCGCAATCCGTTCACCTGTCTCTTCCTGTCCTTTTTTATGTTGGTGCCCATCATTCTGGTCTCCTTCGCTTCGGGTCAACCCGGGGTGATCGTGGAGAAGTTCAAACCGGAACTGGTTTACTGGATCCTGCTGTTTGGCCTGGTTGTCGATGCCATCGTATATTTCTTCTGGATGGGCACTGCGGTTCGGTTTCTCGTCGAGGAGGATGAGTAGGCCGGAAGCCGGGTGATCCTAAATTACCTGAGTTTCTCTATTAGAGACCGTCCTGGTTAATCTTACCCGACCCTGGGGTAACGTCCTCTCTTCAGATCGAGCCCGGGGTAACTCTCCCTTAAACAGGGTTGATCATCGGTACGAATCGGCTCGGGCCGTCCTTCGGGACCCCTCGAAAGTGCCGAAAACATGGCCCTGAGTCCAGAAACCCCCTATTTACCGGTTCAAAAATCCAACACCCTGCCGATACTATTGAGAAGAAAAGAGACACTGGACAAAAAGCAGGTATGAAGAATATTTTATTGGTAGACGATGACCAGGACCTGTCCCAGTCCCTGGCTAATCTGTTTGATCCCGAGAAGTTTGCCTTCCGGTTTCTTGACGACGGTACCGATGTCTGTAAGGTCGTGACCGAGCAGGACGACATTGACCTGGTCATGCTTGATGTAAATCTACCCACGCTCTCGGGGCTGGATGTTCTGAAACAGCTCAGGCAGGTTGATGACAACCTCCCGGTGATCGTGATATCCGGATTCGTTTCCACCGACGACGCTATTGAAGCCATGAGCGAGGGGGCCTTTGAGTATCTTACCAAGCCCTTTGCCATCGAGAAGCTCATCGACACCGTCAATAAGGCCTGCGGTTATTCAACCGGGGCAAAAAGCCATTCCGTGGAGAAACCGGGCGAAATCAGACCACAGGTGGTCGACGAGATAGTCGGACAGTCTCCCGAAATCGTAGAAATCGCCAAGCTCATCGGCCAGGTGGCCAAGACCGACGCCGCCGTTTTGATTACCGGCGAGTCAGGAACCGGCAAGGAGCTGGTTGCCCGGGCCATCCACCGCAACTCCCAACGCCGGGGGAATGCATTCCTTTCTGTCAACTGCGCGGCGCTTCCCGAGACCCTGCTCGAGTCCGAATTGTTCGGCCATGAAAAGGGCGCCTTTACCGGGGCCTATTTCAAGCGCATCGGTAAATTCGAACAGGCGGACGGCGGGACGCTGTTCCTCGACGAAATCGCCGATATGTCCATGCTCACCCAGTCGAAATTGCTGAGAGTCCTCCAGGAAAAGAAATTCGAACGCGTCGGCGGCAATGAGTCCATAAGTGTCAATGTCCGCATCGTGGCCGCCACCAACAAGTCCCTCGTCCAGTGCATGAAAGAGGGGTCTTTCAGGGTGGATCTTTTCTATCGCCTGAAAGTAGTCTCTTTGTATATACCGCCCCTGCGCGAGCGGCGGCCGGATGTTTCGCTCCTGGCCAGTCACTTCTGCAATAAGTTCGCGTCACAGCTGTCCCAGCCGGTACGCCGCGTCTCGAAGAAGGGCACCCAGATGCTCCAGAAGTACCAGTGGCCCGGAAACGTCCGCGAACTGGAAAACAATATCCAGACGGCGCTGGTGATGTCCAAGAACGAGGAATTACAGCCGGAGGACTTCCCGGTTTTCTCCGAGGACAAGAACAAGCTCCAGGTGGACCTGTCGACGCTCAAGGACGACTACACCGAGACTTTCATGAAAATAGTTGACCCGATTATGCCCAAGCTAATTGCCAATTCACCGGGGCAGGTTTTCCACTTTTTGGAGTCGGCCTTTGAACGGGCCGTTATCTCCTCGTGCCTGCGCCAGTTTGACGGCAACCAGGTGAAAACCTCGGAGACCCTGGGCATTTCCCGCAACACCCTCCGCGATCGTATTGCCCGCTACGGCATTTATTGATATTACGTCGGCGCAATGAGTCTGCGCCGACGTCACCCCATTCCTGACAACTTTCGTTCCCAAGCCATTCGCGGTACTCGTTTTTCATCATTCTGTGATTTACGAAGTTCTCCCGAGGTAGTATACTTGGGGCATGCGTATATGCCATGTTTCCGACAGCCACCTCGGCGCGGGGGAGAACCACCCCCAGCGCGGCCCCAGTGGCCTGACGTTGCGCCAGGAGGACATCATCCGGGCCTATGAGCGGGCCGTGGATCGGATAATCGAAATCGGACCGGACGTGTGCATTCACAGCGGCGATCTCTTCCACACCGTCCGTCCCACGAATCGGATCATGGCTCTGGCCGGGGAACAGCTCTATCGCCTGGCCGAGGGCGCCGGCATCCCCACCGTGATCATCGCCGGCAACCACGACATGCCAAAACAGCCGCATATCGGGGCGGCGCTCGAAGTCTTCAGCCACCTCGACAATCTCCATATCGCGGCCGGCAGTAAGCTGGAGATTTTCGACATCAAGGGCTCCCGTTTTTATGCTCTGCCGCATTGTCTGACATCGGCCATTCTCAAGGAGCAGTTGGAATTGTGCCGCCGTTCCGGAGAGGCCTCCCATCATGTCATGATCGCCCACGGGGTCGCGGCCGGTATGCCCGAGTTCTCCATGGCCGACCTCGGGGAGCAGGAAATCTCCCGGGACGTTTTCGCCCGCTTCGATTATACCGCCCTCGGGCACTTCCACAACTATTGCCGCGTGGCCGACCGGGCCTTTTATGCCGGTTCTACCGAGCGACTTTCTCAGACGGAGCGAACCGCGGCCAAGGGCTTTGCGGTGGTGGATCTCGATCCCTTCGCGGTGGGGTTCGAGGAGATAGAGTGTCGGCAGATGATTGACCTGGAGAAGATCGACGTCTCCGGCAAGCGCGGCGACGAGGTGGCGGCCATTTTGAAAGAAGAGATGACCCGCCTCGGCAGTGAAGACAAAATCGTCCGGGTCAGTCTCACCGGCGTCACCGAAGAGACCCTCAAGACCATTCCTATTGCCGAGATATCATCGCTGAAGCGGGATGCTTTCGCCCTTGATATTCGTTTCGAGAAAGCTGAGAGCGAAACCGAGACGCGCCAGTTCGGGCGCAGCGCTATCGGTCAACTTGATAAGGCCTTTGTGGAGTTCCTACAGGAGACCGACTTGAAGGGCTTCGACCGCGAACGGCTGGTGGCGGAGGCCCTGAAATACCTCGGTCCCGAGGGGTAGACCGGCGCGCCGATCTCGATTCCCGACTTTATTTCACCCTGTCAATTTCCGTAATCCATGAATGGCAGTAATTCCAGGCCGTGGAGTATGACGATCACCATGGCTATCGGCGTTACGAATCGCAGGAAGAACTTGAGCAATCCATAGGTCCATCCAGAGGTGTTCAGTTCGTCAAGGCGATCGGCGTCTTTCATTACCCAGGCGACAAACAAACAGGTTAACAGGCCGCCGAGAGGGAGCATGTAATTCGTGCTTATAAAATCAAAGATGTCGAAGAAGCCCTGTTCCTTGCCGCGGAAGGGGACGGTGATCGTAGCAATCGCCGAGAGCAGGCCGATACCCCAGATGGCGCCGCCCATTATCAGCGTCGACCAGAGGCGGCTCCAGCCACGGCGATCGACAAAGTACGACACCACCACTTCCAGCAGACTTATGCCCGACGTCACCGCCGCGAACGAAAGCAGGATGAAGAACGGCACCGATACCCAGGGGCCGGTCTCGGCGAACAATACCGGCAGGGTTTGGAAGATCAGGCCGGGACCTCCGGCCGGTTCGACGCCGAAGGCAAACACAAGGGAGAAGATGGCGATTCCCGCGATGAGCGCCACAACGGTATCGAGGAGGGATACCACGATGGCATCCTTGGTGATGCTGGCGTCACGGGTCATGTAGGAGCCGTAAGTGATCATGGCTCCCATGCCGAGCGAAAGGGTGAAGAAGGCGTGTCCGAGGGCCGAGAGGACGCCCTCTGCGGAGAGCTTCGACCAGTCGGGAAGGAACAGGAAGGATAGTGCTTCCGATCCGCCCTCGGTCGCGGTCAGGCCGTAGATGGCCAGCCCTATTAGGATGGCGAAAAGGGCCGGCATGAGTATTTTCGACCAGCGTTCGATGCCCCTTTGAATGCCGCACACCACAATGCCTATGCAGAGGATCATGAATATTGAGTGCCAGAAGATGGATTCTCCGGGGCTTACCACAAGATTGGTGAATTGTGTCTGGATTTCCGGAGCGGTGCCGGAGAATCCTGAGAGGGCTTTGAAAATATAGGCCAGTGCCCATCCGGCAACGACGCTGTAGAACGACAGGATGACAAAGCCCGAGGCGACCCCGAGCCAGCCGGTAAGTTGCCACGGACTACCCTTGTGGTGCAGTTTCTGGAAGGCTCCGACGGGGTTTTGCTGGGCGCGGCGGCCGATTATCAACTCCGCCAGCATGAGCGGGAGCCCGACCACAACGACACAGATAAGGTACACGAGCACGAAAGCGCCGCCTCCGTAGACCCCGGTTATGTACGGGAATTTCCAGATATTACCAAGTCCGATGGCGGAGCCGGTGGCGGCCAGGATGAATCCGAGCTGGGAGGCCCAATTGCCGCGTTTAGAAATGAGTCCGCCCGAAGGGGCGCCCTGTGGTTGGTCACCTTGTGTCATTCATGAATCTCCAGCA
>CAZVUZ010000145.1:0-3791 GCA_964630485.1 uncultured Ignavibacteriales bacterium
GATCACGGTGTTGTCCGCGTTCCTGTCTTTCTCTACAACGAGGATACATGTACGGGTATTCAGGTCCCGTTCCGGTATTACTGCACGGGCGGTGCCATCCATCCCGACTCAGTTACCCGCGCCGGGCGAATCGCCGGCACCAACACCTTCGATGGTTACATCGGTTTTTCTCACGGCGAGGGAACGGGCAATCCTGACTCGGTGATCTTCGCTGCCGTCACCTTTTTCCGTGAGAAGTTGCCGCCTGGAAGCGGCCCCATTGTCGATCTCTGGTTCTCGGGCGGCCATCTCGGCGATCTCATTTCATTCGAGCCGGTTGACAGCATTGATGGGCAGGTGCTTGCCGTTGGCGATACCTATGGTGATCCGTCACAAATCGTCCACCTCGTCACCCATGTCGCCATCGCCGAATCCGGCCTGGAGATAGCCTGCGGCACCTATCACAGTGTCGAGGCGTTGCAGACGCTGTCATTCCCGATAATTGTCCGTGGCGGTGACAGCCCCTACAGCCTCGAGATGGTATCCCTGGTCGGGCCTAACATGTCCTATCCGCCGCCGACCCTGTCAGGCAGCGACCCGTGGACCTTTACCTGGTCGCCGAATTTCTACAATACCGGCGAGTACATACTGACCCTGCACGCCACGGATTACAACAACGATGAGACAACACTTGAGGTAACTATCAACGTAACGGGGGCCTACGTCGACCCCTGCGACGTGTACCGGGGAGATTTGAACTGCGACGGCGCTGTGGATATTGCCGATCTGGTTTTCATGACCGACTGGATGTTCAACGGCGGCAACCCGCCCTCGTGCGGCAAGAAGTAATCTCGAATCCTGAACGCCGGCGGCCGGTCCTGTTCCGGGCCCGCCGCCGGGCCGCAAAAGTCCTTGCATGCCAACGGCATCCCTGTATATTGGACATAGAAAAATCAACTTCGCTCAAGCAGGGCACCATCGTAGGGGTAAACCATGCGTCGTCTCACCAGCTTTGCGGTTATCACCGTTTTGCTCCTTTCCATCACGGCTTCCGGCCAAACCGTTGATACGGTTCGCTTCGGGAATGACTATGCCGACTATTTTGGCGGCGGCGTTTTCAGGGTTCCGATCTACTACTCTAATCTCAATGACTCGCTTGGAGGGCTGCAGATCCCCCTGCGCTTTTTCAGTACCGGTGATATCCGGCTGGACTCGGTGACTCGCGCGGGACGTACCATCGGCACCAACATCTTTGATCTGTTTATGGGTTGCCAGGATACTGAAGGTGCCAACCCCGACTCCGTTTGTATGGGCTTTGTCTCGATTTACCATAAGCTGCCGCCGGGTTCGGGAGTTATCGCCGATGTGTGGTTCTCCGAAGGGCAGATCGGAGATCTGCTGTCCTTTGAGGAGGCTAACGGCAACGCCGCCTGCGTGCTTGAAAATGGAACCTTTCCCGATGGGGGAGAGGTGGTGTTCGAAACCAACCACATGGCTATAGGCGTGTCGGGTCTGTCAATTACCTGCGGTACTTACTACAATGTCGAGGCCCTGCAGACTATATCGTTCCCCGTAACCGTCGGCGGCGGAGATGCTCCCTACAGCCTTGAGATAGTATCCCTTATCGGCCCCAACATGTCCTACCGGCCGCCGACCCTGTCCGGCTCAGCTCCCTGGACCTTCACCTGGTCACCGGATTTCTACAATACCGGCGAGTATGTCCTGACACTCCGGGCCACGGACGGCGCCGGCGAGGAGGCGACATTCCAGGTGCTGATCAATGTTTTCGAGGGCTATGTTGAGCCAACAGACGTTTACCGCGGGGATCTGAACTGTGACGGCGTCGTGGATATTGCCGATCTGGTCTTTATGGTCGATTGGATGTTCACCAACGGCAATCCGCCATCCTGTGACGATAAGTAATATCGAATTCGCAAACAACGCGGCGGGCCCGACTTTGGGCCTGCCGTTTTTTTATGCTCGGGAATCTGCGGTTTGTCCTATTCGGTCAGGACACACTCGGCTTCGATCTCGACCAGCCAGTCATCACGTACCAGCGCCTTTACTTCGACCATGGTGGAAGCCGGTTTGATATCGGCGAAGAACTCGCCGTGAGCGCGGCCGATTTCCTCCCAGAGGGAGGCATCGGTGACATACATGCGGGTGCGGATGACATCGTTGAGACTGCCGCCGGCTTTTTCTATGGCGGCGGCGATAATTTCCAGGCAACGCCGGGCCTGGCCGTAAGCATCCCCGGCGGCGGCGGTGGCACCGTCGGGCGCTATCGGCCCGGTGCCGGAGACGGCGATAGTATTGCCGATGCGCACCGCGCGCGAGAAACCGATCTGAGATTCATACGGGGACGCTGACGATATATTCAGTCGCGACATAGAGGTAAACCTCCTTTGAAGGAAACACCCGGATAGCCCGGACCGGGTTGGATCAGGCCAGTCCCGAGGGTGTCTGCGGTTCCGAAAGAAGTCCGGCCAGCAGTTCCCAGCGTCGGGTGGGTTTGTCCTCGGTGCCGCCTTTCTTCTCAATGTAGGCTCGCACTATTTCCTGCCCGAGATCGTAGTTGATGAGGTAACTGCGGTAGCGCTCCATGAACTTCAATTGCTGGGCGGCCTTCTTCTCGGTGGTGAGCAGGTATTTGCAGAGCCGTTCGACGGCGGTGTCTTTATCGAGATGGCCTTCGATGTATTCGCGGGCGATGCCGATGCGGGCGTAGCGAAGTTGCCGGGTGAGATTGATAGTGCGGTGGTAATCGTCGGCCAGCGCCGGATCCAGACCGGCCCGAGGGTATAACTCGCGGCGTTCGAACTCGAGCCGTTCGTCGCCGGGGAACGCCACCTCGACGCCGAACTCGGCGCCGCCTTCCATGATCAGCGAATAGGGGCAAAAGAGAGGCGCCACCGAGAACTCCGCCCAGCCGCGACCCTTTACCCAGAGGCTCTCGGCCATGAGGTTCTGCACATGGTGCCCCGGGTATCCCTCGTGGGCCGCCAGGTGTACCGGGGAACCGATGTAGGTGGGCAGGTCGGTGTTGACTTCTATGACACTGTAATTATTGCCCTTGTACCAGTTGTAGGCTCCCCAGGGCTTGTCCTTGACATATTCAACTATGAAGTTTTCATCCGCGGGCAGTGTCAGATGCTGTTTAGCCCGTGCCCGGCATTCGTCAATGGCCGCCCCGAAAACGTCCGGCAGTCGATCGGAGGGGACTATGAATCCTTCGAGATACTTGTCCAGCCGTTCGGGAACATCACCATCACCGGGGAGAGTGGCGTCGACTTCCTCGACCATGGCATCGAAATACGCGTCCTCGCGGGCGGGCGCCACGGCGTCGTAAAGGGCCAGCGATTCTTCGTCAAAGGTCATGCGGGCGCCACCGAGGAGGTCGATTTTGGCCACCAGGGAATTTAGCTGTTTGCGCTGAAACTGGCGTCGCAGACGGTCGCTTTCGATGGCTTCATCGAATACCACCTGTTCGAGGACGGCCTGGAGCCCGGTGGCCCGCTCCAGAAGTTGTTCATGCGGGAATTTAGATGACGGTTTGTCTTTCGGTTTCCATTGTTCCGGTCCGTAATAGGCGTCAACATAATCCGGATCGTAAAGACCGACTTCCAGGACCAGCCTGACATAGGCTTCGGCGACGGCATTCATATCATCAGCGCTCATCGAATCATCTCCCTGGCCGCACTGCGGCGAGTCTTTGTGTTCAGACTATAGGGTAAGCAAAAAGCACCGTCTTGTCCGGCATTTTTTTTTGAGAAATGGAGTTATTTCCCTATAAGATTTCTATACAGATTATG
>CAZVUZ010000145.1:3801-8410 GCA_964630485.1 uncultured Ignavibacteriales bacterium
GCATTATCAATGTCAGAATTGCGATCTCAGGTATCCCGGCCGTGGCACTTCTTGTACTTCTTGCCGGAACCGCAGGGACAGGGATCGTTGCGCCCGATGTGAAGCCTATTGCTAAGGCTCCAGCAACTGAGGATGATCGTCGTTCAGCCACTTCATTAGCCCATTGCGCAAATCGCTGGCGAGCTCTTGCGCCTCTTTAACCTCAGCCTCAGTGATTGTACCCGCAACATCATAACTGACAATAGCTCTTTTTTTGCTTATAGCCTCCAAAGAGATGATAATATCCGCGTCAGGGGTAATAGTGAATCGCAGAGATTGAATGGTCCGGTAGTGTTGGCCGGTGCCCCCAGGCATACGATAGCCGCTCACCCGCAATGCTATCGTCGCGCAACCTAAACAAGCATTGTATGCAATGGCCAATCTCCAGTCGAGCGTGATCTCCTCTTTGGAAGCCTCAGCAATGTCGCGATCGACCTTATCGAGCAGGTCTCTTATCTCCTGTCGGCTCGTGGTGTGCTGCTTAAGCCAACCGTTACTGAGCCAGTCTTGCAAGGTCATCTTCGTCACCCAATACAAACAGTTTCCTGGACTCCATTACATTCAGGACGAAGTTGTTTTTCTCACTCAGCTTAGTCCTGAACTCATCAGCAGAGTACAGCGTGGGATTCACGGGTCGCTGCATGGTCTCTTCCACCGGTTTCAGAATGGATACTAACTCACGGAACGGCAGAGATCCAATTACTATGAGATCAATATCGCTGGAACTGGTATCGCTGCTTTTGGCAATGGAACCGTATATCCAGGCAACGTCTATTTGATCACCTACTTGAGTTCGAAGAACATCACGGAATACATCAACGAGTCCGAAGGTTTTTTCAGCAATTTTCCTTAACTCGGTATAAACAGGGCTTTCGTTGTTGGCCTGATAGAACTTCTGGATACCGATTGGCTCCATCTTAAGAATACCGGCTTTCGTCAATGACTTGAGTTCGCGTTGAAGCGAACCGGGCGAATCGCCCAGAAGTCTGACTGTCTCTCTGAAGTAAAATCGTTTCTCCGGATTCAGCAGAAAGAGTGCGAGGACTTTTCGTCTAATCTTTGAGAAAAGGGCTTCGCCGATTCCTGAGCCGACACCGAAAGGTGATTCCCGTTTTGGTTCTCTTGAGCACATTATTGGAACAACCGATTCTATTTGCGAACCTCTTGCATCTATTATCGGTACAAGTGAACCCTTTTTGAGGTCGGATGTCAAGTAAAATAGTCTCTACTCTGTGAATCTTCCTTGTCAGAACCTTGTGATCGAATCGTGATCAGGACGATGTCACGTTATTCGGCATTATTAGGGGACAGCACGCTGCCCTACACATGCAAGCCATTAATTAGCAATCACTTAAAACAAATAAGGGTGGGGCGAACCCCTGACTCTTAACTGACCGCGAGTTTATTCATCCCGGCCGTGGCACTTCTTGTACTTCTTGCCGGAACCGCAGGGGCAGGGATCGTTGCGCCCGACCTTGGGGTATTGGCGTTTCACGGTGCGGTCCTGTTTGCCGGCCTGCGAGGCCGCCGCCATGGGGTTGGTTTCCTGATCGGCGCCGATTGCCCCGGCCGGTCCCGAAGCCGCAGCCCCGGAGGTTAGGCCCATGCCGGTGGCGTCACGGTGCTGGGTGACCAGTTCCCGCTCGCGTCGGCGTTCGGCCCGCGATTTCTCAGGCGTTTTGATCTGCAGTTTGTAGACGAGGTTGATGATTTCCTTATCGACTTCCTCGACCATTTCCTGGAAGGTTTTGAAAGCCTCGCGTTTGTAGATATCGATCGGCTTGCCCATGCCGCCGTGGTAGGCGCGCAGGCCGATGCCGGTGCGAAGCTCCTCCATTTCGGAAAGATGGTCCCGCCAGTGACGATCGATAGTCGATAGCACTGCATAGCGCTCCAGCTGGCGCATGATTTCCTCACCGTAGGCGGCCTCTTTCTGAGTATAGAACCCCGTCACGGCCTTGAGGACATTTTCCCTGAGCGACTCACGCGTGAGGCTCTCTATATCCTCCTGCTTGAATTGCAGGGCCAACAGGTAGATCTTGCGGAGTTCCTCGGTGAGGCCATTGAGGTTCCATTCCTCGGGATAGGTCTTCTCAGGGCAGTAGGTCTCGATGAGGCCGTCGAGGACATCGGAGATCAGTTCCTGGACCTCGTCTTTGATCGAAGTCCGTTCCAGTGCGGACAGGCGGCGCTCATAGATCCATTTGCGCTGGACGTTCATGACGTCGTCGTAGTCGAGGGTGTGTTTGCGGATGGCGTAGTTTTGGGACTCGACCTTCTTCTGAGCGCGTTCGATGGCGCTGGTAACCATCTTGTGTGTGATGACCTCGCCCTCCTCGAGGCCGAGCTTGTCCATAACCGTACCGAGCCGATCGCCGCCGAAGAGGCGCATGAGGTCGTCCTCGATGGAGAGGAAGAACTTGGACGAACCGGGATCGCCTTGGCGCCCGGCGCGCCCGCGGAGCTGGCGGTCGATGCGTCGGGACTCGTGACGCTCGGTGCCGACGATGTGCAAACCGCCGGCCTCGACCACACCCTCGCCGAGCTTGATATCGGTGCCGCGGCCGGCCATATTGGTGGCAATCGTCACTGCCCCGGCCTCACCGGCTCCGGCCACGATCTCGGCCTCTTTCTGGTGGTGCTTGGCGTTGAGGACGTGGTGGGGAATTCCCGCCCGCTTGAGCATGCGCGCGAGCGTCTCGGAAACATCCACCGAAACCGTACCCACAAGGACCGGCTGACCCGCTTCGTACTTCTCCTGTATTTCCTCGACAATGGCGTTGTATTTTTCACGTCTCGTGCGGTAGATGACATCTTCCTTGTCGTCGCGGATAACCTCCACGTTGGTGGGAATGACCATGACGTCGAGTTTGTAGATATCCCACAGTTCCTGAGCTTCGGTCTCGGCGGTACCGGTCATGCCGGCCAGCTTGTCGTACATGCGGAAGTAGTTTTGCAGCGTGATGGTGGCCAGGGTCTGGGACTCGGCCTCGATGGTCACCTTCTCCTTGGCCTCGATGGCCTGGTGGAGGCCGTCCGAGTACCGCCGCCCCGGCAGGATGCGGCCGGTGTTCTCGTCGACGATCATCACCTTGCCGTCCTGAACGACGTACTCGACATCCTTCTGGTAGAGCGAGTAGGCCCGCAGAAGCTGGTTGATGGCGTGGACCTTTTCGGAATACTCGCCGTGGACGCGGTAGATCTCGTCGGTTTTCTTCTGGCGTTCTTCCTCCGAAAGCGATTCATCGCCTGCCAGTTCGGATAGCATGGTGGAGATATCCGGAATCTCGAAGAGCTTCTGTTCATCCGGAGGCAGTTGAGTCGTCCCCAGATCGGTCAGGGCAATGGAGTGTTCGCGCTCGTCGATGTAGAAGTGCAGGCGGTCGTCGATCTCGTGCAGTTTCTTATCGCGCATGAAGGCCGACTCGACGTCGGTGACGAGGCGGCTGACGCCGGTCTCCTTCAGCAGTTTGAGCAGGCGCTTGTTTTTCGGGGAACCGCGCCTTGCCGCGAGAAGGTTTATGCCGGCCTCGAATTCGGTATCCTTCGACTCGGTTTCCAGCAGTTTTTCCGCTTTGGATACCATTTCGTTGATCAACGCCGTTTGTTTGTGGACGATGCGCTCGACGGTGGGTTTCATCTCGCGGTAGCGGTCGTGTACCGAGGATTCCACCTTGCCGGAAATGATCAGCGGCGTCCTGGCCTCGTCGATGAGGATGGAGTCGACTTCATCCACAATGGCGTAGTGCAGATCGCGCTGAACGAGCTGCTCCTTGTAGAACTTCATGTTGTCGCGCAGATAGTCGAACCCGAACTCGTTATTGGTCCCGTAGGTGATATCCGCGTTGTACGCTTCCTTGCGCTGGGCATCGTCGAGGCCGTGGACGATGACGCCCACGGAAAGGCCGAGGAAATTGTACAGCTTGCCCATCCACTCGGCATCACGCTTGGCCAGGTAGTCGTTCACCGTGACCAGATGCACGCCCTTTTCGGTCAGGGCATTGAGAACCACGGGCAATGTGGCCACCAGGGTCTTACCTTCACCGGTCTTCATTTCAGCGATCTTGCCCTGATGCAGAATGATCCCGCCCACCAGCTGGCAGTCGAAGTGGCGCATATTGAGCACCCGCTTACCTGCCTCGCGGACCAGGGCGTAGACCTCGGGCAAAAGATCATCCACGGATTTCCCCGCGGCAACCTCTTCCTTCCAGGCCGCGATCTGCTGAGGAAATGCCTCATCCTCGAGGCCGGTAAAATTGGGCTCGAGTTTATTGATCCGTTCCACCAGGGGACGGAGTTTCTTCAAAAACCGTTCGTTTTTCGATCCAAAGACTTTTTTGACGATTCCAAACATAGTGAGTGTTTTTTTGGGTTATATGATGAAATTTTCCAAGGTATTACGATATATGTGCATTCCACATGGCAATGTTTCTTCCTGGAAAGCACTTTCAGACAACCCCCAAACACAACCAACCATGGGTCACCGTAGCCCCCCTCCCGAAGTTCAGGGAGGGGTTGGGGGAGGGTTTCAGGCTTTTAGAGGAATGGACCGGTAACACGACCCGCCCCT
>CAZVUZ010000146.1:0-8380 GCA_964630485.1 uncultured Ignavibacteriales bacterium
GACGAACCCCACCCGGCCGCCCTGAAATTGTCAGGAGCACGGGGCTCCTGACCTGCTTCTGTCCCGTGATTCGATAGGAAGAGGTCGAATCCCCCCCCGCTTGACCGTCCCGCCGAAAAACTGTAACCTTTAACATGCCAACGGTGTCTAAAAGACAGATGAACAGAAACAGGGACCTATTCTGGAATTTAGTCGAGCCGGAACATCTCAGAGCACGCGCCTTCTGCCGTAAGCTCATGGGTAACCGGGAAGACGGCGACGACCTATATCAGGACGCGCTGGTCAGGGCCCTGACCAGGCTGGCCAGCCTGAAGGACGTCGCGGCCTTCCGACCCTGGCTCTACCGGATCGTCATCAACGAATTCAAGAACCAAAAGCGACGGCCATGGTGGCGGCGAGTGCTCCCCATGACGCAGGAGGTCGCCGAGACGGTTCGAATCGACGGTCCGGCGGCGCAACTGGCCGCGCGAAGGCGACTTGAAACGGCCTTCAGCGTCCTCTCCGACGAGGACCGCGCGCTGGTGACACTCTTCGAGATGCACGGTTGGAAAATCTCCGAACTGGCGGCTCTGGCCGGCAAGACGGAGGGAAACATCAAAGTCCGCCTGTCCCGCGCCCGCAAAAAGATGCGGGACACCCTGAGCCGATACTTCGAATCGTCGGCCCGGGTCGGACTAAAACAGATACCAGGGAGTGAGGACGAGATATGCGTTGTCACGAAGCCAGGCAAAGAATAGTAGCGTTGAGAGGGGAGTTGTCGCCGGAGAAATCCGACCGCGAGTTGCGCGAGCATTTGCGTACCTGCCCGGAATGCGCCGCCTTTGCGCAGGCGGAACGGGCTATCACACGTGATTTCGCCGCGGCCGGCGCCGATGACAACGAAGGCGGCCTGCCGCTGTCAATGCTCAAAACCCGTGCTGAAGCCCGGGCCGGACTCGCCCCATCCGAACCTTCAAGGGAGACTAACCTGATGAGCACCATATTCAACCAGATGAAAAAACGTCCGCGACTGGGCCTGTCAATCAGTATTGCCGTTGTCCTCCTCGCCGTCGCCACCCTGGTGCCGTTCAAGTTCCAGGATACGATCGGTTACGATGTCGCCATCGCCGGGGTCAACAAGGACCTGGCCATGGACAGCGAGCGCATTCAGGAATTGCTGACGGCCCTGGGAATTGAAGATGTCGCTATTGATGTCAGTGGCTGTGAAGTCACCTGCGATCTCAAGCTGTCCGACCTGAAGTCGGAGTACGATGTCCAGATGGTCATCGCCGCCTTCGACGAACTCGGCAACTGCGAGCTGACCGAGATCACACCGGACCTTGAGACAGCCCATGTCTCGCTTATCAAGCTCGTGCACAACTCCTTGTTTGATGATGGCGATGTTGACGCCGATGCCACCCACAAGATAGTGGCCGATCGCATCATGGCCCTCGGAGACGAGTCGACCGGGACTTTCACGATCTGGGTCGACAAGGATTCCTGTACGACCATTGACGGCGACTGGACCGTCATGACTTCCGAGGTTGATTTCCTGGAATCCCTGGACGAGACCCTGCCCGCGATCGAAGGGAGCACGCAGATCCAGGTCAGGAAACTCACCGACGGAACGTCCGAGATGACCGTCACCACCGCCGACGGCGAGACGCATGTAATTGACCTGGATGCTGAAGACGCCGCCGAACAACTGGAAGCCCTGGGACTCGATGCCCAGATACTCAGCGGCGGCACGGGCGGGGACGGGCATGTGGCCATGTTTATCGCCCAGGGTAACTGCGACGGTGCCGACGACGATGAGGTAGACGACGGAGACGGCGCGGCGAAAACCGCTGAGGAGACGGAGCTTCCGGAAGGCTACACGCTGGCCCAGAACTATCCCAACCCGTTCAACCCCACCACGCAGATATCCTACAGCGTGCCGGCGGCCTGCCACGTTTTGCTCGAGATCTACAACATTCAGGGTCAGAAAGTCAGGACTCTCGTGGATCAGCAGATCAGTGCCGGTGACCATACGGTTGAGTGGAATGCCACCGCCGACGATGGCAAGACGGTAGCGACCGGAGCCTATTTCTATCGCCTGACAGCCGGTGAAACGGTGCAGTCGAAGAAGATGATGTTCATGAAATAGCAGAGCTTTTAACAGAAGTATATACATGACCCGGTATGCGGAAATGCCTGCCGGGTCTTTTGTAAGGTCCGGGTGGCCCGTGGCCTTGCTCCGGGTTTCCGGCAGGGAAGAACCCGCTCCGGGTCCTTCCATTGTGCGGCTACTCACGGTGTGGCGGTCAATGGATTCCACGCCTCCTTCGGCGGGCAGGCGCAAGCGCATGGGGCACCCGGCAAGGGTTCTCTGGAGAAAATCATCGCCGAGGAACTCGGTCGGGTCGGTATAGGTCTCAGTCTATGACTGTTCTTGAAATCCCTTCAATGCGGCGGTGATATCGAAGGTCAACTTCCGGATTGCAGACGCGTCAGGCGTTCGCGGGCATCCTCAACCTCAAAAATTCCCGCATCAGCATCACGCCAGATGTGCAGGAACGTCTGATATTGTTCGATGGCCTCGTCATTCCATCCCGATGCTTCATAGGCTTTCGCCAGATGGTAATGGCTCTTGACGCCCCAGATAGCGTAAGAAAGCCGTGCGTCGCTGTAATTGGTTATAATCGCTTCGAACTCGCGAACGGCCGTTCCCAGCCGGCCGGATTCGAGGGCCGCGACCCCCAGCATATAACGTGAGTCGAAGGTCACATAGTTAGTATCCGCCATGGACTTTTCGAACAGGACCCGCGCCGAATCGGCATTGCCCAGGACCCATTCGACATATCCGAGCGAGTAGTAGTAGTCGGCTATATGGGCCCCCGTGGCGTCCAACCCGCGGCGGAGCTCTTCGGCTTTTTCGCGGGCTCCGGCTATATCTCCTCCCTCGGCCGTATACTGGATCTCGATCGGACGCATGCCCGGATCCCTTCCCGGGTTGTCTCGGCGTAACATGTCATAGGAATTTGCAACATCAATCAGCGACGAGTCGAAAAAGCCGAGCTGTCCGTGAACAAAACTGCGCTGGATGTGGAAGGAGCGGTAGACATCGCGCCCGAATATTTCCCGGACGCGGTTTTCCGCCGTGTCAATAGCTTTCAGAGCCTCCCGGAATTTCCCCTGGTAGACCGGCAGGGCGGCGATGTAATACCAGCCGGTGCCGCGGGCGCCGCGGCTTTTGAATTCCAGCAGCAGTCGCAGACAGCTATCGGCGCGAATGAAGTCGCCCTCGAAAACGTAAAGCATGCCCAGCCGCTGGAGGGCATGGGAGAAATCCGGTTTGATCTCCAGCGCCTTTTGGTAGGATTCAATTGCCTTCCGCAATTGGCCGTGCGCCGACAGGATATCGCCCCGGGTGTCATACGGATTGGGTTCATCGGGAGCCAGGCGAATATATTCATTAGAGGCCCACAGCGCCCGGTCAATGTCATCGACCTGGCTGTAGGCGTAGGCCAGCTGGTTGTATGCCGTCCCAAAAAGGGAGTCGGCCTCGATGGCCCGGTGATAAAGCTCGATCGCTTCTTTCCTGTGTCCAACGGCGCTTTTCTGACGGCCGAGAGCGACTAGGGCCGTTTTCTCGTCAGGGAACCTTTCCAGCAGCATCTCGAGCTGGTTCATGGCCTCATCGAAGTTCCCGGCCAGGCTGGCCTCAAGATAGCGTATGTAGAACCGGTCTTTCTGTCCGGCGTGGTCGATGTACTCCACCGCTTTTGTTGCGTAGGAACGATCTTTGGTTATGGCCAGGGAATAATAGGCCATGGCGAAAGTGGAATCATATTCAAGGGCCTTCTCGAATTTCTCGACGGCTTCGGCGGTGTAAAACTTCGCGACAAGCTCTGTCCCCTCGACGTAGTAGCGGTAGGCCTCGGGGGAATGGGTGGTAACATCGGCCACATTGCGATCGGGTTCCTTGAGGGCCTCCTCGGGCAGACCGAGATCGGCCTTGATTTCCACTGTCAGGCGGTCTATCAGGGCGAATATGTTCTCGGTGGAATCGCCCTCAACTCGCTGTGACTCCACAACCTCGCCCGTTGCGGTTTCCACGATCTGGGAGGTCACTATCAGCGACGGCTCCTCCTGCAGGATACTTCCCATAAGCGTCCAACGGGCCCCGGCCCTTTGCGCCACCTGCGTCGCCAGATCTTTATCGACCGCCGCTACATCCTCCTTGCCCAGCATCCGCAGGACATCGTACATCCGCTGGCTGGAAACCATCTGGATGTAATGCGATTCCGAAAGGTCCGTCACGAGCAAATTGGCGGTGATCTCCCCGAGCCGCTGGGGATCCTCGGGGTTCGCTACGTTTTCGAAATACATGACGGCCAGGCGGTTTTCGGCGGCGATGGCATCCTGTTCCATGCTGATCCGAACCTGCCACGGTCTGACGAGCAAGAAGATTAGGATGGCGGCCGCCGCCAGGGTGGGGATCAGCGTGCGCCAGAGGCGCTTTCGTTCCGGCTGTACCCTTTCGTCATCGCCCGGGGCGGAGACGGTCCCATCTTCATTCGCAAACTCACGGATTGAACTCTCGACCTTCGGGTTGTGCTTGATAAGCTCGGCGGCGTCTCGGAATTTCCGGACGCGCTCGAAACAGTGGTCACATTCATAGATATGCAACTCGAATTCCTGACGCTCGTCATCAGTGAGCATGCCCAACTCATAGGCATGGAGCATTTTCTCAAATCGACTGTCGCTGCAACCGGCCATTATTCAAGCGCCCCCTTCTCCAGGCAGATCTCAAGCGAGGACCTGGCCCGGGAAAGAACCGTGTACAGGTTTGTTCTTGTCATCCCCAGTCGGTTGCATATGTCCACAACCGCGTATCCCTGGTAACTGAAGTTCAGTATACGGGCATAACGACGATTAACCGCGGCAAGCTTCCTCAGGCACTCCAGTAGCTGTGACTGGAGGCTTTCGTCCGGGCCGTTCATCACACGTTCAGCGCCGGAGGCGCTGTACTCCGCCATTTTCTGCTCTCGTCTCCCTCGGGACCGATAATACTCAAGGATCTTGTTCTGCAAAACCCGGTGCGCCCACGCCGCGAAACTCTTCTCGACCTCTAAATCCCGGTACTTTACGGCGATGGTCGTCAGGGCTTCCTGAACGATCTCTTCACTATCCTGTGCATCACGTATCTTCTGTTGTGCGAAATACTTGAATCTTGCACCGAGAGCGTCAAACAGGCATTCCTCATCGGCCTTTTTTCCGCCCTTGCTCAGGATGTAGAGTTCATTAATGTCCATGGTCGCCCGAAAATCGGAATGCCCTGACTTATGCACTTGTTACAGAGACGTTTAACCAGTCTCCGGTGTTCGCTCTGCGGCCCTGTCGCCGGATCGATGTCCGAAAGATCAATAGTATATGTCGCACAAAAACGGCATCTGTGGAAACTATAACTATTTGATGGCCCCGGTGCAAGAAAATCGATACCGGGGTAACATATCAGGTGAGACCTTATTCTCGACCTTTTGGCCGATCCCGGATTTTTGTGATAAAAACTTTTTACGCGACGCAGTGGAGGATCCATGTACAGAATCATAACTACCATCACCCTCACCATTCTCACCGCCTTCAGTTCAATTACGGCCCAGAACTGGTGGGCCAATCCGGAAAGTGTCGTCTATGACGAAGTCGGAAATCGCTATTTTGTTTCCAACTACGGTAACGGATCGGTTGTCGAGATAAACGAAAACGGTCAGTACCGCTATTGTGCCACCGGCCTTGTCCACAGCTACGGTATGGCCATCGCCGACAATACCCTGTATATCTCAATTCAGAGCGACCATGTTCTTGGGCTCGATCTGACCACCGCCGACACGGTGCTTTTCGTCAGCATCCCGGCCATCAACAACCTCGATGGCCTTACCGCCGACACCTCGGGATTTCTATATGTCATCGATACGGGGGGACGGATCTACAAAATCAACCGCAGTACCGGCGAGCACTCACTCTTCGTTTATGCCGGGCTACCGACCTTCCCCCAGGATCTCGTCTTCGACCCGGCCAACAACCGCCTGCTCATAGGCGCCTACGCTTTCCGGGCCGGGATACGCCAGGTGATGTTGCCCGATTCGACGGTCACGACGGCCGTAGCCACCGATTTCGGGTACTTCGACGGCATTACCATTGCGGACGACGGTTGTGTGTATGTAGCCTCGCACAGCAACGACGGAGAAATATACCGGTTCACGCCGGATTTCTCCGACTTCGAACTGATCGCGAGCGATCTGGACCAACCCTCGGGCCTCCACTACAACAACGAAGAAGATGTCCTGGCAGCGCCTCTCTTCAGCGATAACACGGTTGAGTTCTTAGGTATCTATGCCGATTTCGAGGCCGATGTCAACGTGGGATGGTCGCCCCTGGAAGTGTCCTTCGATGGCTACTCGCGCCTGACTCCGGATACCTGGTCCTGGGACTTCGGCGATGGCGGCACTGCCGACGAAGCGTCACCCGTCCACGTATATACCGAGCCGGGCATTTACGATGTAATCCTCCACACCGATTCCGCCGGCGACGTTCACTGGCGTCGCAAACCGCGACATGTCGCCGTGCTCGCCGATACCCTGATAGCCGCCGATACGGCCCTGATGGGGACCGGTTCCTTTGAGATTGTCGTCAGCGCCACCAACACCATGCCGGTAAACCAGATCGTCGTGCCGGTCAATTATGGCGGCAGCCTCGGTCTGGAACTCGATTCCTTCTCGGTCGTTGGCTGTCGATCCGAGTATTTTCAGAATATTCTCCTTATGAGCAGTGAACCCGCCAATTCACGCATGGTCGTTAAACTGCAGGCCTCGGTGAACCACAGCGCCCCTGATCTGCCGGCCGGGGAAGGACCCGTCCTCAGACTGTTTTTTACGGTCGCGGATCAGCTTCACAACGAGGATTCAACAGCCATCTCCTTTGACGGGTACTCAATATACCAACCGCGCTTCTACGGCGAGATGGCTACCTATCAACCGATACTCCGGCCCGGATGGATCACCTACGCCGGGTGTTGCGTCGGGATCAGGGGCAATCTCGACAGTGACCCGCTGGAGGAAATAAGCATTGCGGACCTTGTCTATATGGTCGAGTACATGTTTTCCGGGGGGCCCGAGCCGCTGTGTGCGGAGGAGGGCGATATCGACGGAGCCGGCGGCGACCCGGCCATTGGTATTGACGACCTCGTTTACCTGGTTGAGTATATGTTCGGCGGCGGCCCATATCCGGCTTCCTGCCCATAGAAAATATCGGGACAATCTCCCGACATCCCCACTGGGTCCGAACGCCCCGTCGCGAGGCAGTCTCTCGCGGCGGGGTATCTACGATACTCTTATGGAAGGCGAAAAGTATCTCAAGTCATAGCTTGTCGGCGTTCGTAACAGGCAGTCTCTCGCGGCGGGGTATCTACGATACTCTTATGTGGGGGAGGGCACGGGTAAACGTAACCCCTGCTCAGTCATCGTCCTCGAGGACAAGCCAGTAGCGGCTACCGTCAGGCTTCCGCTCCATCAGCCCCTTGACGATCAGCTCGCGTCGCAGGAGGGCCGGGTCGCCGAACGAGTGATGGTGGTTGAGGATCTCGTTGACTTCCTTCTCGGAGTACTCCCGTTTGCGCTCGAAGCGCGATGCCAGAAAACCCAGAACCACCTTTTGTTTTGCAACCTTCACCGGCCAGAGCCATATGCGCCCGTCGCGCCCCACGAACTTCTTCAGTTCCAGTTCGGCATCCATGATATTCCTGCCCATCTTTCATAAATTCAGCCGGGCGGCTCTCTCAGTACAAAGAGAACCGCCCATATTCGACTCTATCTGCAATGTGGTTTTATGACAGCCACTAGAAGAATGTCATCTCCACACCGGCGAACCCCATACCGAATGCCGTCAGGCCAATGCCGAGGAGACTGAACAGCACGGTAATGATGATCGACATCGTATAGCCCTTGCCCCTTGAGATGCCGAAGATAACCGAGTAACCGATACCGGTTACGACAAGTGACCAGATGGCGAAGATGTCCAGGTAATACAGAAACGTATACACAATCGAGGTGAAGGCCTGGTTCGGATATACCGCCGCCAGGCCCAGGGAGACATGCATACTGCCTTTTGCCAATACCAGGGGCACTTTCACCAGGCCTCCAAGCTGGGCGATCAGCATCGCCAGGAGTTCCACCCCCCAGATTTGTTTGAACTTCGCTTCGCCACCGAAGACGAAACTCCCCAGGAACCACGCCAGCAGCGCACTGAGCACTGTTATAATGATGATCGGAACCGGTCCGAAAATGGCCGAGTTGATGTAGTTGGGGCTTTCCGCCGACTCGCGCATCTGGTCGAGGGCCTGCTGTGGCAGGGTGGTCGAGTC
>CAZVUZ010000147.1:0-8324 GCA_964630485.1 uncultured Ignavibacteriales bacterium
GGAAGCACCAAAAGCCAGGCCGCAGCGTTTTCCGTTACCCAGGATTTCCAGGCCAAGGTAAGAAGCGGGGAGACCGAAAAAACCCTGAACCTGCTGACTCTCACCAGCGGCTTCTCTTACGATTTCGAGAAAGACGAGCACCCATACAGTGATCTGATTACGGGTTACCGTTCCGACGCCGTTCCGCTGGTTCATATTAGTGGTTCCATGACGCATTCACTGTACAAGCCGGATACGGACGAACTCGATTTTTGGTCGCCTTATCTTAAGAAATTCAGTTTTAACGCCAGTCTGGACCTTAAAGGTGCATTTCCGTTTTTTGATGAACCCGGTTCAGTCGGTATTGACGATGGGGCCGACTCGGCTTCACAGGTCGATTCCGGGGCCAAAGGCAAGGGAAAACGCGGAAGTTGGAGTTGCAACCTGGACTACGAATATTCTGAGAGCGGCCGGGGAGCGAGTTGGAGCAAAACCGACTATTTCTTCCTCATGCTCAGTGTTAACTTCGACCTTACGCCCAACACAAGTGTCTCGTATTCACAAAGATACGATTTCATGGAAAACAAGACGATTCACAATTCGGTAAGCATAAAACGCAAACTTCATTGCTGGAGTGGCAGTCTCTACTGGGTTCCGGTGGGATCCAATCGCGGCTTCGGCTTCAAGCTCTACGTGACGGACCTTCCGGAGATCAAGCTCGACAACGGTCATGACGACTTCCTGACGGGCATTCAGGGCCTCCAATAAAAGGCCCTTTCCCCGCAATAATACTGATTTTACGGCATTTTCCGGGTTTGTTTTTGTTGACAGAAATCGTCAGTAAAGGCTTTGTTTAGGTGATTAAATTAACCTGAAACCCTTTAGCTACCCATGGAGGGGCGCAATGACAAAGGAAGAAATGATTGCCCTGATGGCCTCGAACTCAGGCATCACTAAGAAGCAGGCGTCGGAAGCGCTGCAGACTTTCATGAATGGAGTGACTACGCAACTGAAAAAGGGCGAAAAGGTGAGTTTCGCGGGCTTTGGGACCTGGTCGGTCTCCAAACGCAAGGCTCGTACCGGTCGCAACCCGCAGACCGGAGCGAGCATTGACATCCCGGCTACTCGCGTACCGGTATTCAAAGCAGGAAAGCACCTCAAAACCGCAGTCCGCAAGTAAATTCACCTAATTCTGCGGTGAAGGCAGGGATCATAATCCCTGCCTTTTTTCTGAAGTTTAAATTTGCATTTTCCTCTCGGAGCACTGTATTTCTACACTGTTATGGCACGCAAGAAAAAGACCAATTCCCAGGACAGGCGCCGCAAGGTTCTGGGTGTTTTACTATTATTGCTGGCGCTGTTGTTGCTCACCTCTCTGGTAACGCATGGCAGTCTTGATGATGCTCGGATTACCGGCGAACTCGATCGCCACCTGAATCCGTTCGAAGTGCAATACCACAACCAGGGCGGTATGATGGGTGCTTACATGTCATATATAACGCCAACCCTGATAGGTTGGCTGGCTTAATTCATCCCTCTGGGGCTGGTCCTGATCGCTCTCAGGCTCTTTTCCTCCAAACTCGGGACAAAACTCGAGTTGAACAGCTTTCTGCTTTTTGTCATTTCCCTGCTGGGGACGATGATTTACAATATCCACATACTATCCGAGCGCAGTCTGAGTCCTCTGGTCGATCCCGCGGGCGGTTATGTCGCCGACAGGCTTACACTGCTCTGCCTCAAATTGCTCGGCAACCTGGGATCGTACATCGTTCTGGCGGGCTTCATACTCATGCTGTTGATCCTTTACAGTTCGATCACGCCGCTCCTTTCGATGCGCATCGGCGTGCCCGGAGGCAAACTTGTCAAGGCCGGTTATATGAAAATCCGGCGACCGATTGCCGCGTTCTTGTCGATGGAATGGCTGGGAAATGTCCTGCCGGCTCCACGAGAGACTGAGGACGAGGATGATTCCGAGGAGCCGGAGAACGACTTTAAGCAGGTCCTGACCGATCAGATCACCGAAAACAGCCGCCCCCCGGAACGCGATGAGCCGGCTCCGGCCAAAGCCCGCGCCGCGCGCAAAGGCCCGAAACAAGCCGGTGTGGCACCGGTCAAACCGGCCAAACCGCTCCAGCTTGAGTCCGTCGAATACGCCTATCCGGGACAGGAACATCTCACGGAGAATCCCAACCCGGGCACTTCGGTTGGCAAAGAAGAGCTGGAGTTCACGGCGCGCATGTTGCGCGAGACGCTGCAGGTTTTCGGCGTCGGCATTGACGGCGAGATAAGCAGCTTTCCGGGCCCGATTATTACCCGTTTCGAGTTCAAGCCGGCGGCCGGCGTCAAGGTTCACCAGATCATAAATCTTTCGGATGACCTCGCCCTGGCCCTCAAGGCCCAGCGCATACGCATCGTTGCCCCAATACCGGGCAAGGCGGCCGTCGGGATCGAAATACCCAACCGGACGCCACAGATGGTCTATTTGCGGGATATTATAAAATCGGAGGCTTTCGCCAATCCGAAATTGATTTTGCCCATTGCCCTTGGCATGACCATTTCCGGCAAGCCATGCGTAGCCGACCTGACCAAAGCGCCGCATTTGCTCATTGCCGGGGCCACCGGTTCGGGGAAATCGGTCTGCATGAATGTCCTGATAACCTCGTTCCTGTACCGGTTGCACCCGCATCAGGTGCGGTTCATCCTCATTGACCCCAAGATGCTCGAGTTGTCGGTCTATTCCGGCATCCCGCACCTTGGCCGCCCGGTGGTAACCAAACCGAAACGGGCCGAGAAGGTGCTGACCGACGCCGTGGCCGAGATGGAAAGCCGCTACCGCCGACTCGCCGAAGCTTCCGTTCGCAACATCGAGGAGTACAACCGCAAGCAGTCCGAAGCCGAAAAACGACTGCCCTATATTGTTATTTTCGTGGACGAGCTGGCCGACCTGATGATGTCCTCAACATCATCCAAGACGGAGCTTTTGATAACGCGCCTGGCCCAGATGTCGAGAGCCGTGGGGATTCATCTTATCCTCGCCACCCAGCGTCCATCGGTCGATGTTATCACCGGTCTTATCAAGGCGAACTTCCCGGCGCGCATAGCGTTCCAGGTGTCTTCTAAAGTTGATTCTCGCACCATTATCGATGCCAACGGCGCCGAGAAACTCCTCGGTATGGGGGATATGCTCTACCTACAGACGGGCCGACCGGAACCGGTTCGCATTCATGGCGCCTATGTTTCCTCCGAGGAGACGGACGCCATTGTGAAGTTTATTAAGGACCAGGGGCTGGCGATGTTTACGCTTGAGAATATATCTCAGGGTAAGGGTGAACCGAGCGAAGCCGAAATCGACATGGGTGATCCCCTCTTTAAGGAAGCCTGCGAGGTCGTGGTTCGTCACAAGCAGGGCTCGGTATCGCTGTTGCAACGCCGACTCGGGATTGGCTACCAGCGGGCGGCGCGGTTGATTGACAAGCTCGAACAGGCCGGCATCGTGTCGCCCTTCGACGGTTCCAAAGCCCGCGATGTCCTGGTTGACAAGCCCTTTATCGATACCCTGTTCGCCAACCCCAGGGCTGTGACCACGGCTGATGTTGAGCAGAACTGAGTTTCATTTTCGCCGTATAACGTCTATGCGTAATAGTTATCCTCTATGTATTCTGCTGGCGACCGCGATGTTGAGTGTCGTAACAGCAGTGTCCCTCAATGCCGGGGATCGCTTTGGGCCGATAAAGACAGATATGTCTGACGCCGGTTGCGTTCGCCTCGATTTCCTGAGTATTATCGAATCAGACATCTTCGACGTTGTGGATACGGCGTCGGGCCGCGCCGATATTGCTTCCGATGGTCGCTATCTCGTGACACTTGGCGAGGATGTCTATTTGTATGACGGCATCTACCTTTACAGTTACAGCGGCGTGGCCGGACAGGTGGTGATCGAACCGGGCGACGACAATTCGTCCGGCAGTCAGGTTTCGTTCATAACCCGCCTGGATCATTTCTACAGGACTTCGACCGTGCGTGGCGGGGAAGAGTACCGGTTGATTCTGAAGGACGGCCCGGTCGGAGAATTGCCGGATTCGATGCGGGTGTTCCTTCATCCCAAAGAGGATCGCATTGCGGGCCTGGAATATTTCGACATCAACGAAGAACTGAACCGCATCGAGATCACCGGGCAACAGCTCGACTCGATTTGCGGCGAAGACCTTTTCATCCCGGCTTTCCCGGATTCGGTCGAGCGCGTCAGGCTGTACTGAAATGAAATTCTACATCCACAAGCTCGGCTGTCCCAAAAACGATGTTGATGCCGACTATATGGCCGCCCGCCTGATCGATGAAGGCCACCGTCCGGTGGCGGAGCCCGAAGAGGCCGAGGCAATCATCGTGAACACCTGCGGCTTCATTCTCCCGGCCAAGGAAGAATCGATCGAGAGTATTCTGAACCTTGCGCGGCTCAAGGAGTCGGGAAGTCTTAGACGGCTCTATATTACCGGTTGCCTGTCCCAGCGTTACGGTGACGAATTGCTTGGCGGTTTGCCCGAGGCCGACGGGGCCTTCGGGTTGGGTCAGCTGGATTCGCTGGCGCACGCCATGAATGACGGGCTCAGGTTGAGCGCCACCGACAGAATTGAGGCCCGCAAGCTAACCTATCTCGACTGGCCGCGAAGACATATTGCCGACGACCTGCCCTATGCTTACCTGAAAATATCCGATGGCTGTAACCGCCGTTGCAGTTACTGCGTTATCCCGCAAATACGCGGCGCGTATCGCAGCCGTTCTCTTGAGACCATTGTCGACGAGGCGGCTTTCCTTGCCGACCAGGGGAAAAAAGAGCTGATTCTGGTCTCCCAGGAGGCTACACTCTACGGCCATGATTTGCGGCCGCGCTCGAATGTGATTGAGTTGCTCGGAGCGCTCGATGAGATCGATGCTGTCGAGTGGATCAGGCTCATGTATTTGCACCCGGCCCAGGTTTCCGAGACTCTGCTCGATCACATGGCCGGGGACAACAAAACCCTGCCGTATTTCGACCTGCCGCTACAGCACATCAACACCGAAATCCTCCATGCCATGGGTCGTGTGTCCAGCCGGGATGAAATCGAGCGACTGCTTGACGCGATTCGCGACCGTAGCCCCGAAAGCGTACTGAGAGCGACTTTTATCGTCGGTTTTCCGGGCGAGACCGAGGCGCAATTCGAGGAATTGCTTCAATTTATCGAGGAACGTCCCTTCGAGCGCCTCGCCGGTTTCGCATATTCAGAGGAAGAAGGCACACCGGCCGCGGCCAGAGGGGACCAGGTGCCGGAAAAAGTCAGGTTCGATCGTCTGGATCGTCTCATGTCAACCCAGCAACAGATTGCTTTCGACGAAAATACGTCCTTGATAGGCAAGGTTAAACAGGTTATTATTGACGCTGTTGACAAGGACCGGACGGCCGTCGGGCGAACTCAGGGAGACTGCCCCGAAATCGACCAGGAGGTCTTTGTCACGGGAACGCCCCTCGAAGTCGGACAGCTCTGTAGCGTCCGCATTGAATCCGTCGAGGGATATGATTTGCGTGGAGTTGTAGTCGGGATATAGAGGTCATGATAAAAGTGGACAAAGTCGGTATATTCCTGTCCAAGCCAATCAGCTTTTTGCTGGTTTTCATCTATTTGCTCCAGTCCGGGCTTCTCATCTATCTCATTAAAGACAATTTCGACCTGGAGCGACAAATTTCCTTTCAGCAAAAGCGCATCTCCGAGCTTGAGGAACAGCTCCAGGTTTTCAAGGCCATCGATGATTTCCAGGTTGGATTCAATGACGAGGAAGTCGCAAAACTGGCCGAGGTGATATACTCCGAGAGCAAGAAGTATCACTATGATCCCATGTTCGTAATGGCCATCATCCTGACGGAATCTTCGTTCCGCAAGGGGCAGACATCGTCGATGGGCGCGCGCGGACTTATGCAGGTGGTGCCTTTCGTCGGTGAGGACCTGGCCAATCGGGCCGGGATCGCCTGGCAGGGATCGGAGACGCTTTTTGAAATCGAGAAGAACATAAAATTGGGCACATTCCATCTTTTTGAACAAATTCTTGAATTTGGTGACGTCGAAAAGGCCATTGTTGCATACAACCTTGGAGAGACACGTCTGCGCGGACTGATGCGGCAGAATGCTTCGGTGCCGGAGCGGTACCTGAAAAAGGTGATGGATAACTACAAGATGCTTAAGGAGACCTACAAGGTTTGAGATTCCGATCACTTTTTACGCGACTACTCCTGATCCCCATTCTGGCAATGTCCTTCGGCATCGCAGGTTGCGGCGGAAGTAAATCCCTGGTAAGCATGTCGTCCCAGGAGCTGTTCCAGGAAGGGCAGAGGCTTTACAACAAGAAGAAGTATCTGCTCGCCGTGGAAGCCTTCCAGTCCTGTGTTTACAATTATCCCGGCGAATCGGTAGTGGACTCGGCCCAGTATTTCCTCGCTTTGAGTTATTTCGGCAACAGTGAATTCGAGGTGGCCCAGGTGGAATTCAACCGGCTGGCCCTCAACTATCCCTCCAGCGTTTACTTCGAGAATGCCATCTTCATGCGGGCGGTATCGTTTTTTGAAGCCACCCCGGACCATTACGGCCTTGATCAGTCCGAGCTGGAGACGGCCATCAAGCACTTTGAAAATTTCATCATAGACTTCCCCGAGTCGCCGGTGGCGGTGGACGCCCAGAAATACCTTCTGGTGGCGCAAACACGGCTGGCGCGCAAGTACTATGGCGGGGGCCTGGTGTATAGCCGTATGGGCGCCTACAGTGCCGCCAAGATATACTTCCAGAAAGTCATCGACGATTATACCAGCACCGAGTTCGGACCGCCGGCCACCTTTGAGTATGCTCAGATGGAATATAAAATGAAAGCATACGATGAAGCCAGCAGCCAGTTCGCGAACTTTGCGACAGCCTTCCCCGATAACGAGAAAGTGGATGAGGCCCTCATGCGTGCGGCAGAAGCCGCTTTCAAGAGCGGTGAGCAGGCGTTCAAGGGCGGTGACTATGCACTGGCGAAGGAAAAACTGGAGACCTACAAGACGAGGTTTCCCGGGGACGACCACCTTGACGATGCCGACAAAATCCTTCGTGAGATCAGTGAACTGACCACTGACAGCGAGCAGGCCAATGATGAGGGTACCTGAGTCGGGCGAAGCATGGGGAATTCTTGGCGGTGCCTTCGATCCGCCACACCTGGGACACGTATCACTCGCAACTAACATCTGCAAACTAAAGCGACTGGACGGGATATTGCTCATCCCGTCTTATCACCATCCTTTCAAGGGCCGTTTCACCGCTTCCTACGACGACCGCACGGCCATGTTGAAATTGGCCATAAAGGATCGGAGTGAATTGCAGTTGTGCGAAATAGAGAAGGAACAGGATCTTCCCGGTTACACTCTGCACACCATTCGCGCCCTGAAAGCATCCTGGCCCCAAACTTCGTTTTATTTCCTAATGGGTGAAGACAACCTCGATGAACTCGATCGCTGGCACCAGCCGGAAAAGATCCTCGACGAGGTAACGATTCTCGTTGGGCAAAGACCGCCGCACAAGGAACGTCATCTGACCGGCCGGGCCGGGGAGAAGATTGTGATGATAACAACCGCCATGGTTGACGTATCTTCTACAGAGATTCGCGAACTCCTAGCCCAGGGGGGCTCAGCCGAACGGCTCGGGAATTTGCTGCCGGAAGGAGTGGTTGAGTACATATTCGAGAGGGAGCTTTATAAATGAATCCGGTCCCAAAGCGTAAGACCCTTTACCTGTTTGACGGTTCGGCGCTGTTCTACCGGGCCTACTTCGCCTTCATCCGCAATCCGCTGATAAACTCAAAGGGCGAAAACACCTCGGCCAGTTTTGGGCTGATCAACTCCCTGCTCAAAATCATCCACGACGAAAACCCCGATTACCTGGCGATGGTCTTCGATACCAAGGCGCCGACTTTCCGCCATGAAATGTATGACGAGTACAAATCGACCCGCGCCAAAATGCCAGAAGATCTCGTCGAGCAAATCCCGCGCATTCACGAGACCGTGGCGGCTCTGAATATCCCCGCCTTCGAGCTGGAAGGCTACGAGGCTGACGATATCATAGGCACCTTCGCCGTCAAGGGCGCGGAGGCCGGCCTGGAAGTATGGTGCGTGACGGGGGATAAGGATTTCTTCCAGCTCGTTAATGAGAACATCGGTATCTACTATCCGAAGAAGGCTTCCGAAGCTCCGGACAAGATGCTTGCGGCCGAGGTCGAGGCCAAGTTCGGCGTTCCGCCGGAACTGGTCATTGACAAGCTTGCCCTGATGGGTGACTCGTCCGACAACGTAC
>CAZVUZ010000148.1:0-6968 GCA_964630485.1 uncultured Ignavibacteriales bacterium
CAATGGATTTCTTGCTGTGCCACGAGTTTGTGGAATCCGATGAGGGAACGCTGTAACGAGAACAGCATATTCTCCTGAATGGGAGGCCTAATACTCACCGCGGTAAGTAAAGGCGAATTAGAAGGAGATTGACAATGAAAGCAGGTGAGAAACTCATCGTTATCGGTTGTGGAGGTGTCGGCGGCCCCGCTTCAGTGCTCGCCAAGAAGTTCATGCCCGAGGTGGAGGTAACCAATATAAGGGAGGAGAAGCGCTTCATTGTTCGGTGAGCGCTCCCGCACGTAGTGGCCGGTCTGGTCACCGCAGATTCGATCGTCAATCCAGACACCAAACTTGTTGGAGCGGGCGTTAATACCATAATCGGCAGGGTAACCGCAGTGGACCCCAAGGGCAAGAAGGTACTGCTGTCTGGCGGTAAAGAGATGGCCTACGATAAGCTGGTGCTGGGGGTTGGGTCGAGTCCGGTTATGCCGCCCCTGCCGGGCAAGGATCTTGACGGAGTGTTTGTTCTTCGCTCGCTTCGTCACGCCGATTGTATGAGGCAGTTCCTATCCGACCGGAAGCCGAAGAGGCTGGTTTTTGTCGGTGCCGGTTTTGTGAGTCTTGAATCGGCAATCATGTTGAAACATGCTCATCCTGATTCTGAGATCACTGTCATTGAGGCTCTTGGCTATCCTCTTCCAACAATGATGGACCCTGAGTTGGGGAACCGTGTTGGTGATTTCCTGGAGGACAATGGCATCAAGGTGAGAATGAACACCAGGGTAGTAGAGATTCTCGGCCAAAACGGTGCAGTCTCGGGAGTGAAGCTTGGCTCCGGCGAAGTTGTTGGTGCCGAGATGCTTTTCGTGAACGTAGGTGCCAGACCAAATACTGATTTGGCGTCTGATGCTGGTCTCGAGATGGGTCAATATGGCGTCAAAGTTAACCAGTTTCTGGAGACTTCAGATCCGAGTATAATGGCTGCAGGCGATTGTGTGGATAATATCCACTTTGTCACTGGCAGACCCAACCCGGGTGCACTGCGTGGTCCCGCGGTCATTATGGGAAGACTTGTGGCCAAACGTCTGGCCGGGTACGAGATACCCTTCCCGGGCATCCTGAACGCGTGTGCATGCAGTCTTATCGATCTAAACATAGCCGCTACCGGACTAAATGAGCAACAGGCCAGGGACGAAGGCTTTGAGCCTGTATCAGCAACGGTTGATTCCAGAAGCAAGCACGGGATGATCCCGAACATGAAACCATGGACCCTGAAGCTCGTGTTCGACAAGAACTCGAGAAAACTGATTGGCGGACAGATCGTGAGTCAAGATATACCACCAGTGAAAGAGATCGATGCTATCAGTGCTCTCATCCTTGGTGGAAAGACCGTAGAAGATATTACTGTGTTTATGGCTGCGGGCAACCCGGACTGTTCCTCTGAGCCCAGTCTGGAACCTATCGCCATTGCCGGAGAGCAGGCACTACAGAAAATGAAAAACTGAGGCGGTTGCGAAATGCAATTCTTCAGGCACGGCGGTAGACCATAATACTCAGGATGTAAGAGCAGAGGTGTGAAATGAAAAGAGTGGCTGTTGTTGGATGTGGCGCATACATGGATTCGGGCTACGGGTGTCCCGGGGAATGGCGTTGCCTCAAGGCTGCAGCCTTGGGCGAGGGTGAGTTTGACGAGCCGGTACAGGTGATCTCATTTGTCAAGTGTATCTGCCCTGGACGCAGCCTTGCCCCCAATATTGGCATGGCCGCCAAACTGTCGGAAATCAAGCCGGACGAGATTTATCTGTCAAGCTGTCTTGTCAATGCCAGGCCCGGGTGCCCTTACAGCACTGCGGAAGAGATGGCCGGGATTATTGAAGAAAAAACCGGTGTCAAAGTCATCTTGGGAACACACGCCTACAAGTGACTTCTTGACCGTCCCGTCTAGTCCAACCAGACTACTGCATAGATGTGACGTGACTACGATTAATTCTCAATACTCCCGGCGAATGCCCGGGTCTGATCATGCCCGGGATAACCCTCATGAACGAAATCGCGCAGATGCCAATGTATGGTGGAGACGATTACCCGTGCGCGGCGACCAAGCCCCGTTTTAAACTCAGTCAATAAAAAAACCCAAGCAGGTGCGGTGCCTGCCTGGGCGGACGATATTAGGTAATCCACAGAAAGAGTAACACTTTCCGATTGCAATAACAAAATAACCAATTCGGTAGTTTTGTCAAGAGAAAAAAGAGACCTGAGGACAAAAAATAGCTCGCGGCGTCCCTTGTCAGTCATGGTCTTGTGCCGACTTCGGCCTCGCCGGACCGGTTCAAACGCGGTAAAGACGGTGGACAGACAGGGTGCTTTTCCACACTGATTGTGGAAAAAATGTTAGGGCCGTGTTACTTAGACTGTAAATCATTTATAGTCAATATGTTTACACCTTGAAAATTATCAACATGGCTTCCAAAGCGGGGCGTTACAAGTCGCCATCTTGCAATCTATTGTACTTCAATATGTTATGAGGCTTGATTTTTTCAATTCCGATTACCGTAGAGAAGATTGCTATATCGCGTCATTTTTTCGTGTTCCCTACTGGCCTGAAATGCAAGGTTATATGGTTTTTTCCTAATAAGCACCATTTTTAGTAGGTTGAACATTATCCACTACAATATATTGTGCCTACTTTCAAAGGGAATAGAGGCGGGGCCGCGAGCAGGCAGGCCCGTAAGCAAAGAAAATTATCGGATTAGATGGTACTTGATGAAGTGATCGGGAAGCAGTTTTTGCGCTAATGAGGCATGGATGCCATCATCCCGGTCACTTTTTTGTGTAGTACAGGAGGTACAATTTGAAAATACAACGCTACTTCACCCGCGACGGAGAGTCTCCTTATTGTCGGATAAATTTTGTCAAACGGTCTTCGGAGATCAGGAACCCGGATGGTTCGGTAGTATTTAAGCTGGACAATATAGAGGCGCCTGAGGACTGGTCGCAGGTAGCAGTTGATATTCTGGCTCAGAAGTATTTTCGCAAGGCGGGCGTCCCGCAGTATGACGATCAGGGCCGGCCGAAGCTGGACGAGAACGGTGAGAAGGTACTCGGGGGTGAGAGCGATTCGCGCCAGGTGTTCGGACGCCTTTCCGAATGCTGGCGGCACTGGGGGGAGAAGTACGGTTATTTCGATTCCGCTGAGGATGGACAGGCATTTCATGACGAGCTGTGTTATATGCTCGCCGACCAGGTTGCCGCTCCCAATTCGCCCCAGTGGTTCAACACCGGCCTTCATAATTCCTATGGTATCTCGGGTAAGTCCAACGGGCATTATTTTGTAGATCCTTCGACGCACAGCCTGACCAAGGCGGACAATGCCTACGAACACCCACAGCCCCATGCCTGTTTTATCCAGTCGGTGTCGGACGACCTCGTCAATGAAGGCGGCATCATGGATTTGTGGGTGCGCGAGGCGCGCCTGTTCAAGTATGGTTCCGGGACCGGGACCAATTTCTCGAATCTTCGCAGCGCCGGTGAAAGACTTTCCGGTGGTGGGGCCTCGTCGGGCCTGATGTCGTTCCTGCGCATCGGCGATCGGGCCGCGGGCGCGATCAAGTCCGGCGGAACCACCCGTCGCGCGGCCAAGATGGTCACCCTCGATCTCGACCACCCGGATATCGAGGCTTTCGTTGACTGGAAGGTGATCGAGGAGCAGAAAGTGGCCGCCATGGTGGCCGGATCGCACGTGATTCGGCAGCAGCTCAAGGAGATCCTCAGGGCCGCCCATGTCTCGGGCACCAACGGCGACTCGGTGATGGAGACCGATCCGAAAAAGAACAAGGCCCTCAAGGAAGTCTTGGCGACGTGCCGGCGCTTCGGCGTCCCGGCGGCATACATAAGCAAGATTCTCGAGCTGGCCGACCAGGGTATCAAAGAAATCGAATTCGTCGATCTCGACACCAACTGGGAAAACGAGGCCTACCTCACCGTCAGCGGGCAGAACTCCAATAACTCCGTCCGGATACCCAACAAGTTTTTCGACCGTCTCAAGGAAAATGGCGACTGGGATTTGACCCGTCGTACCGATGGGTCGGTTACGAAGTCCATCCCGGCCTCCAAGTTGTGGAACAAGATCTGCAACTCAGCCTGGGCCTGCGCCGATCCGGGGGTGCAGTTCGATTCCACTATCAACGAATGGCATACCTGTCCGAAAGACGGACGCATCAACGCCTCCAACCCCTGTTCGGAATACATGTTCCTCGACGATACGGCCTGCAACCTGGCCTCGATCAATCTGGTCAAGTTTCTCCGGGCCGACGGTTCCTACGATGTCGAGGGATACCAGCACGCCATTCGCCTGTGGACCATCGCGCTGGAAATATCAGTTCTCATGGCTTCCTATCCCTCGCCGCAAATTGCCCAGAACAGTTTCGAGTATCGCACCCTGGGATTGGGTTTCGCCAATATCGGTTCGGTTTTGATGCGGCTGGGTATCCCCTATAATTCATCCGAAGGCTTCGCCTGGTGCGGCGTGCTCAGCGCCATTCTCACCGGTCAGGCCTACATGACTTCGGCCGAGATGGCCAAGGAGCTGGGACCCTTTGCGGCCTTTTACCGTAACCGCGACAACATGTTGCGGGTGGTGCGCAACCACCGCCGGGCGGCCTACAATGCCGAGCCGGGTGAATATGAAAACCTGGTCGTCAAACCCCAGGGTATCAAGCCCAACTACCTTCCCGACAACCTCGTCAAGGCTGCCCGCGAGTCCTGGGACAGCGCCGTCGAGATGGGCGAAATATACGGTTACCGCAACGCCCAGAGTTCGGTGGTCGCCCCGACCGGCACGATCGGCCTGGTGATGGATTGCGATACCACCGGCATCGAACCGGACTATGCCCTGGTTAAGTTCAAGAAGCTCGCCGGCGGCGGATACTTCAAGATTATCAACAGCTCGGTCCCGATAGCTCTGCGTCGGATGGGTTACGATGAAAAACAGATCGACGAGATCATTACCTTCGCCACCGGTCACAAAACCCTCAAGGGGGCGCCTTTCATTAACCACGAGTCATTGCGGGCCAAAGGTTTCACGGACGAGGAGCTGGAGAAAATCGAAGGCTCGCTGGACAATGTCTTTGACATTACTTTTGCCTTTAACCGCCATGTGCTCGGTGATGAGTTCCTCACCGACAGTCTCGGATTGTCGGAGGAGACCATCGATGCCTGGGATTTCAATTTGTTGAGCGACATGGGATTCACGCGCGAGCAGATCGAGACGGCCAATGAATATTGCTGTGGCACGATGACTCTCGAGGGTGCCCCGCATCTTTCCGAAGAGCATTTGCCGGTCTTCGACTGCGCCAGCCGCTGTGGCAAAAAGGGCCGGCGATGCATACACTACGAGGGCCATATTCGAATGATGGCCGCCGCTCAACCGTTTATCAGCGGCGCCATATCCAAGACCATAAACATGCCGGCCGAAGCAACCATTGAAAATGTCCGGCATGCCTATCGCCTGGCCTGGGAAACCATGAACAAATCCATCGCACTCTATCGTGACGGCTCCAAGCTCAGCCAGCCGCTGACCTCGTTGCTGTTTGACGAAGAGGGCGAGGAAGAGCTCGATGAAGGCGACGTTACGGTTGAGATGGTCGCCAAGAAGGCGGCCCGCAAGCTCGTATATCGCTATATCGCGCGCCGTCGCAAACTGCCCAACCGGCGCGGTGGCTACACCCAGAAAGCTCAGGTCGGCGGCCACAAGGTCTATTTGCGCACGGGCGAATATACCGACGGTTCGCTGGGCGAAATTTTCCTCGATATGCACCGTGAAGGAGCCGCTTTCCGATCGCTGATGAACTCCTTCGCCATTGCCATCTCGCTGGGATTGCAGCACGGTGTGCCGCTCGAGGAATACGTTGACGCGTTCCTGTTCAGCCGATTCGAACCCAACGGCCTGGTGCGCGGCAACAAGTCCATTAAAATGGCTACATCTATTATTGACTACATCTTCAGGGAACTTGCTATCACCTATTTGGGACGCACCGATCTGGCTCATGTGGCCGACGATGATTTACGCATCGACTCGATCGGTACGCCCAATGATCAACCGACTGATTACGAGGACGGGGAAGAGGCGGGCGATGTCGTTCCGGGCGAGGCGCCGACGGGCAGCCGCGTCGAGGGAGATATCCACACCGCGCACCTCGCGTATGACTTCGGTAAAGCCAATGGATCCGGCAATGGCGATGGCAACGGCAACGGCAATGGAAAGCATACGCTGCAAGGAGGTAACGGCGATGATGGTAAGTCGGTGGAGAAACATGCTGCAGAGAAGACAGTTGACCAATCGCAGGCGATGCTTGAGCATGGCGGCACGGCAACAGCTATCGCGCCTCAGAACGAAAGAGAACAAAGACTCCATCACGCCATCAGAACGGCGCGATTAAAGGGGTACGAAGGAGATATGTGTTCGGAATGCGGCCAGTTTACCATGGTCCGCAACGGCACCTGTCTCAAGTGCGAGACCTGCGGCGCGACCAGCGGCTGCAGCTGAGGAAGACGGCTTTTGAACAAAGGGGGATCTGACGGCCCGCCATGGAGCGGGTGATGTCGGGTTTCGCAACGTTGTCAACGGATGACGAACCCGGCTTAAGGACGAGCTTGACGTTACCCCCGGTATTTGCCGGGGGTAACGCCCTTCTATTTTGTCGCTGTCAACATCGGCGAAAATCTTACCCGGCCAGCATCGTGGCCAGGTCATCCTTTGCATTTGTGATCGGTTTCAACGCGTAGTTCTCAACAAGAACGTTTAACACGTTCTTGCCGATGAACGCCGGCAGGCTCGGCCCTATCCGTATGTCCTTAATCCCCAGGTGGAGCAATGTCAGCAGGATGCAGACAGCCTTCTGTTCGTACCAACTCAGCACCATCGACAGCGGCAAGTCATTGACCCCGCAATCGAAAGCCGTGGCCAAAGCCACCGCTATCTGGATGGC
>CAZVUZ010000148.1:6978-8323 GCA_964630485.1 uncultured Ignavibacteriales bacterium
AATCGAACGCCTCCGCAAGCGCCCCGGCAACCTTGATCGCCGAGTAGGCGTCGTTGCACTGGCCCATGTCCAGGAGGCGGGGGATACCACCGATATCGCCGAATTCGAGTTTGTTGAAACGGAACTTACCGCAGGCCAGGGTGAGGATGACGCAGTCGTCCGGCACCGCCTCGGCCAGCTCGGTGTAGTAGTCGCGGCCGGTCTTGGCCCCGTCGCAACCGCCGATAAGGAAGAAGCGCCGAATCTTGCCGTCCTTTACAGCCTGAATCACCGTGTCGGCCACACCCATGACGGCGTTGTGCCCGAATCCGGTCATGGCGAAGGCCGGTTCCTCGTCGGAGGCGAAACCGGGAGCGGCGAGGGCTGCCTCAATGACGGGCGTGAAGTTGCGATCTGAAATGTGGGTCACATCGGGCCACTGCACCAAGCCACAGGTGAAGATCCGATCATGATATGAGGCTTTGGGCTTCTGGATGCAATTGGTGGTCATCAGGATCGCCCCCGGGAAAGCGTCGAATTCCTGGCGCTGATCCTGCCAGGCGCCGCCGTAATTCCCCACCAGGTGTTTGTACTTCTTCAGCTCCGGGTAGGCCAGGCAGGGCAACATCTCGCCATGAGTGTACACATTGATGCCTTTGCCCTCGGTCTGTTTGAGAAGCTCCTCGAGATCCTTGAGGTCATGACCCGAAACCATGATGCATTTGCCCTTTAAGGGGGTGACGCGTATTTGCGTCGGCTCCGGATGGCCGTAGGTGCCCGTATTCGCCTGGTCGAGCATTTCCATGACGCGGAGGTTGACCTCGCCCACCTTCAGGGCCATGGTCGTCAGCTCGCCAATGTCGGTCGATTCCCTGGCGAGAAAGGCCAGGGCTTCTTCGGTGAAGTCGTAGACGGCGTCATCTTCGACCTTCAGGATCTGCGCATGGTGAGCGTAAGACGCCATGCCCTTGAGGCCGTACATGGTCAATTCCTGTAACCCGGCAATGTCGGGTCCAAATTTAAGAACGCGCGACCACGGCGAGATTTTTTCGCCCAGGTCGATGCGGGCATTGATGTCATCGGGAATGGCCAGTTTGGCCGTCACAGCATCGCCATCACCTTCGCCGGTTGCGTCGTTGGTCCCGCCATGTGCGACATAGATTTCGATGGCCCGATCGATCATCGCCGATAGACTTTTGGGATCGAAGTTGACATTGGTAATGGTGGTAAAGAGAGCCTCAAGCAGGAAGCGGCCGACTTCTCGATCCTGAGGTTGGTTATTTTGGCGTACCACCCAGCTGATGGCTTTGCTGCAATGGATCAGGAGATCCTGCAGGGCGGCGGTTTCGGGGTCCTTGCCGCAGAC
>CAZVUZ010000149.1:0-5228 GCA_964630485.1 uncultured Ignavibacteriales bacterium
AACCCCATTGATTCTTCCGGCTTAATATTCCTAAAAATTTCAGGATCATTAATCAAGGCACGCACTACTGCTGTGCGCTGGCATTCCCCAACTGACATTTGTCCCGGACGCTGATAAATTTTATCGGGAGGGGGCGCAGGGCGCCGCCGCGGGCGATTATGCAGTTAATATCCGTAATCTTAAAGCCGGCCCCCTCCAGAGCCCTCAAAATCAGTTCCTCGCGGAATTCCTGCTGGCTCATTATGTCCGGGTAGGCTTGGAGCTCCCGGGAGCTGTGACTGATCTCCTCGGAAAGGATGCATTCCTCGTTTCTATAGATCCCGATCTTTGTCGAAGTGGAACCGGGGTTGATCACCAGGATCAGGTACTCGTTGGTGTCGTTCATCGCATTCCTTTAAACAGACATTGATTAGAGGTTGCCGGTATATGTCCCGGGGCGGTTTGCTGCCGGGCCCCGGCGAATCCAATAAAAAAGCGCCCCGCTTCGCCCGACCGCAGAAGATCTGGTGAAGCGATCTCGTTGTCTACCGGGACTGACGAAGCGGGGCAAACCTCTCGCGAACATGTCAGATCAGAGGAAGAGAGGTTTATCAATGCGAGATGGGTGAAAAGGCACGGCCCGCCCCTCAGGGGGACAGGGTACTCAAGAGAACCAGTTGTTACAAAGGCTGGAGTCAACGGATCACTTCCACTTCACCATAAAAATCAATCTACCGATCACCCTAGAGAGCAACTAGTGGACCAATCCCACACTTTCTTCTCAAGGCGCTGTATTATAATGTCTTAAGTCAAGCAGCCGGGGCCCGTTAGATGCGCCGGTTGTTTCAATTTGAAATAGTCTATTTTCAATTTAATGGAGTGGTGAAAACGATAAAATCGCGGCCATGACCCGGAATCGATCATTGTTGGTCTTGCCGACGGAAGATCGGTCTCACGGTCGTGGCAAATTTGATTTTGCCGGGGACATATTACGGACGGAAATCTCTTGCCTTATAGACGAAATATCCTATGATTTGAGATCGCAAGGTTGTCAAATGTGGAAAAAAGCTCGAGGAGGAGTTTCATGTTCCGAGTCATCGCAATTTCGGTTGTTGTTCTGGTTCTGTCCGTTGCCGTCGCCTCGGCCGCCCCCAGCGTCAGCGGGGCCACCGATGGTTGTCTCATCTGCCATCGGGCCATCACTCCCGGTATCGTGGCGGATTGGGAGAGCAGTCGTCACTCTCATGTTACGCCGGCATCGGCCCTCGGCCAGGATTACATGCACTCGCGTATGTCGGCCACGGAAGTTCCTGCGTCGCTAATGAATAACGTCGTGGGGTGCGCCGAGTGCCACACCATGAATGCCGACACCCACAAAGACTCCTTCGATCACAATGGCAACACCATCCACACCGTGGTTTCGCCGGACGACTGCGCCGTCTGTCACCCGGCCGAGAAAGGGCAGTACCTTCAGAACCTGATGTCCAATGCCCATATCAATCTGGACCGTAACCCCGTATACCAGCTCCTCTTGAAATCGATCAACGGAGTCCAGACATTTGACAACCCGCCCTTACAGCTTCAGGATCCGGACGACGAGACCAATGCTGCCTCGTGCTATTATTGTCACGGCACGAAAGTCGAGGTAGTCGGCAGTCGGACGCGTCCAACCGTCTTCGGCGAGATGACTTTCCCCGAGTTGTCGGGCTGGCCGAACCAGGGCGTGGGGCGTATCAACCCGGACGGATCACTCGGATCATGCACGTCCTGTCATGCCCGCCACGGTTTCTCCATCGAGGTGGCCCGCAAGCCGCACACCTGCTCGGAGTGTCACAAGGGACCGGATGTACCGGCTTACAAGGTCTGGGGCGCGAGCAAAATGGGCAATCTCTATTCCAGCCTGAAACACGACTGGGATTTCGACGCCGTCCCGTGGACGGTGGGTGAAGATTTCACCGCTCCGACCTGTGCCGTCTGTCATGTCAGCCTGCTGGCCGACGGCGATGGCAAGGTGATCGCCCCGCGTTCGCATATGATGAGCGATCGCCTTTACACAAGGATCTTCGGGCTCGTTTATGCCCACCCGCATCCGCGTGACCCGAACACCTCGTTTATTAAGAACAAGGCCGGATTGAACTTGCCTACCGAATTGACGGGTGAGCCGGTCAGGGGAGCTCTTATTGACGAAGGCGAACAGCAACTTCGAAAAGACCTCATGAAAAAAGTGTGCCGGAGTTGTCACAGCAGTCAATGGACCGACGGGCATTTCGAATCTCTGGATAACACTATTGAGAAAACCAACGAGATGACCCTGACCGCCACCCGCCTTCTGCAGGCGGCCTGGGATGCCGGCGCGGCCCAGGGACCGGCACAGGGCGGCAGTCCCTTTGATGAAAACATAGAGAAAATGTGGGTACAGCAGTGGCTCTATTACTCAAACTCCACCCGCTATGCCGCCGCTATGGCCGGGGCCGATTACGGCGTGTATGACACCGGGCGATTCTTCCTGGCCAAAAATATGCAGGAGATGATCGACTGGCTCAAATTGCATGAGGTTATCATACCACCCACCAAGCCATAGACAGACAGCCGCTTACGGCATTGACAAGAACCCGGCCAATCGCCGTGAGTGTCGCAAAAGGCACTCACGGTTGCTACGTATATTGTTTGCCGGGAACGATTTTGCTCGATTCGTTGCCACCTTTTGTCGATTCAGGTATATAAGGAGCACGTGACCCCATTAATCCTGCCGTGAGGAGATAATCATCGACGCTATGAGAAAAAGCACTCTTATCGTTTTCGCAACACTGACCCTGTTCGGACTCCTCATGACCAACTGCGGTGGTGATGACGGACCCAACGGCCCGGTTGCGGATACCACCCGGCCGACGGTGGTAAATACCAATCCGACCAACGGCGCTACGGCCGTTGACGTGGGCATTACCATATCCGCCATATTCTCCGAGCCTGTCAATATCAATACAGTTACCAGCTCGACCTTTTCCGCCAGCCCGGCAATTACCGGACTTCGCGATGTCGACAACAGCGTGGCCACGATTACCCCGGATGATGACCTGGCCTACAGCACTACCTACACGGTGACGCTTCACACCGGTATCACCGACACTGCCGACAATGCCCTGGCCGATGCCTATGTCTGGTCGTTTACGACCGGGGCCGATCCTGCACTCATCCCGCCGGAGGTCGTGACCACCAATCCCGTAAATGGCGCCACGGGAGTGGCGGCTACAGGGCCGTTCCGGGTGACGTTTTCCAAGGCGATGGATCCTGCGACCCTGACCGACACGACTTTCTCTGTCGAGGGCGCTACCGGCAGCGTCAGCTATGCTGATTTGATGGCCACGTATACGCCCGATCCGCGCCTTGAATACAACACGGCCTACACGGCGACCGTCACTACCGTCGTTGCCGACACCTTCGGCAATAACCTGCCGGCCGAATATACCTGGAATTTTAGCACCGGCGATGATCCCCTGATCCCGATTGTCGATGTCCTGATTCCGTTTGACAGTTCCATCGTCGGCGACAGCGTTGTTGTCGGCGTCAGTACGGCGCACCCGGTCGGAGTCGAGCGGGTCGAGTTCTACATCGACGGCGTGTACCAGGCGGGGGCGGACGACTTTACGGTTCCGTTCAACTATTACTGGGATGCCTCGTCGCTCGAAATTGGCAGCTATCATACGATCACGGCGCGGGGCTACGACGCCGAGGGCCATGTCGGTTACGGCGATACCATGACCGTTGTCTACAAGTGGGAGATCATGGCCACCGACGGCAATGCCGAACTCCTGCCGCAGGATGTCCGGCGGGTGCTGGCGCGCTCGACGGACACGGTACTGGAATTACGCTACGAGTTTTCCGCCAACTGGATACACGCCTACTACGACACCGGTGTGGACCTTGCCGTTTACATAGATGCGGATATGAACCCCGCCACGGGCCTGACCGAATTCTCGGCCGGTAGTCTGAACGGCATCGGCGCCGACTACCGGATGATTCTCGGCTTGCACGGGGGAGAGACCTGTCTCTCGCTGTGGACCGGCGACTGGGTGCGGCAGTTCGACACCACCGGGTTGGTTTATCACAATATTTCCCAGGACACCAATGTTATGGAAATCGGCATTCGCTGGTCGGATCTCACCAGTGGCGGTGTCTACCTCGTCAACGTCAACGCCTTCTTCTTCAGCACCGAAAGCTGGGCTTTCGACTGGGTGCCCGACCAGGGCAACGGGTACATTTACGTACCGAGGGAAGAGCGATATATCGGTAATGGTCTCTTTGGGAGCGTTCCCCGTAGTTTCGAAGTGCGACAGCAGAGTGCGGCAGACTCAAGGCCGCAGCGACCTAATCCATTCGAATAGAGCGATTAGAGATTATGCCTCGCCGTGTTCCGTACGGCGGATGATCTCGTCTTGCAGATCAACGCCGAGATCCACGAAATAGTCACTGTAACCGGCCACCCGCACGATCAGGTCTCTATACCTGTCAGGCTCTTTCTGGGCCGCGCGCAGGGTGTCGGCGCTGACGACATTAAACTGGATATGGTGACCGTCCATCCTGAAATAGGCCCTTATCAAATGAGCCAGCTTGTCGATGCCGTCCTCGGTTGCGAGTACCTGAGGCGTGAATTTCTGGTTCAGAAGCGTTCCGCCGGTGCGCAGGTGATCAATCTTTGCCGCCGATTTCAATACCGCCGTCGGGCCGTGGCGGTCGGCTCCCTGGACGGGGGAGATACCTTCCGAAAGCGGTTCGCCGGCCGGGCGCCCGTCGGGTGTAGCCCCGACGACACTGCCAAAATAAACATGACAGGTGGTGGGCAGAAGGTTTATCCGGTGATGTCCGCCGCGGGTGTTGGGACGGCCGTCAACGGCGACGAAGTAGGCTTCGAAAACCTCCCGGAGGATGTCATCGGTGTAGTCGTCATCATTGCCGTACTTGGGCGTGCCGTTGAGCAGTTTGTCGCGCAGGTCGGAATCATCCTTGAAGTTTGAATCAAGTTGCTCCACCAGGTCCTTCAGGGACAGGCTGTTGTTGTCGAAAACGTGATACTTGATTGCCGCCAGCGAATCCGTAATAGAGCCCAGGCCCACGCCCTGAATATACGAAGAGTTGTACCGCGCGCCGCCGTTGTTGTAGTCTTTGCCGGTGGCAATACAGTCATCAATCACGAGCGACATGAACGGCGCCGGGAGATATTGCGCCCAGAGCCTTTCGATGACGCGATTGCC
>CAZVUZ010000149.1:5238-7900 GCA_964630485.1 uncultured Ignavibacteriales bacterium
AATGTTGCTGCGGAAAGCAGCGAAAATGTTCTCGAAGCTGGAGAATGTCTCCGGTTGCCCCGTTTCGATACCCAGTTTGTTTCCGGTGCGGGGATCGCGGCCGTTGTGCAGGGTGATTTCGAGAACCTTGGTCAGGTTGAAATAACCGGTCAGGATATAGGCCTCTTTGCCGAAAGCGCCGGCCTCCACACAGCCGCTGGCGCCGCCGTTGCGGGCGTCGGCAATTGATTTACCCTGCCGCACCAGTTCCGGGACGATGGCGTCGGTATTGAAAAGCGAAGGCTGTCCGTAACCCGTTTTGATTATCTTCAGCGCCCGCTTCAGCAGTCGATCCGGGCTTTTTCTGCTTATCTGAACCATGGAACTCGGCTGTAAGAGGCGCATTTCCTCGATGACGTCGAGGATCATGTATGACAGCTCGTTGGCCGCATCTTCACCGCTTTCCGTCACGCCCCCCACATTGATCAGGCAGAAGTCGGTGTAGGTGTTACTCTCCTGCGCCGTGACGCCCACCTTGGGCGGCGCCGGCTGATTGTTGAACTTGACCCAGAACGATTGCAGCAACTCCCGGGCACGCGCCTCGGTCAGGGTCCCGGCCTCGATTTCGCGCCGGTAAAAGGGATAGAGGTGCCGGTCGAGCCGTCCGGGATTAAAGGAGTCCCAGGTGTTGAGTTCGGTAATCACGCCGAGGTGAACGAACCAGTAATACTGCAGGGCCTCCCAGAAAGTTGTCGGGGCGTTGGCGGGGACGCGTTCACAGATGGCGGCCATCTGTTCGAGTTCCTCCCGGCGACCCGGGTCGGACTCCTCTTTAGCAAGGCGTTTCAGTTCGTCACGGTAGCGCCGGGCGAACATGATCAGGGCATCGGCGGCGATATCCATGGCCTTCAGCTGCTCGCGTTTTTCGAAGGCCTCGGGGTCGTTGAAGAAATCGAGGCTGTCGATGCTCTTGCGGATGTCGCCCTTTAAATCAGTAAAACCCTTACGATAGATCTTGTCGCCGAGGACGGTGTGACCCGGAGCGCGCTGCTCCTGAAACTCGGTGAAAATGCCGGCCTCGTAGGCCGCCACCCATTCGGGGTCGACCTCTTCGAATATCCGGTCGCGGATGGAGCGTCCCGACCAGAAGGGAATGATAGTCTCTTGCTGGGCTTTTCGCGCATGGTCATCGACCTTGAACGACACCTTCTCGCGCGTATCGAGGATTTCAAAATCCTTCAGGGTATGGGTGCAGATCTCGGGATAGGTGGGGGTAGCCTTCGGTGCCGGGCCTCGTTCACCAACGATCAATTCGCCGGGATTAATGCAGACGGCCTTGTTGGCCAGGAGGTGTTTGAGCCCCAGGGCGCGCGCCACCGGCACCGACACCCGGTCGGCCCGACCGCTGCCGTAGAACTCCGTGAGCAGTGAGGCGCGCTCCAGAGAAATATGCGGGACGGCCTCAAGACTCCGGCGACGGAGCTCTTCGATCCGCTTGTTCATGTCAGTCTATCCTCCAATGCTAACCGAGAAACCCTGTGATTCAAATATCTCAACACGGCTCGCGACAAACTCGGCCGACTGCGTGTCGAGACTCTCCAGCCGGGCGGTCATGCCGAACCGGCGGAGCTTGTCTTCCCCCAATTTGTTGTACGGCAAAACAGTAATCCGGCGCACGTTTTTCAGGGGTCCTAAGAAATCCGCCATGGCCGCGAGGTTCGATTCCGTGTCGGTAATACCCGGTATCAGGGGCACCCTGATCTCCAGCCGGCTGTCGGCCTCGGCCAGACGCCTGAGGTTTGACAGGATCAGCCGATTCGATACGCCGGTGTACTTCTCGTGGTCGGCGTCGTTCATAAGTTTGAGGTCATACAGAAAGAGATCTGTATGCGGTCCTATTCTTTCGAAATCCCCGGCCGGCGCGTAACCGGAAGTATCGACGGCAGTCGCGATACCCTCATTATGACAGGCACGCAAAAGCGCCTCGAGGAACGCCGGTTGATGTAGCGGTTCTCCACCGGAAAACGTGGCGCCGCCACCCGACTCCTGGTAAAAGACCAGGTCTTTTCTTATTTCGGAGATAACCTCGGCGACCGACATCTCTCTGCCGACCACATTCTGTTCTGTAAGTGAGTAATAGCCCGCTCGGCGGACGACCATTTCGCTTTCGAGATGCTGTGGCTCGGCGAGCCTGCTCTCGGGATTATGGCACCACCGGCAGTCCAGGGAGCAACCCTTGAGGAACACGGTCGTGCGAATCCCCGGGCCGTCGTGGATCGCGTATTTCTTGATGTCGAAAATAATCCCGGTTGTTTTCATACTCACAAAGTCTCGCATTGCCATCGGGCCGATTCATATTATTCCGGCTCGTAATATAACATCGTTTTCTCGGTCGGCCGTCAGAAAAACGCGGTAAAAAGCCCCCCGGAGCGGCATTTCGCAAATCTCATAAGCCAGGAACGTAACCAGGTATGACATAACCGCGTCCTTGGTTCAGAAGACGTAATGCCGTTCACATGCAGCGGATGTTCTCACAGAACATGTTTAACTTGTCGTGATACCGTGCAGTTATGGGGATGTGCCCTACGCTAACGGTTGGTGCACAGCGATTTGTCGGCAAGATCAAACGTGTGCCCGAGACCGGTGACTACTTCGGTCCCCGCAGAACCCGCGCCGGCAGCGT
>CAZVUZ010000150.1:0-7881 GCA_964630485.1 uncultured Ignavibacteriales bacterium
CTCTCAAATTACTTCGACAGTGTCGCCGGCTACAATTTCTGGGTCCAGCTCGACCGCCCGGATATAGCCGTTTTCACCACCGAGATTATCTCTATAGTAGACACAACTCACTGGGCTTGTAACCAGTGGTCCGGCGAGGTCTGTCTCGACTCAACGCTGGTGCCGGGATACGACTCGTGGGATTTCTACCACGTCGACACCACCGAGATCTACAGCGGGGGGATCGACAGCAGCGGAACCCTGACAGCGGGCTGGGAGACAATGGACTCCCGTTCGCTCGGTGGGCAGGCGACTGATCTCAATATTGTCGCCATCGCCGACCAGCCCGGTCCGCCGACGACACCCGGAATCGGACCACAGCAGGATGGGGTGCTGATTAAGCTGCTCATGGATGTCTACGATATCCCCGATACCATGACCGACCGAACAGTGAATATTATGGTTCAGACGGCCATGGCCGACCACTTCTGTTTCTCAACCCCCGAGGGCCAGTGCATCGGCCTGGTGCAGGACTCGATTGTCGATTCGCCCTTCTTTCGCTGTCTGCAATGGGTCGAGGATGTTTGTCTTTATTGGGATGTCGTGAGCAGTCCGCCCTATGATTCTGTTTTCGTCGAGACGGTCACCGTGCCGGCCTGGAACGTCGAAGTCTACAACGGCTCCCTGACAATATTCGAACCGTTTTTGCGGGGTGATTTCAACGATGACGGTTCGGTTGATATTGCCGACCTGGTTTTTATTGTAGACTGGATGTTCGGCGGCGGCCCGGGCGCAATTCCTCTTGCGAGGTTCGATTGCGACGGCGATGGCGAGATCGACATCTCCGATCTCGTTTGCTGGGTGGGTGTCTTCTTCCCACCGGTCGATTAGGGCGACTTACAAGTCGCTGGTCGCACATAAGTTAGAGCCTGACAATCACCCGGGGCAGAGCAGTCCCGGGTGATCTCTTTTTGTCTGGAGGCAGGATACTACCGGCGCAAATGTTGCCCCGGGCGATTAAGGCCTTGCAAATACCCTTGACGGCAGTATAATTAAGCAGGACACAGAGTGTCACTGCATCTCCACCACCCTCATTTAGCCACCATCAACTATCTTCAACGGAACCGGTGGGTTGAACCGCGAATTTCTCGTCGATTTCGTCGAGATCACTGACGATTCCACCCACTCAGAATCGAACCTATGGAGAGCCGTGGGAGGTTGGTATGCTCAAACGCAATTCTCACAACAACACCGCCCGCCTGATATTGGCCTTGGCCCTGATTGTCTGCCTGGTAATACCGCAGACGTCATTTGCGGCCATAACGTCACAGAAGGGTGATATCAACGACGACGGATCGATGGACATATCCGATCTCGTGTACCTCGTTGATTACATGTTCGGTAACGGATCGGAACCGCCGGTGATGAGTTCGGCCGACTGCAACGATGATGGGCAGGTCGACATCGCCGACCTCATCTGTTTCGTTGACTGGTGGTTCCCACCCTGGTAAATGAATAGCGGGCGTGAAGCGGAGGGGGGACACGAAAAAGGCTGCCGATACATTGTATTCGGCAGCCTTTGTCCTTTCAGGTCCGAGAACGAACCGCAATCATCAATTAACCCATGAAGGGGTACTTGTAGTCCGTCGGCGGTACGAAGGTCTCTTTGATGGATCGCGGTGACGCCCAGCGAAGCATATTCTGGATGCCGCCGGCCTTGTCGTTGGTCCCCGAGGCCCGGCCGCCCCCAAAGGGCTGCTGGCCGACGACGGCGCCGGTGGGCTTGTCGTTGATGTAGAAATTGCCGGCAGCATTACGAAGTTTGCGCTCGACCAGTTCGATGGCCTTGCGGTCAGTAGAGAAGACGGCGCCGGTCAGGGCGTAGGGCGACGTGTTGTCGCACTCGTGCAGGGTCTTCGCAAAGTCGCTATCCTCGTAAACGTAAATCGTCATCACGGGGCCGAAGATCTCCTCTTCGATCAGCTTGTCATGCGGGTCGGTCGTGACCACCACGGTCGGCTCGATGAAATAACCCTTCGACTTATCGTAATTTCCCCCGGCGATAATCTCGTCGGCGTCACAGCCTTTGGCATAGTCGATATAGGCGGTGATGGAATCAAAGGCGGCTTCGTCGATGACGGCGTTGACGAAGTTGGTGCAATCTTCGGGATCACCCATTTTCAATTCGCCGACCTGCTTGAGGAGGCCTTTCTTGACCTGAGGCCAGAGCGACTTGGGAATGTAGCAACGTGATGCCGCGGAGCATTTCTGGCCCTGGAACTCGAAGGAGCCGCGCGTGATGGCGGTCACCAGCGGAGCGACCTGCGCTGACGGATGGGCGAAGATGAAATCCTTACCGCCGGTCTCACCGACAATGCGCGGGTAGCAGCGATAGTTGGCGATGTTCTCACCGACGGTCTTCCACATTCTATGGAAAACGGCGGTGGAGCCGGTGAAGTGGATCCCGGCCAGGTGTTTGTTCTTAAGCACATTGTCACCAATGTCGGCGCCGCGGGCGAAGATCATGTTGATGACACCCGCCGGCAAACCCGCCTCGCGGAAGATCTTCATCAGGAAGTGAGAGGTGTAGCAGGCGGTTGAGGCCGGTTTCCAAACGGTGACATTGCCGAGCATGGCCGGAGCCGTCGGCAGGTTGCCGTTGATGGAAACGAAATTGAACGGCGTCACGGCAAAGACGAATCCCTCGAGCGGGCGCTGGTCGACGCGATCCCAAATACCGCGACTGCTGGCCGGCTGGATTTCGTAAATCTGCTGCATGTAATACGCATTGAAGCGGAAGAAATCGGCCAGCTCGCAAACGGCATCGATTTCGGCCTGGAAGATATTCTTCGAATGGGCCAGCATGGTGGCGGCATTTACAATCGCGCGATAGGGCCCGGTGAGAAGGTCGGCCGCTTTCAGGAAAATCGCCGCGCGGTGTTCCCAGGGCATGACCGACCAGGCGGCCTGGGCTTCAACCGCGGTCTCGACCGCCATCTTGACTTCCTTCTCGCCACCCTGATAGTAGAAGCCCAGCTTCAGGTCATGATTGTGAGGGGCGGTGATGGCTATTTTCTTGTCGGTTTTGACGTCCTGGCCATTGATAACCAGCGGAATCTCAATCGGATTAGCCTTAAGTTCGGCCAGCGCCGTCAGCAGTTCGTCGCGTTCCGGACTTCCGGGAGCGTAGCTCAGAACCGGTTCATTTTGCGGAAAAGGAACACTAAACTTACCCATGGATGCCTCCAAAAAACAGACACTTTGTGTCTAATATAGACGTTGTTTACAGCTCTTTCTTCATTGCCCGGGGGAATATCCCATCCCCCTTAGCGGCCTGAATAATAACAGGAAAGCCGTTTGGGGGCAAGCGCCCTTTTTGTCCCGATTGGGCGACTTCAGGGCGCCGGAGTATTTGGCCCCTGCTGGCGCAGCACGACTTCTGCCGGTCTCATTCGCAGACTTTGCGCTCTCTTTATTCGGTTTCGGCGAAACATTCTCTCCGAGCCTGCGTCATTGAAGTATAACCGTCGTAGACGGGGTCTGTGCGCGATACCTGCGGGTGTCTCAGACACGGACCAACCGGAAACATCGTGATCGCACCAGATGCACCTTAGAGGCATCACTTGCCGTGGATCTGGGCTTTTGAGCCCACAGTAATCCTCACCTTTTAGATCCACACGGAAAACTGGATTCGATTTCGACGCGTTCGCTGCGTCGCAGGGGATTCGTATGCCCTGACGCGCCGTGTAGCGTGCGGGATCTTTCTTTGAGTGATGTCCGAAGCTGCGAGAACTACGGTTCGGGCCGAGTGGCAGGGACCGGGACGGAGGTGCGCATGGAAGGATCGCGACGACGGATACTGTATGCACTGTTGGCCCTGGTGGTAGTCGTGTACATCTGCCAGGTACTTTACTACCGAAACTACACGAATGACGATGCCTATATAACGCTTCGTTACAGCAGATTTCTCGCCATGGGAATTGGACCGTATTTCAACATAGGAGAACACGTCGAGGGTTACACCAATTTCTCGCTCATGGCGCTCCTGGCCATCCTGATTCGCGGCTTCGGAGCCGGCGTCGCCATGCCGGCGGCAAAGGTTATCGGAGTTATTTGCGGCGCCGGCAGCATCCTTCTCACCTTCTCTCTGGCCCGTTACCTTTTGCGAAAATCCCGGCCGAAGGACAGGATGGCCGATGTCTGGGCGGTCGGTGCGGCCGGTCTGGTCGCGATAAGTCCGGCCTTCTCACTCAACAGCACCAGTGGTCTGGAGACCACATTGTTCGCGCTTTGTCTGGTCGGGGCGGTCTTTATAGGTTTCAAAGAGGCTGATCGCGGGGTGTGGATGGGATCCGGGCTTCTTTTTGGTGCCGCCGTTCTCACCCGTCCGGAGGGCATCCTGTTATTCACCGTCTTCTGGACCGCCCAGGCGGCTCTGCTTTTCCTGCGCTCCGATCGTCTGTCGCGAGCCTCGACTTTGGCGGCGTCGCTGAGGCAAATGATATCGACGGGCCCGGTGCGTGTTTTGTTGCTGAATGGAACGATCGTATCGGTGGTCCTGGCCGGTCATCTGGCCTTCAAATATCTCGTATACGACGGTGCCCTGCTTCCGAACACCTTCTATGCCAAGGCCGGAGGTTTGCCCGGCATCAGCGCCATGACCTATATAGCCGACGGCGTGGCGGTGCCCGTGCTGGGTCTGGCAGGTATCCTGGCGGCTGTTGCCGGTCATGTGGCGAGGCGCGATTACCTCCCGGTGGTTCTTCCCCTGGGCCTGGTGGCGGCCGCCGGGACTTTTCTTCCCTTGTTGACCGGCGCCGGGTGGATGCCGGGCTGGCGCCTGGTCATGCCCTATTTGCCACTCGTGGCGGTTTTTGTAGCCGTCGGCTGGGCACACCTGATGGGGCAATTGCCGTTCCTGAAACCCCGCTTCGAGCTTATGCTGATGGTGTTCCTGCTGTTGAGTGTCGGGGTTGCCCAGGCCTCCCGGCGAACGGAATTTTACGAGCGCGTCGAGACGCGGGCCCGGGGGTATGAGCACGGTCACTCGGCCCTGGCCCAATGGCTGAACGATCAGAGCCGCGGCCAACCACTCTCGGTGGCCATGATGGATATCGGCATCGTCGGGTTCGAGTGCCCCAATTCCGAAATGATTGATATCACCGGGTTGACCGACCGCTATATCGCCCGATGCGACGGCGGCTTTCTCCAGAAAGATTACGATCCCGATTATATTCTCGAGCGCCGACCCGACTTCATTATCCTCACCCTGACCGGTCCCCGCCGTGGCAAGGATCGGGGGGGACCCTCCGGGCGGCTTCGCTGCTGGACGCCTGTCGAGGATCGCATTTACTCCGACCCGGAGTTCCGACGGTCATACCTTCGCCACCTTCCCGTCTCCCCGTCTCCCGACGACCGTTTTGCCGGGTTGGCACAAAGCATCGGCGCGGAGAGGATTTTCGATCACGACTACCCCGACTCGTATTATCTCCTGGCGGTTTTCAGGTACGGTGAGACCTACGGCAATGTTGATGCGGAGAATACCCGGTGGGAGCATTAAGACTATAAGTAAGGTGCGTCAGTATTGATCGCACTGTTTCCGGGAGCTGCCGGGCTTTTTGCCCGGCGGCTCTTTTTTCAGCGCGGAATTGCCCGTGGGGACGGCTGGGGGAGAATCACTGTTGCGAGGGCTTTACGAGACGCAAATATATCACGCCGTCTTTTTCCCACTCATCGTGCACGGAGAAACCGGCGTTTATGCAAGCCGCGCGATATAGGGGCAGGTGTCGGCTCGTATCGGACCAGCGACAGCCGTAGGCGGTTCTCACAGTCTCATGCGGAAGGATCGCTTTCAGTCGGAAGGCCACGATTTCCTGCGGGGCATCGGCCCTGCCCGGGAGAACCGAATCCCAGATTGACAGGCCGCCGCCGGGCGAGAGCACCCTGAAGGCTTCGGCAAAGACGGCCGGTAACTCCTCCAGCCTGACATACATCAGCGTAAAGAAGGATGTGACGGTGTCGAAGGAATCGTCCGCAAATGGCAGCCGGCGGGCATCGGCGGCGAGTTTCATCGGGCCGGCCGGCGCCTCGAGGAGTTCATCGAGACGGCGGTCCAGAGCAATAACGCGCTCGCCTCCGAGGCGGCCGACAATTCCCTCGCCGCCTCCTCCGATATCCAGTATCGTATCCCCGGCATCGATGGGGTCCATCCTTACGATGCGGCGGTCCAGGGCAAATATTTTTTCTTTGCCTGGTTTTTCGTGAAGGTCGCTCATGTACGAAACCTCATGGAGAATATGAACTACCGGTCCCTTCGCCATAGTATGAGATGCCTCGTCGGTGATGACAACAACAAAACATCGCTTCCATGCAATTGTCCTGAACGGTTGCCGCGGCCGAAAAAAAACTGTCGGTCCCCACAGAGGACCGACAGTGGATATTTGGAAGCTTTGTTCGTGACGGGTCTATTTCTTGCCCACTATGGAAACATACTTGCTGTCGGGAGTAAACTGCTCTTTAACGAAGGCATTGACCTCATCCAGCTTGATGCGATCGGCGGTGTCGATCAGGTCCAGCACATAGCGGTAGTTGTCCCCGACCCATTCGTAGTAGGCCATGTTGTTGGCCCGGCCGGCCTTCCGGTCGATGCGGTAAATCAGATTATTCTTGAGATTAATACGCGCGTCGTCCAGCTCCTCGGAAGTTATGCCGTGATCGATCAGTTTGTTCCATTCCCGGTCGAGTGAGGCCAATGCCCGGGTGACTTTGGAGGTGTCGGTGCCGATGCCGGCGCGGAAGACGGTACCGTAGCGGTCGACGATGACCTGGGTATAGACGGCGTAGGCCAGCTTTTCTTTCTGCCGGAGGAACCACAGCCGCGAGCCCACATTGTTACCCATAACTTCGTTCAACAGGGACAGTTTGGCGACCTCGGGGAGGGCCTGTCGGTCCATCATAAAGCCCGTGAATATGAATGACTGGTTGCGTTCGAAGGACATGAATCCCTCGTGCTCGTCCTGAAGTTTACCGTCCGGGACAGCTACTGGATCGGCGGCATGCTTAATGTCGCCGAGGCGGCGCTGGACGAGGCTGACGACATCCTTTGGCGGCAGGTCCGTGGCGATGGCGACAATGAGGTTGTCGCCGCCGACAAAGCTCTCGTAATGGCCGCGAACGTCCTCGACCGTTACGGATGCCATGGTCTCGACCGAACCCAGGGTCGGCAGGCCGTAGCCCGCATCCCCGTAGGCCGTCTTCCAGAACAGTTTGCTGGAGGCCTGTCCCTGATTGTCGTCTATGGCCTTGATGTTGCCCTCGGTCTCATGCTTGAGCTTGGCCAGTTCTTCGGCGGGGAAGGTCGGCGCCGCCAGCGACAGCGAGACGATCTCCAGAACCTGGTCGAAGTTCTCGGTCAGGCTGTTGAAAGACACGGCGCTGTAGTCGCGGAAACAGTCGACGCTGACATTGGCGCCGAGGAAATCGAGTTTCTCGGTGATCTCCGCCGCCGTCATCGTCTTGTTGCCCTTGAGGAGCATTTTCGCAGTGAGGTTGGTCAGGCCGTTGTTCCCGGCATTGTCGGTCAGGACGCCGCCGCCGATGAGAATGCGCCCGGCCGAAAGGGAGGTCGACTCATCGTGATTGACCAGCAGGGTGATACCGTTGGCCAGGGTTGTCTTGCCGTACCCGTCCGGCCCGATTTCAAGGCTGCCGGGGCGCTGAGAACAGGTTGCGAAAAGCGCAATAGCCGCGATTGCCACAACCGCTGTATAGATTGTTGTCTTCTTCATTTCGGCACCACCGTGTTCTTGACGTAGGAGTCCGTGTTCAGGTATCTGCGGGCGGCATCGTTTAGATCGGCCAGCGTTACAGCCTCGATGTTGTCGGGATAGGTATCGACGAACT
>CAZVUZ010000151.1:0-7873 GCA_964630485.1 uncultured Ignavibacteriales bacterium
CGGAAAATACCGGCACCCCGCCGTCCTCAATGACCAGCGTCACTGCCAGGTTCTGATCGGTGTCACGGTAATTGCGTAACACCACCGTTGGGTAATACTCGACACCGACTGCGATGCTGTCCTCGATGATGACATCGACGGCTCCCATGTCGGGCGCACCTGTGCCCAGGGCATAGAGCTTGCCGTCGAAGCTTCCGAAGTACAGGTAACCCTTGCCGTCGATGGTAACCGAGGATTCGATGCCGCCCCCGGTGGGATAGGTCCACTTGACACTGCCGTCCGGGTTCAGGGCATACATGTTGCCGTCGCGCGACCCGATATAAATCGTCCCGTCAGCATCGACCGTCGGCGAGGCATCCACCGGGCCGCCGGTCTTGAACTTCCATTTCATGAAACCTTCGGTACCGAGATCCTCAATGGCATACACACAGCTATCGTAGGAGCCGACGTAGACCATGTTGTCGGGGCCGATGGCGGGCGATGACTCGACGCCGTCACCCATGACGAATTTCCACTTGAGGGTACCGTCCGGGTTAACGGCCCAGAATACGGTATCCACGTGCACCGGCGTCTGCTCGGCCGCGCCGTAGGGATCGGTCCCGAAGTAGATAGTGCCGTCCTCACCGATGGCGGGCGAGCCGTCAATCAGGTGCCCGTCGTAAAACGTCCCGGTGGGATAGGTCCACGCGATACTGCCATAGGGAAGGGAATCCCTGAAAGCCCACAGGTTGTGATCTTTGGAACCCACGATAATCATGCCGTCATCACGAATCACCGGGGAGGAAAATATGCACCAGCCGGTCGGGTACCACCAGCGGATGTTGCCGTCGCCGTCGAGGCTGTACATCCTGAAATTGAGACTACCGAAATAAATATGGCCATCGTAAAGGCTGGGTGACGAATAGATGGGCCAGTTCAGCAGTTCGGTTCGCCACTTCAGCTTGCCGTAGGTAACCGAATCCTCGATGGCATAGAAGTGGTTGTCGAGCGACCCCACGTAGATGGTGCCGTCATCGGCAATTGCCGGCGACGAGAATATCCCCGCCGATTGTCCCACGGCCGTGCCGGAGTCGGTCTTGAACTGCCATTTGAGGGAACCGTCGGGATTAATCGCATAAAGGCTCGAATCGCCGCCGCCGTTGTAGTAACCGCCGGCGCCGACATAGATGGTGCCGTTGTGCCCGATGCTCGGCGAGGACGCTATGCCGTCATTGGCCTGAAAGGTCCAGAAAAGCGTCGGGGTGGCCGGCCCCGTGTAATCGGTTCGCCCGGTGTGCTTCAGGTCGTGCCGAAACATCGGCCACGGACTCTCGGCCTGTGTCGGGCCCACCACCAGAGTTATTAGAATCATGGCCAGCATGCCCACGCAAAGTCGCTTCATGCACTCCTCCAGGTTTCATATCGTAATTATACGTATTCGGCTTCTTGCAGAGAACTGGGGCTCTCCATGCGTACCTTGTCATGATTGCCATTACAGATGATACGTGTAGTAGATAACAAATGTGGGGTGAACCGGTTCCCTTTAACGGTGTGACGGCAAAGGCCTGCGAAGGCGTCGTGATGTGGTCTGAACGCCGTTCCGAATCTGCTTCAAGATGAAAAAGCGAGCCTCCCGAACCGCCTTATCGGCGGCGAGAGGCCCGCTTATATCTATGATATCGAACCTTACGGTCAGCCGAGCAGGGTAAGGAACACCCCGGCGGCGACGGCGGAGCCGATGACCCCGGCCACATTCGGCCCCATGGCCGGCATGAGCGGGTTCACACTGCCGTCGGTTTCGTCGGAAACGAATTTCTGCACCACCCGGGCGGCCATCGGCACCGCCGAGACGCCTGCGGCGCCGATACAGGGATTGATTTTCTTTCCCGTCCTGAGGAACAGGTTGATGATCTTGGCGAAAACGATGCCGCCGGCGGTGCTGAAAGAGAACGCCACCGCGCCGAGCACCAGGATTAGTATGGTCCGCCAGGTCAGGAAATGCTGGGCGTCCATGGTCGCCCCCACCGCGATACCGAGGAAGATGGTAACAATATCGATCAGGGCGCCACCGGCGGTTTTGCGCAATCGCTCGGTCACGCCGCATTCGCGGAGCATATTGCCGAACATGAGCATACCGATCAGCGGGGCGCTCGAAGGCACCGCCAGGGAGGCTATGATACCGGTCGCCACCGGGAAAATGATTACGGCGGTTTTGGACACCGGCCGGGCCTGCGGCATGTCAATCGCCCGCTCCTTCTTCGTGGTCAGCAATCGCAGGATGGGCGGCTGGATAACAGGCACCAGCGACATATAGCTGTAGGCGGCCACCGCCACCGGACCGAGCAAATGGTCGGCCAGCTGGCTGGTAAGAAAGATCGATGTGGGTCCGTCGGCTCCCCCGATAATACCAATACAGGCCGCCTCCTGCGGGGTAAACCCGAGGAGGTAGGCCGCACCGAGAGCCGCCACGAAGATGCCGAATTGCGCCGCCGCTCCCAGCAGGAAGGTCAGCGGCCGACCCAACAGCGGTCGGAAATCGGTCAGGACCCCGACCCCGAGAAAGATAATCGGCGGCAGGACCTCGGTCCGCACCCCGTGGGTGTAGATGAAACCGAGGATACCGTCCTGGTAGGCGCCCAGCTCGGCCAGGGGCAGATTAGCCAGGGCCGTGCCGAAGGATATCGGGATCAGGAGCAGGGGTTCATAGTGTTTGACAATGGCCAGGTAAATCAGCACCCCCACGATAATGTACATGACGACATTACCCCAGGTGAGGTTGGCGAAACCGGAACTCTGTATTAATTCTAAAGCTGTATCCATATTTCCGGTCCGCTATGAGATGGTAAGAATGGGTTTGGTGGAGTCGACCTCGTCGCCGATTTCTACTTCGATGCTGGAGACCGTACCCGCACTCTGGCTCTTGATGTCGTGCCGGGCTTTCATAGCCTCGACGGCGGCAACAGCCTGTCCCTTGGTGACGGCGTCACCTACACTTACCATAATATCTACCACCTCAACGAGGCCGGTGAAGGTCGAATAGACCGGGGTTCCGTTGGACGCGGCCGGAACCACCGCCGAGGCCGGATGGGCCGGAGCCGCCGCCGGAGCAACACCGCCGCCAAGGGGCTCGACGGTGACATTGAAAGTCCGCCGCGAACCGTTCTCCTCGACCGTACAACGCGTCGTCACCGGACCCGTTATAGCGGGCGCCGCGGCCGCGACCGGAGCCGCCGCCGGGGCCGCCGGCGCGGCAGGCTTTTCCTTCTTCTTAAGCGGAATATCAATTTTCGCCTTGCCGGTCAGGAGCCGGATACCCTCGTTAAGCTCCATCTTCTTATTCGGCACCATGGCCGCGAGAACGAGGAAAGTATTCTTGTCGTTAACCGGGATATTCCTCTCCTTGAGCGCCTCCTGGGCGGCGGCGATGTTCTTCGGGGCGGCCTCGAGCGGGTCGCCTGTAAACACCGGCAACTCCAATTGCTCCGAGGCGACTTTGATCACTTCCGGATCGGGCGGCAACGGCGTCTTGCCGAAATATCCGAGAACGGCCTTGCCGAACCCGGCATCGATCTTCTTCCAGCGTCCGTAGAGGACATTGTTGAACGCCTGCAACCAGTACTGCTGGCTCCCGGGCGTCACACTCGTCCAGGCGCCACCGGCCTCCACCACTACCGGGAACTCGGCCAGGACTTCGCTGTACCTATCGAGAATACCGGCCTTGACCATCATGTGGACATTCGGCCCGATCGCTCCGCCGGGCATGGGGAAACCCAGCACGCGGGCATCGGCCGTGGTCGTGGTCGGATTGAAGTCGTAATCTTTCATCAGTTCGTTGAGCATGTTCTCGATCTCACTCATTTTGGAGACGTCGATATCGAGTACATACCCGGTCCCCTTCAGGCCGTGCGCCATTGAGCGCACATCCGGCTGAACCGTGCCGCTCGCCATCGGTCGCACCGACAGATCGACACCGTCCACACCGGCTTCAATGCCGGCAATGTAACAGGCAACGGCGGTACTGGCGGTGTCGTGGGTGTGTTGCCAGAGAATTATCTCCGGCGGCATGATTTTCTTGAGAGCCACCACGGTGTCATAGATGGTCTTCGGATCGGTGGTGCCGCTGGCGTCTTTCAGGCAAATGCTGTCGATGCGCATGCCGCTGTCGAGCAGGCGCTTGCCGATATTGGTGTAAAACTCGGCGGTGTGCACCGTGTCGGATTCGAACGGCAGACCCATGAGGGCGATACATACCTGGTGGTGCATGCCGGCGTCGACGATCGGCTTACCGGTCTTGACCAGGTTCTCGACGTCGTTCATGTAGTCGAAGTTGCGATCCCAGGTGGTGCCGTGTTCTTTCATGAGTTTGGCCTGAAGATTCAGGCCTTCCATCGACTGGGTCGTCAGGGTTACGCCGGAGACCGAGCGAGTCAATATCTGCAGGTCGGGTTCGGGCCCGACGGCGTCGCGCATTTTCTGCATATCGTCGAAGGGATCCTCACCGAGGTAAAAATAGGGCGCCTGGTAACGGGCGCCGCCGCCGAATTCGAAATGTTTTATACCGGCCCTGGCCGAGGCTTCCATCGCGGGAAGGATATCGTTCAGGCGTACCTTTCCGCCGAACGAGCTTTGCAGCCCGTCGCGGAACGGGGTGAACATGACTCTGACCTTTTTAGTCTTTTCCGTGAAGATCATCTTTTCTCCTCGACCTTGGTTACTTTTGTTCCGGGGTACAAAGTTGTCACGACTGAGGTTAACGCGGCCAATACAGCGGCATCGGTTCGGACCTGTCTATGAGGAAACAATATCATTATCAACCGCATGACGACGGCTAACAGAATCAATAGCACGAACACAGCCACAAACGCTGAGGCGCAGATATAGAGCAACTCTGCTGAGTGCATGTTGTTAGATACTCCTGTAGTTGTGTTGTCCCGCTTAAAGGACAAGCCCGATTTATATTTTGAACGGGGCTAGCCCACCCCGCTATTAGTTCAGATATGTGATAAAGGTATTATAGCAAATTCAGCGAGTTCGATCAAGAGCGGATTAAATCTTCCAGAATTAATCTTCCCGAGACCACCGGTTCGTCCCGATCCCTTAGAAACAGCTCCAAATCGTCTCCGATCGCCGCCACCTCTCCCCGCGCCATCTCCGGCGGCTCGCTTTCGGCCGTATCGCGGCAAATCCGCACCCGCCTTCCGATTACCGCCGACCGCTCCCGGTAGCGAGCGAGCAAAGAGGCGTAGCCTCCCTCAAGTAAGCGGCGGTAATTCGCATCCAGCGTCTGCGAAAGGGCAGTCATGGCCATGGCCTGAGTGAGGACACAGTCCTCCCCCGCGAAATCGGTCAGGCAACCCGCTTTCGGGACATAGGGGGTGGAATCCACATCGGGAGTGGCGGTTACATTGAGGCCGATTCCAAGGATCGCTCCGGTGGTTACATCTCCCTCGGTGAGGCTGTGGGCCAGCACCCCGCACACCTTGGCGCCATCGATGAGGATATCGTTCACCCATTTGATAGATGCCCGCCCGTTCAGGCCCGGCAGGAGATCGATGGCGTCCACCACCGACACCGCCGCGAGCACCATCCACGCCACCCCGGCATGTTCGATTTTGCAATTGGGCGCCCAGTAGCAGGAGATGTAGATATTTCCCGGCGGGGCGGCCCAGGGGCGTTTGCGGAAACCGTGGAAACCACGACCTTCGCCGGCGAGACAGAGCAGGCCATTGGGGAGGGGGCTGTTTTCCTGGGCGAGACGCACGAGGAGATCGTACTGGGAGCTCTCGGAGGCTTCGGTGAGGCAATAGGTATGCCAGCTTTGCGATGATGCAACTTCCGCCTCATGGCATTCCTTGTCCTTGAACAGCCCCTGAAACACGCTTCGCGTGTCGCTACCGGCCTTCCCAACCTGCCCGGAGTCCGCGTGGGCGGCAGACAGCGCCTCGTCCGCGTGGGCGGCAGATAGCGCCTTGTCCGCGTGGGCGGCAGACGCCCTCGTCTGCCCCGTATCGAGCGGTCTCCACCGCACCGTCATATCCGGGTGGATCTTACGGAAAAACTCGGGGCTGTCGGTTATTATGCGCATGTTCGGCGGCGGGGTTTCCTTTGCATAGAACCGGTTTAGGTTTGTCGCATAGTAACGGACGGGCGCAGACAGCGCAACCGGAGAATTCCCTGTCCGGTGGCCCACCCGTTGCGCCATCATGTTCCGGTGCCCCACGTCTTTAGACGTGGGATCCTCTCAATCCGGTACCCCAGCCGTCCACGCCTGCCCGCCGACGGAGGAGCGGGATTTGTAGACCGGTCGTTTTGTGTGCCCGTCGTACATCCTCATACGCCGCTGCATTCTTCGGTACCCCATTAGAAGCGAAGCGGCAGGTGGGATTGAGGATTCAAGGCGGCAGAGTTTGCGGAGGTAAGAGCAATTCGGGATTCACGCATATCCCGTGATATTCATCACAGGAACCCACCCCTCCTTCGGCGGGCAGGCGCAAGCGGATGTGGCACCGGGCGCACCTTTGGCGTGAAGTTTTGGCTGCTGATTTCCACAGCAACCAGCGTCACGATCTACTGGGACCCGATGCATTCACAGACTACGGTCGACCTGCCGTTGCAATATGACGATACAAGGCATCTTGTCCAAGGCGCAAAACCGCGTCAGCAGGCACAACAACGGCAATGCCGGAGTTCTCGTTTTGTATCATCTCGATCGCGCCCGTCCGTTCGCTTAGCAACCGCTTATGCATGGGTATGTATCCTGAGATTACACCGACGAATACCGCTCCAACATTAATGGGTTCTGTAGGATTCAGAAAGACCGGGCTTCCGCTTGAGCCCGGAAAATTCTGAGCATCCAAGTATACCAGGGCAGAGGTTGTGTCAACTCCTGCTATTACACCGGCTCGCAGATAAGGTTCGACGCCATTTATGGCTAGACCTAGTGGATAGCCATAATAGAACACCGGTTGCCCAGGGAACAGAACCCGCATTGGTCTCAACGCTGACTCAGGAACACCCACTATCGTAGCATGATTGTTCTTGTGTACACGCGGCACGGGCACCACTAGAGCTACGAGATCCGCAGAATCTGGACTTACAACAAACAGCGAGTCGCCTGACGAACTGTACAGTGCGGTGCGGATAATCCGATTATCCACTACACGGCCAGAGTCGTCGGTCATCTGGAATGTCAGAAAAAGTGAATCGGCGTCTACGAGCATATGGCGTGCCGTCACCACGATCATCAGTTGTGACGACGTGTCCTCCCTGAGCCCGAGGAAGAATGCGGTTCCTACTTTTCTCGTGGGAGAGGACTCGACTCGTATCGCCGTATTCGCTTGCCTGCAAATCGACTTTTGCTGGCCGTCCACGTTCGTTTAAGGCTGAAGACCATTGGGCGCTCCTGCAATTACCGTGAGATAAAGAACTAGTAAAAGGGGTCCGGACCTCATCTCTATACCTCCTATGGACTCTGAGAACCTAAGAAGACGAGCCATTGATCCCGTCTCAACTTCGGTAGTGTACCTAATCGACTACTCGATGTAACATATCAATCTGAACTGTGTTAGCCATCGACGAACGCATCGTCGATATTGCCTCTCGATCCTTATCCTGGATAACATCGCATATACACCCTTCAAATAGAGTCAAGCTTCTGATCTTAACTGACAAAAAACAAGTAACGCGTTTGTGTATGTGCTTGCTCTCTATGAATATGACGAATGAGGTCAACGCTTGTCAAGCCGGAAATGGATGAAGTTATCCAGAGAAATTAGGTGAGGTTTGTGGAAAGCTGTCCCCACTCGGCGCCGTCCGGGGAGTAGATGCGGAAATCATTCCTAATGCCGTCGAGATAGGCGCCGGTGTTGTTCTCAAGACCGAGTACAAAAGTGAT
>CAZVUZ010000152.1:0-3325 GCA_964630485.1 uncultured Ignavibacteriales bacterium
GGCCATGCGGATATCCAGACTACTATGATCTACGCCCACCTGGCCAAGGACCACCTCGCCGACGCCGTAAACAAGCTCGAGTTTGAGTAGGCCTGCCTACGGACACAGAGGTGGCTCAGGACCGCCGGTAAACATATAGTCGACCAGGTAAACAAGGTCAGAAATGTCAATCGGCATTGCATGCGAACCGTTAACATCCGCGGCACTGAGATTCGGTGGTTCCGGACCACCATTGAACATGTATTCCACCAGGTAGACGAGATCCGAGATGTCGATCAACTCCCCGCCGTCACCATTGATGTCACCGCATATGAACTCAGTAGTGAATGCCGCGAAAGACCGCGACCACGTAGCGTTATTTGAAGAGGCTACACGCCAGTAATAGACAGATCCGGCCTCAAGGGCGGTGTCTAGTTGATACAGTGTGTCGGTGAGATCGTTCAAATCCCTGAGCATAACTCCCGCCGTGTCGTCGAAATCGTGCCGGGTATGCAATTGAAAATGGTATGTGGCGGCCTGACCAAGTAGCCCCCCCCAAGCAAACTTGGGTGACGGGGTTCCCGTAGCGCGCCCATTGTCGGGATTGATCTGCGCATCGGTGTCAATGTCAAAGTAGAAAACGATACTGCCCGAGGCCTTGCCTTTGCCCGCCTCAGGCACATCATAATCCGAGAACGTGGTCCTTTTCTGGGTACCGTCGATAATGATACCGGCCGTAAAGGTCTGATCACCCGGCTCGAGCCCCGGTCGCGGCTCGAAGACGATCTGGTATTCACCGGTCTGAAAGTTGTAGTCATAGGTCTCGTCGTCGAGTAAACCGTCATTGGTGACATCATGACGCCAATAGGCGGCTCCTGCCACGGTCTGGAAGCTCTGCGATATTATGAAACCTTCAGGATTCGTAATGTTGACAGTCACATACGATTCACCGATGACAGTCATCTGATTCTCGACATCCTGCAGGACGACATCGGGATAGTTGTTGGTGCCCAACAGCAACAACCCGTCCCCTGAGCCCTCACCGGAGATGAAATCGGGGTTGCCATCATGATCGAAGTCGCCCACCGCTATGGGCACCGTGCTCTGATCTGTGAAGAGGTCCGCGAAAACCGCCACCGGCCAGGTTCCGGTTATATCCTGAAGATAGACGCCAGGATATCAAGAGCACCATCACGATCAAAATCGGCCGTGGCAAGGCGTGCGGCAAGACCGTCAACCTCGATTGTATCCACTTCCGCCACCTGACCCGTGCCGTCAGTCTGGACAACAAAGATCCGGGTCGAATCGACGCCGGCGAGCGGTGCGGCAAAGGCAAAATCAAGATCGCCGTCATGATCGAGATCGGCAATGACGTTTCCCAGAGGAGTGGTCCAGTCGACATCACCCAGAGCAACTCCCGCCGAAACGGTGAAGCCGCCAAGGCCGTCATTCAGGAATATCGAGGCAGAATCGTTGGATGCTTTGGCATGATCGATGCCGAGTAACAGGTCATCGTAGCCGTCACCGTCGAAGTCGGCAACATCCACCGACTTGAACGAGAACGGTAAGGTGTCTGTGGATTTGATCCCGCCCAAGCCGTCACCATAGAAAATATGATTCGGAGTCACTATGATATCGATGAAGGTATCGTCATCCACTCTTCCCTGGGCCAAGTCCACGCCCGGGTCGCCGCTGTAGGAATGAGTTGAATATACAGTGTTACCCAGCCCGGGGTCGGTGAGGACATACACGGCGCTCATATCGGCCGCGACAACATCGGGGTAATCGCGCGTCCCATCGTTATCTATGAAGGCAATGGTGAGCGCCATTGGTGAGCCATCGCCGGTAATCAGCGTGATCGGATCTTCAAAGGTTCCGTCGCCGGAGCCCAGGCTGACACTCACCGTACCGTCCAGGGCACTGGAAAATACCAGATCAGCGCGATTATCGAAGTTCAGGTCCGCTGCTTCGATGGTCACGGGGTACGCCACCCCGACCGTGGTCAGCGAGTCTCGGGTGAATGTCACCTCGCAGGCATCTCCGATGTCGTCGCCGTCAAAATCGAGCTGATCGGGGTCGTAGACATCAGGACATTTGTCGATATCGGCACAGATACCGCCGCCGTCGATGTCATTCTCCGGATCTTCCGGGCATATGTCACAGAGGTTGCCCTGGCTATCGCTGTCGTTGTCCGCCTGATCCGGGTTGAAAATCGTAATGCAATTATCGCAGCTATCCCCCACGCCGTCCAGATCATCATCTTCCTGATCGGGGTTGAAAGCGGTCGGGCAATTGTCACAGGAGTCGATGATGCCGTCCTCGTCGGTATCGAAATCAAATGCATAGGCATTGTGCTTAAACCAGAGCCACTTCGACACGCCTGAGGTGACGTCGTTTTGATCGCCCCAGAGAATCGTGCTTGTCAGGGAGCCTGAGTATGTCGCACCGGTCAAGGTATCGGTACCGTCGTAGGACACCGTGATAGTTCCGGTGGGAAGAACCGTGACCCGATAGGTATGAAAGTCATCGTCGGTATCAACCAGCGCCAGAGGACCGCGCGTGATCGGGCCGGTCAGAAGATAGATCGTGTCTTTGGCTATCTTAAGGAAATTGCCATCGGAGGCCCCATCCCAGAAGCCGATCTCGGCCGCCTCGTAAGCCTCCGCGCCGGAGGTCTCCAAAACAAACTTCATTCGAGCCTCAACGGCTATCGTGTCCGGCATACTGATATCGGGCGACTGCTGGTAATAGTACATAAGCTCGTTGTTCGCAATCGTGGTTATGACCAGAGTATCGGCATCGAAGGCCGGATCTGTCCCGAGGTCATTGTAAAGGACTGAGGCGGGGCAGAATTCATCAGGTAGCTGACCGGAGGCCGCTTCCCATGTGAAGTTGAACGGCTCGACCTCGGCGGTGCCCTCGTGCGGAAGGAAGTTATGTTTCGTGACAGTTACCAGGATTTCCCCGGGGCCGGCGGCATCGACATACAGCGACAGATCGCCGGAGCCGTTGGTGTAGCCGCGCTCATAGACCTCCGGCCCTTTCCATAAACATACATAGGCCGAGTCCACCGGACCGCCTTCGTCGTTCTCGACATGAATATCGAACAGCGAGGGTCCTTTCGCCAGGGTGGAATCGTATGTCACGACGAGGTTGCGCATGGAATCGGTCCAGATCGGCATGGCCGGATCACCGAGGAGGTTCAGCGATAATAGACAGTATTTCCAGGTGTCGTCTCCATGAGGACATACATTTCGGGCCCACATCAATGCTTCACCGAGGCAGACATGTCCTAAATCCAGGACACCCCGGAACCACTCCAGATCCATTTGCCCACTGAGCGTGA
>CAZVUZ010000152.1:3418-7356 GCA_964630485.1 uncultured Ignavibacteriales bacterium
CTCACACCCCATGGAGAAGATGACACTGGGCTTGCCATCATTATGCAAATTCCAAATCTCCTGTACACTAAGGTTGGCACCGCCGTGATTCTCATCGCCAATACCCATAGTAAGAGAACTCGTATGGTCGCAGTGGTTGACAAGCCCCTGACCATCATTGAGCGCATTCTTGAAATCGGCTTCGTGATCGGTGATATCGGAGTCGTATATGGTGGTTACGTCAAATCCGGGCGGGATGTAAGCCACATGAATGGAATCCATCAGATCCTCGCCCAGTGTAATCGAGTCGGGTGGGGAAATCTTAAGATCCATACCCACCAGGCAAATATCCAGAGGATAATTAGATACCGGCGGTGTTCGCTCATATAGAAGGATTTTGCCCAGCGCATTTTCGATCCAGTCGTATTGATTCTCCGCTGAGACGCGACCGACATACAACTCACATGTCCAGTCATCGTCCCAATCGCTGTAGTACATATCGCTGTATACTGACCTGAGAGTCAGGCCTGTCATAAGGGTAGTATCGACGAACGGAACCACGTCAGCGTCACCACCTATTAGTATGTACTTAGTTTCCCAGCTCGTCTCAGCATCGATAATAAAACTGCGGACCTTTTCGTGATTCTGACCCGAGTAGTTACTATAAATCCACGAAGTCGTTACGATGGTGTCGCGCAGACCGCGGCGGGTGTGCCAGTCGGCCAGGGGCTGATACTTCGTAACAAACGAGGCATCGGTAATGATAACGTGATCGTATGGCCCGTTCGCCGGCAGGTCCTTCGTTGCCAGGGGCGAGGTCCCGCGCTGCAGAGAAACATCCTCGGGATTCGCAACCAATGACGATACCATTCTGCGGCTTTCAGCAACGGTTTTTCCGGAAGCGCTAAATGACAGATAGTCACCACATTCATACCCGCCGCTACCTTCCACGGCAAAGGTGATGTTTTTGTAAAGGTACAGTTTTCCTTCAAGAGGCTCGTACTTCAGCGGCCAGATCTGTATCACCGCCATACCCTGGCCGGACAGGTCAGTCATGGAAACAAAGTTCACCGGCTGGCCGGGGAACGGATCAGCGGACTCGTAAATCCGCTTTTCAGGCTCGACGAATGGCACATTGGTGTCATCGACTCCGATCGCCCGGGCCGGCTGAGCCGGGAAGATCGTGTACCGGCCCTCAAGCTCCTCCAGCTCGGCGTCAATAATTCGCACCGCCCGCGCCTCCATGCCGGCCGGCAAGGCCAGCTTTATCTCTATTGCGGGAAGCATCGGTTCTCCCGGTGCGGAGGGATAGAACCCGCCCGGCAGCCGGATCATGTCATAGCCACGGTACGATCCTTTCACAAGGTCCGCAGAATCGAACCGGACAACGTGCGAGACATACTGATAGCGATCACTCGCCTGCACCGGTTCGATCCCGTCGAGCGGGCTGTCACCCAGACCACCGAACATGCTCAGGGCAACGAGCAAAACCAACATTCGTTGCACAAAATAATACAATGGCCCGCCATTTGATATGAGCTTAGATATGTACATAACCCACCCCTGGGTAGAGACACCCCAAAAGTGCCCCGGAATAAGACCAAAGAAAGCGTCTAACTTTCCTAAAGATAACAAAATAAGGTGTTTTGTCAAGAAATCGAAGATGGCGATCAGCCGTTTTCCGGCTCAGCGGGGCATATCCCGGAAGTGGGGGTCGTGGTCGATTTCGACTTTCGTATAGCCCCCGACAGTACCCTCAGACATTTTCAGGTATTCGGCAACACGGTCCCATTGCCCAAGCCAGGTGTAGTATCGGGCCACGTTGTGTAGGACAATTCCGTGTTCGATGTGAGATTTCAGAAGTCGGTGGACAATGGCGGCGGCCTCGTCATAGCGCCCCCTTGCGGCCAGAGCCAGCGACTTGAAACTGAGCACATCGGCGTTATCGGGATCTTCAGCCTCAAGCCTTTCCGAGGCCTCAATAGCAAGGTCAAATCTCCTCTCGGCCTCATCAGCATCGCCCTGAATATGTCCGAGCACACCCAGGTAGTACTGGGCTACAAAAACAAGAAGGTTGGATTCAATCGACTGCCGGAACTTACTCTCGGCCTCGGAATACTGACCGAACAGCATGTGAACGTACGCCGCCTCAATGTATGCGTTGGGGTCGCCTTTGAACTCGATGGCCTTAAGAAAATTGTCCAGCGCCAGGTCAAGCACGCCCAGTTTCATATATACCGTGCCGAGGTTGAAATAGGCTCGGCCGTAATCGGGTCCGAGTTCAATAGCTCTCTGCAAAGTTGACATGGCCAGGGTGTACTTGAATTGATAGATGTAAATCAGGCTCAAAAGCAGCAGCGTCTCAAGGTCGGTGGGAGCCATCCGATGTGATGTCCGCGCCCACTTGAGAGCCTGCTCGAGATTTCCCTGGGCCGCCTTCAGCCAGGCAAGAGTCCGGTATCCAAGAGCATACTTCGGCTCAATCCGTATGGAAGCCAGGAAGGCCTGTTCGGCCTTGTCGAACAGACCGGTAAACATGTAGTATCGCCCCCTGGCCCGGTGAGCATCGGGGCTGCTCGAATTGATCTCAAGGGCGGCTTCGGCCTCATCTCCAGCGGCCTTAATACGCTCCGGGCTGTGATCGTAGTAGGCCATGTACTGGGTCGCGTATACGTCGGACAGTCCCGCACGGGCGACCGCAAGGGTGGGGTCCAGTTCCAGTGCCTTTCTGAACATATCCGCCGCGTAGTTGAGTTCTTCCGGCTTATTAGATGGATAGTAGCTTCGACCCTTGAGATAGAAATCGTAAGCACTGACATCGACCACCTCGAAATCATCGACGCCAATCGCCTGCGAACCCGACTCCTCAGCGAGAGCGACGGAAGCCTCTTCCGCGGCTCTTGACAGCAACTCGAAGAGCTGTTGCGAATGGCCCTGGTAGTGCTTGCCGAAAACCAGGTTATCCCCGGAATGGCTGTAAATGCTCAGGTCCAGCCTGAGCAGCTCCTTCATTTTCATCATGGATCCGGTCACGACGTAGTCGGAGCGGCACCTCTCGAATACCTCCTTTACCCCCGTGTGCCCCGGCGATGCCGGTTCGTGCGAAACCGTCAGGTCGGTTCGCCTGGCAAGCTCGCGGAGAACATCTTCGGTGAAGCCGTCGCAGAAATAGTCCCACGACCGATCATCGGACAGGTTCTTGAGTTTGGTCACCGTGACCGTCTTGCACCGGGACTCGTACATTCCCGAGTCGATGGCGGCGCCACCGGTGCGTTGGACCTGCTCCAGGAAAGTGATTACTTCAGAGATGTCCTCGAATCGCCTCAACGGATCCTTGTTGAGAAGTTTCAAAACAAGAGCATTGATCCATTCCGGCAGGGTGCCCTCACGCTCGCACGGCGGCACCGGTTCCTCATGCAGGATGGAATAAATCACCGCCGCCGGGTAGTCGCCGGTGAAAGGCTTCATGCCGGTGAACATCTCGTACAGCAAAACGCCGTAACTGAAGAGGTCGGCGGCCGGCGTGAGTTCACCGCCGCTGATCTGCTCGGGCGACATATAGTGCAGAGTGCCTTTAACCTGCCCCCGATCATCCACACTGTCGGCGGAAAGGGACTTGGCCAGTCCGAAGTCGAGTATCTTGACCTGGCCCTCCGGAGTCAGCCTGACATTGTCCGGTTTGAGATCGCGGTGGAGAACACCGAGCGAATGGGCCGCTCTCAGACCCAGGGCCAGTTGCATTGCTACGCGCAGCCTGTCAGCGGCGTTGAGATCGGAAAGGCAGGAACTCAGGGTTGTGCCGGGTACAAATTCGAATGCTATACATATCCTCACAAATGTAATCTATTTTTTCGGGTAACAGCCTACGCGCAATTCGTCCAGGCTGCGCTTGGGCACGTGGTGCGTGCCGTCGTCACCGGTCCAATACTTGATGTCGCCGTCCGGGGGAAGCGATTCCA
>CAZVUZ010000152.1:7366-7703 GCA_964630485.1 uncultured Ignavibacteriales bacterium
GTTGTGCCGGGTACAAATTCGAATGCTATAAAGGGCATGTCTCCGGTGTTTTCGAATTCCCATATTCGAACGACATGTTCGGAGTCAATCGCGGCCGCCTGCCGAGCCTCGTTGGCCAGCAGGTCGAGGTACTCCGGTATCCGAGCGAAGCGGTCGGCGACGAGTTTGAGGGCAACAATGCGCCGAAGGGTCGCATCGAAAGCCTTGTAGACAGCCCCCATCCCACCTTCGCCGATCGACTCGAGAATTTCATACTTACCAAGTGTCGATCCGGGAGCTCACACAATATCTCCTGATCCGGCACAGCGCTACAGCGCCATTACCACACCGTGAGTTA
>CAZVUZ010000153.1:0-7673 GCA_964630485.1 uncultured Ignavibacteriales bacterium
ACAACTTCACCGCAAACAAAGGCTATGGCACCTTTGGTAAAGCACTGTACTATGTCTACGAGCAAAAAACAGATTGCCGCCAACCGGCTGCCGTGCAACCTCCAATGGGACCAGACTTCAAAAGCCCCACCAATCTTAACATCCGAACTTAAAAATACGAGAAACGAACCCATTTCAGATTCACCCGGTAGCCCACCCGTACTCGCCTGCCCGCCGAAGAAGGGGGTGGGAATTTCTGAGCCGTCAGGAATCCCTTCCTGACGGCATCCGGCCCCAACCAAGCCGGATTATATGCAGGGCACCGTCTAAATGACTCATCCCCCTTGACAAATCGCCGCCGGCGACGATCTTTAGCACACCATGGAACCACTCGACGACAAAAGACACGAAGAAATAAGACTCTACCTCGAGAAACTCCTCAAGAACAAGGTCCTCAAAAAGAAAATCCGCGCTATAGTCGTCAACCCCCTCTACCACGGCTCCCCCAAACGCAAAATTGAAGTCGGCAACTACTACGCCGATATCGAACCGGAAGCCCCCCGCCAGAAAGTGGTCGCGATCTTCGAGTCACGGCCGTTCGTGGTCTGCACCGAAGAACGCGGCGCCGGCGAAGGCCTGCCGTACTTTTTCACCCGCGAAGAAGTCCGCCGCGTGGACGAATTCGACTGACCCCGCCCGCGCCAAAAACAGCTTTACATCTATCGCCATAGTCCATAATTTGAACCTCAATTGACAGCCCCTGCCGCCGGTCGCGATGGCAGGGAAATCCCCGATTCGCCCGACCACGGCGGCCCCTCCCCCGCCGCGAAGGCCTATCAGATTCGTAAGGAGAACGATATGGGTTTACTCCGGTTAACTGCGCTCGCCCTTCTGGCCATTGCCCTGCCCCTGGCCGCCGCCGGCGCCGATTACACGACACAGTCCTTCATGGCCGATCAGCAACCCCTGACCGAGGATGCCGACCTGGTCGCGTTCTGCCGCGAATATATGGACAATGCCGAAGATATCGATGTTCTCCGCGCGGCACAGTCGATGTGGCTGGATATCGAACCCGAATCCGCCCTCGAATACACCCGGCAAAAACTGGCCGCCAATCCCGAGTCGGCCACCTATGCCTACCTGACGGGCCGGGCGGTGGAAGATCTCGCCGAGACGCTCGAGTTGGGACGCAAAGCGGTCGCGCTTGATCCGGCTTTCCCCTACGGCTACCGCCTGATCGCGGCCACCTATGACGAGAAGCTCTTCCAGGAGCGCGGTACCGAAGATGAGCAAAAACTCCTCGCGGCGTCTTTGGCCGATGATACGAAATACTTCACCGGTTGGGTCAAGGCCGAGCCGGAAGTCGACTACTCCCACCAATACCTTTTCAACCTGAAGATCCATAACGGCGACTTCGAAGGCGCGATGGAGACTTTGAAGAACGCTGAGGGCCTCGGTGGACGCTGGCCGACCAAGACCGACCTGGCCGGACTCTATGCCCGGATGGGACGCTACGATGACGCCCTGGCGGCGATCACCGAACAGGTCAAGGCCGATTTTGCCGACGCCGGCGAAAGCCAGGAGACTTTGGACGGATATATCAATCAGACCTATCAGCAGGTGCTTTACGAAGCCAACGCCCAGCAGGGTCTGCTCGATCACCTGAGGAAGGTGCTGGCCGCAACGCCGGACAGCTCGACCATGTACGGCATTGCCTGTTGTCATTCTCTGTTGGGTGCTACCGACAGCGCTTTCATGTATCTCTACACCGCCGCCGATCACGGCTGGACCGAGATGGGCCACATGCAGCAGGACTCCGACCTGGAGCCGCTGCGCAAGGATCCGCGCTGGGACAAACTGATGCAGGTGCTGGCGGCCAACCTCGAGAAGTCGAAGCCACAGCGCATGCAGGCCGCTTTGGCGGGGAAAATCGAAAAGACCGCCCCGGACTGGGAACTGCTCGACCGCGATGGCAACCCGGTCAAACTGACCGACCTGCGCGGCAAAGTAGTGGTGCTCGATTTCTGGGCCACCTGGTGCCCGCCCTGCCGCCTGGCCATGAAATCAATCAACAAGTTTTACACCGAACATGCCGGTGACGATGTCATGATATTCTCGGTCAACGTCCGCGAGAAGGGCCGCCGCAAACCGATCGAGTACATGAAGGAACAGGGCTACCAGTGGGGCCTTCTCTACGGCACCGACGAGATGCGCGAGGCCTACGGCGTCCGCGGCATCCCGCACCTGATGGTAATCGACAAAGAGGGCGTCATCCGCTTCGAGGAAATCGGATTCAGCGACGGCCTGCTCGACAACCTGATCTGGTGGACCTCCGACCTGATGTAGGATCTAACCGGAGACATAGAAATCGAAACAACGACCCGCCGAGTCATGTCCCCGGCGGGTTTTTTTATTCGGCGCGGCGAAGCAACGGCCGCGTCAGGCAGGTGGGGCCGCCGGCGCCCTTGCGGGAGATCTCGTCACCGTCGTAGGTAATCACCTCCACCCCGGCCTTCTCGAGCAATCCGTGCGTCTTCGGATTACCACTCAGCGCCAGGCACTTGCGCGGCCCGAGGGCGAGGATGTTGCAGGCCATGGATTCGTATTCGTCATCGGGGATCTCGACCAGTTCAATACCGCGCTCGAGGAGCCAGTCGCGGAAGGTGACCGGCATGAGGCGCGAGTAGACGGCCGCCAGGTCCTTATCCAGCGGGCTTATGATCGACATCAGGTGGAAGACATCGCCCGGACCGTTCCAGTGCGGCAAAGGCACCACCACCGGCGGATCGGCAAAGGACGCGGTCAGGTCGCGGAGCTGCAGGATACCTGCGCCATTGGTGCGGTATCCCAGGCCGACGGCCACGGTGCGCTCATCGAACCAGACCACGTCGCCGCCTTCGATGAAACCGTCGCCGGTTATGCATCCCAGGACAGGTATCCCGAGAGCCTCGAGATTCTCGCCGACAACTTCCGGTTCGCCCCGCCGGGCCTCTTTACCCATATTGCAGAGGATGGCCCCGCGGCCGGTAATGAGGGCGGTGTCGCGGACATATACAGAGTCCAGCCCGACCCGTTCGTCGGTGGGAAGGAAATGCACCTGTTCGGCATGGCGCAGAAGGATATCGGCAAAGCGGTCGTATTCCCCCGAAGCGCGATCGTAGTCGGGCGCGGAGGTGTAGTTGAGTTTCCGCCATTGGGCGTCGATGGCCTCCTGGCTCGAAAAGGCGTGGCGGGCATGTTTGAGGACCAGCTTCTCGATGGGGCCGTATTCATTGTGACCGTCTGTGATGTTATCACTCATGGCAGTGCCTCCGGATCCACCACCACCACCGCGGCGCCTTTGAAGCGTCCGTGCCGTAAGTCGTCGAGGGCTTCATTGGCTTTCTCCAGCGGGTAGGGGGTAACTTCGGTTCGTACCGGCACCTCGGGGGCCAGTTTTAGAAAATCGATTCCGTCCTGCCGGGTGAGGTTGGCCACCGAGCGCAGTTGCCTTTCCTCCCACAGGATGGAATAGGGGAAGGATGGGATGTCGCTCATATATATACCTGCGCAGACAACGATACCGCCGCGGCAGGTGGCGCGCAGGGCGGCCGGGACCAGTTCGCCGGCAGGGGCAAAGATGATGGCGGCATCGAGTTCTTCCGGGGGCAGTTCGTCGGCGGCACCGGCCCATACCGCGCCGAGCCTGCGGGCGAAAGCCTGGCCGGCGTCGTCACCGCGGCGCGTGAAGGCATACACCTGCCTTCCCTGGTGGCGGTCGACCTGGATCAATATGTGGGCCGCGGCCCCGAAACCGTAGAAACCGAGCCGCTCGCCATCACCGGCCATGCATAAGGAACGATAGCCGATCAGACCGGCGCAGAAAAGAGGGGCGGCCTGAAGATCCGGATAGCCGGGCGGGATGGGAAAACAGAACCGTTCGTCGGCAACACACATCTCGGCAAAGCCGCCGTCGATTTGATAGCCGGTATAGCGGGCCCGGTCGCAGAGATTTTCACGGTTTGAACGGCAATAACGGCATTCCCCGCAGCTTCCACCCAGCCAGGGGACGCCCACGCGGTCACCGATATTGAGTCCGGTCACCCCCGCACCCAGCCCGGCCACGGTGCCGACAATTTGGTGGCCCGGCACTATCGGCAGTTTGGGTTCAGTCAACTCGCCGTCGACGACGTGAAGATCGGTGCGGCATATCCCGCATACCCGGACTTTGACCAGCACTTGCGAAGGTCCGGGAACCGGCTCGGGGATATCGCTCATTATAAGGGGTGTTTTTGCCTGTTCGAGAATCATCGCGCGCATCTTCCTGCCTCCATAATATACTGTCGAGATCGCTTTCGCCGCGCCTCGACTCCCAATTTGCGCCGCAAGTCGCTAACGGGCAAGCGTTTTCGATTACTTGAACCACGCCGAAGCCACCGCCGGCCAAGAGTCGCCACAATACAGACCGTCCACCAAATGTCTATATATATAGACTAAAACCTCGGCTGGTTCAGGATAAGAGAAAGGCATCAGCCTTACATCTATAACGATAACATATTAAAAATAAATGGGTTATAGCAAAAATAGCCCAGCCGAGGGATAAAATTCAAGAAACTTGACAATTATTAGACATTTATGGAACAAAAGCGAGACACCGATGGTTGTATTACTTGAAACTGATAGAAGACAAAATCTCAATGGAGAATAGAAATGAAGAGTCTTGGCGTAACCATCGCAATCCGGCTCGTAGTTGGCGGGTTAAACTGGGGCCTGGTTGGCCTGATGAACTTTGATCTCGTCGCCAGCATTTTTGGCCAGATGAGCTTTTTGAGCCGCATCGTCTACATCGTGGTTGGTATTTCCGCCATCTATCAGGCGCTGCAGTGGAAAGCCATCCAGCGTCGCTGGGGCCTGGCCATCGCCCAGGGTTAAGAGAGTCAAAGCTCATTTAAGAATCAACGCAACAAATCAGAAATTATTGAAAACTGGAGAATTAAGATGAAATCTCGAATCTACACACTGCCGATCCTTGCCCTGGCCGCCTTCTCGATGGCCTTCGTGGGCTGTTCCGATGACGACGACAACATGATGTCCAGCATGACCGCTCCCCAGAGTACAGTGATGATCGTCCACGCCTCCCCTGACGCTCCGGGCGTCGATATCCTCGTTGATGATGCCAGAGCTGTTCAGGGTCTTGAGTTTACCTCAAACACCGGTTATGTCCCGGTGCCCGCCGGTGAGCGCAATGTTAAAGTAAACGCCAGCGGTACCTCCACCACCGTCATTAACGCCGATCTGACTCTTGATCAGAACTTGACCTACACGGTTTTCGCCATCGACTCTCTCAACGGCATCTCCGCCCTGGTCCTGGTCGACAACCTGGCCGCTCCGGCTGATGGTAAGGCCCATGTCCGTTTCGTGCACCTTTCGCCGAACGCCCCGGCGGTTGATATCGCCCTGGTCGGCGGACCCGCGGTTTTCCCGAATGTCGAGTTTGGTGAATACATCGACTTCACGCCGCTTGACGCTGCGACCTACAATCTGGAAGTGCGCCTGGCCGGCACCAACACGGTGGTTCTGCCCCTCGGCGGCATTCCGCTCATGGACGGTAAGATCTACACGGTATACGCGAAGGGCTTCGTGGGCGGCACCGGCTCCCAGGCTCTCGGCGCCGAGATTATCGTAAACAACTGAGAAAGCCTGATTTAACAGAAGAAACGTACTACTTCATAGTACCGGTAGCAGTCCCTTAGCACCAAAACCGGCCCCTTAGCAGGGGCCGGTTTATTTTTTTGACCGCAAGCGGTTAATCATGTATGTTCCCGGTAACGAAACACATCAGGGCAATCCACGTATATTGTCTTAGTGATCGAAGATTCATACCAGAGAGGTGACAAAATGACGCGCCTAACCGGTTTTTTACTGTTCGTCCTGGTGCTGGCCTTCGCCGCCGGCGCCGATGCAACGCTTAGCGATCCCTATAAAGTCCTGCAAAAACACTACGAGGCCATGGGTGGTCTGGATAAGATCAAAGCACAGAAATCCAACTATGCCGAGGGAACCATTGACCTCGAAGGAACCGGTCTCAAGGGCACTTTCCGCAACTGGCAGGAGCTTCCCATCAGGAGCCGACAGGAAGTTGACCTGACGGTAATCACACAGACGAGCGGGGACAATGGCGAGTATGCCTGGTCAGTCGACCACAACGGCAAATTGCAGATTGCCCGGGACGAAACTACCGCCAAGACGCGGAAGGTGCAGATCCTCACGGCGCAGTATGAACACCTTGACCCCGATTCGAAGGTTTTCAGTCTCACTCTTGAGGGTATTGAGAACGTTGAGGAGGCTGACTGTTACGTGCTTCGCCTGGCCAATAACATCAATGAAATCGTAACGATCAACTATTACGACACGGCGACCTTTTTCATGGTGCGCTCGGATGTGATCATGCCCGACGGCCAGTCCCAGACCGTATTCGGCGACTACCGCGAGGTTGACGGCGTGCAGGTATCCTTCCGGCAAACCGTAAGCCAACTGCCAACCGGCATGAAGCAGATCGTTGAAATCACGAAATTCGAGAATAACCCGGCTATCGACCCGGAGCTTTTCCAGCCGCCGGCGGCGGATGTCCGGGATTTCACTTTTCTCGACGGTAAGTCCTCGGTGGAGGTGCCGTTTCAGTTTATCGAGAACCACCTTTATCTGTACCTGACGGTCGGCGGCCTCACCCGTCGCTGGGCCCTCGACACCGGAGCGAGTGTGACGGTGCTGGACGAGACTTTCGCCAAAGAGCTGGGGCTGGAGATGCAGGGAGAGCTTAAGGGTCAGGGGGCATCGAATGTAGTCGATTTCTCTTTCGCCACCATGCCCGCTTTCAGCCTCCCCGGCCTGCAGTTTCAGGAGCAACAAGTGGCGGTTATAGATATCTCACCGCTGTTGCGCAAATCGGTCGGTTTCGACATTGCCGGAATAATCGGCTTCGACTTTCTCTCCCGACTCGTGATCAGGGTCGACTATGCGGCGGAAACGCTGACACTCTACGATCCGGACAGTTTCTCCTACAACGGTGACGGGGTTGTAATCGACGCGCCGCTGGAAAGCAACATGTTCTACCTGCCGGTAACGGTTGACGGCCGCTACGAGGGCATGTGGAACCTCGACCTCGGCGCCGGGGGCTGTGACTTCCATTACCACTATGCCGCCGAGCAGGGGTTCCTGGACCGCAAGGGAGTCGACGTTCTCAGTTTCGGAGCTGGAGGTTCGCAAGAAAGCCGCCGTCTGAGGTTCAACTCGATAGAACTGGCCGGGTATACGGTACCGAATCCGATCATTGATATCCAGTTGACCGAGGGTCAGGGCGCTTTTGCCAATAAGCGCCTGGCCGGCAATATCGGCAATACCCTCCTGCGCCATCTGGTTCTCTACCTCGACTACAAGCACGAGCAGGTGATTGTAGAGAAGGGCGGCGACTTCGAGAAGGTCTTCGGCGAGGACCACACCGGTATGCAGGTGATCAACAACCTCGAGGATCAGCTGGAGCTGATCGTGGTAGCAAAGGGCACCCCGTCAGAGAAGGCGGGCTTGAAGGTGGGCGATATCGTTACCGGTATCAACGGCGTCAAGGCCGAGTACCTGGGTGGGATCGTGTCGATTCGGAAGATGCTTCGCGAACCGGTGGGCACTGAGTATAAAGTCGATGTATTGCGCGACGGCAA
>CAZVUZ010000154.1:0-7422 GCA_964630485.1 uncultured Ignavibacteriales bacterium
ACAAAGCGGGATTACCGGTTTCCTGTTGAGATGAGCGAGAAGATAAAACCTCGTCGCTGCTCGAGAGTGACGAGGTTTTTTGATGAATCAGTACTGGTGTACGTATTCAGGGCCGTGTCGGGTTTCCGGCCTTGACTGGACCTATTTATCGCCGCCTGTTTTCAAGCGTTGCCTGACCGCCTCGAAGAGGCAGACTCCCGTTGCCACCGATACGTTGAGACATTCCACCGAACCGTGCATGGGAATCTTCACCAGGAAATCGCATTTGTCACGGGTGAGTCTCCGCAGGCCCTTGCCTTCGGCCCCCATGACAATACCGAGCGGTCCGGTCAGGCGGGCATCGTAGAGCGACTGCTCGGATTCATCGGCCGTGCCCACCAGCCACAGGCCCGAGTCCTGTAGCTCTTTCATGGTTCGGGCCAGGTTGGTCACCTGGACAAAGGGTACGATTTCGGCGGCGCCGCAAGCCACGGTGCGGACGGTATCGGTGAGTGACACGGCCCGGTCTTTGGGCGCCACGACAGCGTGCACACCGGCCGCATCGGCCGAACGCAGGCAAGCGCCAAGATTGTGCGGATCCTGTACGCCGTCAAGTATCAAGAGCAACGGCGCTTCCTTCAGATTTTCGAGAATCGAAAACAACTCCGTTTCCGACTTCACCCCCGCCGCCCGCGAGGGTTGTCTGGTATAACCGATATGGGGTCCTGTGCGCGCTTTTCTGGTCAAGGATTTGTCTCCTGGTTCCGATTCTTACTATCGCCGGCGTCCGGTCGGGGCCATTGGCCTGAAGCAAATTAGTCACCGCCCAGCAGTTGTCAAGTCCATACATTGGTCGGTGGCCCCATGACTTCGCCGGTTTTCACCTTCAACCACTCTCCCTGGTGGTAACAAGAGACGTCCGGGCCGCTTTTTGCTTGCCCCCACCATCGATTTTTCCAATATTAGGCAGCGCTGAAGAACTTCCCCGGCAGGAGGGTTTTCACGGTACGCCCGCCGTATTGGGCGGTATAAGCTGAAAAGAAGGAGCTCCGAATGCCTTGTCGTAAATGGCTACTTGTCTTAACGTTGGTATTGATACCTGTCCTTGGTCTGGTTGGTTGCGGCGATGATGATGTCACATCTACCGTTGTCTCCGAACCCGGTGACGTATGGACCGCCCGGTCGGCCGGCACCTCGAACTACCTGATTGACGTCGCCTGGAACGGCGCCAGGTTCACCGCCGTTGGCGAGAATGGCCTGGTGCTGACCTCCCTCACCGGAGAGACATGGAGTCAAAGAGCCACCCCGGATTCAGGATTCCTTTTCGGCGTCGGTCCCTGGTCGGAAGGTCTTGTGGCGGTGGGTGACGAAGGAACGTTGATATCATCTAATGACGGCACCACCTGGTCTACTATTGAAATCGATACCACTGTGCCCGACAATGTCTGGTACTATTCGGTAGCCTCCTCACCCGACCGCGCCGTGGCCGTGGGACAGGATGGAGTGATAATCGAGAGTGACGGCATTTCAGACTGGAAGCTGTCCGAAGGACTCGCAACCACCTCGCAGCTCTATGGAATCGAATGGTGCGAACCCCTCGAAAAGTTTATTGTTGTCGGCGCCGGCGGGACTATCCTGACCTCGTCGGGAGACACCCTCTGGATCCAGAGGGCTTCCAACACCAGCGCCGCCCTGTACGACGTCGCCTGGTCGGATTATCTGAGCCTCCTTGTCGCCGTTGGAAACGACGGCACCATCCTTACTTCACCGGATGCCGAAACCTGGACCCTGCGGGAATCACGCCTCGAACAGTATCTTTACAGCGTGACCAGCTCGGACGAAATGCTGGTGGCAGTGGGTGAAAACGGCCTGGTTGCATCCTCCCCCGACGGCATAGAATGGACACTACGGGCACACGGTCTGGCCCAAACCCTCAGGGCCGTCGATTGGTCGGACACCGAGGGACGTTTCGTTGCGGTGGGTCTTTACGAGACAATCCTGACCTCCAACGATGCCATCTCCTGGACGTTACAAGCCTCCGGAATAGACATTGACCTCTACGGTATCACATGCTATAAGGGCGCCCAGGACACGCTCTGCTTCGCGACAGGTTCGCAGGGAGCCGTCCTTGCGTCATCCGACGGTATCACCTGGTACACGCAAACTATCGGTGCCCAGCACGTATTCTACGACATCGCATACCGTCATGAGGCCGATTCACTCACCGTGGTAGTTGGTGACAAGGGAATCGTGGCGTATTCAAACGACGGCGAGTCATGGACGGAGTCGACCCCGACACCGTTCACACTTTATGGGCTAGTCGATAATGGCAGTCGCATGGTCGCAGTTGGCCGCAACGGCACAATTCTATATTCCGATGACGGGGATATGTGGGTTACGGCTGTCTCCCCCACCCTCGACCACCTCTATGACGTCGCCTGGTCCGGCGTCAGGTTCGTTGCCGTCGGCGACAGCGGGACCATTGCCTATTCGACGGATGGCGTTGATTGGAACGCGAACCGGTTGCAGTCGGGCGACTTCTTGCGCGGGATTGCCTGGGCCGAAGACCAGCTCATCACCGTCGGCCAGTCCGGCGCGATCTGGGCCTCTCCGGACGGGATCATCTGGGTGCAGCGAGATTGGGACACTGACCCCAACGATCAGGTTGAGTTGCGGTGCGTGACCTATTCCGGTGAAACATATGTTGCCGCCGGCCAGGACCTCGTTATCGTCACCAGTGATGACGGGCTAACCTACAGTACGGTGTACGATCCATCGGTATCACTCCTTCTCAATGATATGGTCTGGACCGGTGAACGTTTCATTGTTGTCGGGGAAAGTCTGATCATCTTCACTTCGCTGTAGAACCGACCGGTAACACTCCTCAAAGACTAACGCGGGCCTCAGGGATATTTCCCGAGGCCCGCTTCTCGTTTGACTGAGTAGACGCCGGCACTCAGGCGATACCCGCCATGTCGGATTCTTCCTGGTGCTTCCAGGTCGCCAGGGTCGCGTCGGTAAACTCCGGCCGGCCGGCCGCGATGAATTCCCGCGCGGCCTTGCGGCCAGCACGCAGGTAACCCATCATGATGCGTTCGTTGAATTCAAGCGAAGTAGACATCGATTCGGCAGGATAAATCAGGTAAAGATTGTCCAGAGCGGACGTCCAGCCGCTTATGGCCGTCACAGATTGCAGAATTTGATCCTTGGTTCGGACATCGATTGTACCCGTCTCCGCCAGCCGCTCGATTTCCCGCGCTACCTTGCGGCAGTGCAGGTAGACATTGGCCCTGTATCGATCCCCTCGGGCAACTTCGTCAAGGGCGGCGCTCACGGTCCAAGTCAGGGCCTTCAGCACACTCACCTTGTCCGGGGCCGTCTCGCTTCCCCAGTCGGTTTCACTGTGTTCCAGACGATGGGTCGAAACGGCCCACACTTCGCGGGCCCCGGCCGTGGCGGCGTGTTCCACCGGCAGGAATTCTTTGACCCCGCCGTCGTAAAAAAGATCTCGTTTGAACGGGCTGTCGGGCTCGTCCTCAAAAACCCTGACCGGTTCGGTAAATACCGGTTCGCAACAAGAGGCCAAAATTGCTTTGACGAAGGTCTCGGGCTTCATACCCGGCCGGCCCCGGAAGGCAACCCCTTCGCTTGAGAGCAGATGCACGAGGCCGCTGGAGACGTTTACCGTCGTAACCACCATATTCTTCCCGATCCGCAGCAATCGTTCCAGGGCTCCCTGTTCGATGTAATACTCCCGCAACATATCATGGAGCGGTTCCATTTTGGCGTCGATGGGCATGTTTACGATCTTGCCGAGAAGTGTGTTCTTGAAGATGTCCTTGTTGGCTACCGTGGAATAGACATTGGCCAGGTAATCGGAATCACCGAGCAGGGCGGGACCGGCTACCAGGGAGCCGGTTGAGGTCCCCACCGCCATGTCAAACGACATGCGTTCTTTTTCGAGCAGATGCTGGACGACACCCGCCGTAAAGGCGCCTTTCGAGGCGCCGCCGGATAAGACCAGCGCTTTCATCATTCACCTCCCGTCTTGAGACTGTCCTGCCAGTCTCGTATACCGTTTTGCAGGCCACACAGGGCAATTTTGCCGCCCTGCGTTCCCGCCTTGAGACCCTTGGCCTCGAGGGCACTCTGCACGCCCGAAAACACGAGCGCAAATCCGGGCGCAGTGGAATCCGCCTCGATCTCCGCGGTTACGCACGGCCAGGTCCGGCAGTCATCAAGCAAATCGAACAGCCTTTCCATGCGAGCCAGTTGCGATCGCATCTCGACTTCGTCACCCCCCTGTTCCACATAGTCCCACACGGCTTCGCGATGATAGCGACACCGGGTGGCTTCGTCAGTTTGTGGTGAGTAGTCCCGACAGCCGCATTCGTCATTGCAGGCGATAGCAGCCAACAGCAAAAACGCAATCAGCACCACCGTCGCCACGATACGTGTAGTTACCACGTCTTCCCTCCTTGATTTGGATCTGGATTGGTATTGTGTGCTAAAGATGTCCTGAATCCGGGGATTGATGCCCCTTGTGTCCCCGCGACGGTGGCAGAATAGCCTTCCCCGAAAAAGTTGTCAAGGGAAATACGGGCGGGTAAAAGTCAAGCCGGGCGAAATCAACGCCCGGCTGACGAGTCGGGTCAGCAGCAAATGCAATCCGTTGCCCGGCAGTCAGGCCGGACACTGTAATTGTTTACCATTTTCTGAATGACAAATCGGAAGGCTGTCGACGCGTTCAATACCCTGATGCCCATTTCCCAGTAATTGAAACGGCCCGCATCCAGGCTCTCCTCTCGCCAGACGCCCACCGCCTCGAAATCGACGTGGGTCTTACCGAGGGCCGGAATCGGCAGGATTTTCCGCAAACGATATACCCTGTTCAGGGCGAGGGGTTGGTCGCTGAAAAGACGCATCCCGTCCGGCGACATATCGATTATCTGCCCCACGATCTCGTTGGTGTCCCGGTCAAATACTGTTGGATTAAAATCCAACTGCTCCCTAGCAATGTTCCGCTGTTCAACCATAGTATGCCTCGTACTGATGTCATGTTTACTCTAATCCCGCGCACCTTCGGCGAAGTCTCATATACTACAACATACGGAGACTACCTGTTAGTTCGTCAGGAGCGATAAAACCACAGCAATAGGGTGTAAAGTGTGCACGAACGACACAGTACACCTATAAGCTGCGCCCCAACCACCCCAAAATGAAAGCGGCGGGCCAAAAATCGGACCGCCACTTCAAATCCTGCGGTAACGTCAGGCTCAACCGCCGGAGAACTTCATCAATGAGACATTTGCCCCGGTGGGATCGGTAACCACGCAGAACCTTCCCACTTTCGGGATATCAGTGGGCGGTACACAGACTTTTCCGCCAAGCGATTCGACCTTTGCGGCCAAGGCGTCGACGTCGTCAACCGCGATATACGACATCCAGTGCGACGGGACCTCGCCCCATTCTTTCTGGATCTGCATCATACCGCCGGCATCCTTATCCCCGGCCTTGAGCAGCGTATATTTCATGCCCTCCATGCCCGAGTCAACCAGCTTCCAACCCAGCAATTCAGAATAAAACTTGCCCGCCGCCTGCTCGTCTTTTGTCACTAACTCATTCCAACAAAATGTGCCATGTTTCGGCATTTGATCCGCCATGGTGATTTCCTTTCGATAGGTAATTCTATTGATTTGGTCCTACACAACCTAAACGCTTCGCGCAAGAGGTTGTTTGGCCATTTTACGGACAAACCGGAGCCATGTATATCACATTCAGATAAGACAGAAAAGGCCCCGGCCACCTTCGGAGCTATCGCCACACGGCGATAATGACACCCATAATCAACAGTCCGACAAGATAATAGCCGTTATCGATCAAGTACAACTTTAACTTGCGACCGGCGAAAAGGTAATTCATTGCGGTGGTGGTCGCAACCAGTCCCAGCCAGCTGAAAGAGCCTGCGATAAGGCCGCCCTTGAAGTCGTGGGCATTGCTGTATTTGGCCAGATAGGCCATCGTCACTGCCATAACGAGAGCGGCGATGAAGGCGCCTACATATGATTTAACGCCACCGCCTTTATCCACATCGGCCTGCGTGAGTCCCTGGGCCGCCATCCAGGGCCGTCCCAGGAGAAGTGGTGAATACCACAGCGCACCGAGAGCATAGAAGGCCACAGCTGACACCAAAACCGCCAGATAATTAATGGTCGATTCCATTGAACCCCGTCCTTTTTAGATATTCGTTATTGATTAGAAACTATAAACGGAAAACACCATCCGCACCGGGATGGTTTCCGAGATCGTGCGGTCGGAGAGTGAATTCAGGAGTCGGTATGCAGTGGGCCGTTCGACCCACTGCACACGAAGAACATTCTACATATCGCCCAACAACGCCAACATTGAGCCGCCGGCGAGGAGCATGCTCAGCCCCACGAAAACGAGTACGATGAGCATCAGTACGCCATTGATCAGGAAATAGGTCTTCAGTTTGTTCAGAGATTCGATTAGCAACTGCTTGTTGCCGCTGAGTTGGGCGCCCTCGATGGCCCCAGCGGCCTTGAACAGCAACACGCCGAGCCAGATCGGCAGCCAGCAGATAATTATACCAACAAGCGAAATTGCTGCAATCACTCCCTGTACGATCATTACCACACCAAGGAGCTTCATCCAACCCTTGGCCTGATAAAGCGGTACGCTTACTTCCTTGACAAAGGCATCTGTTGGCGTGCCTGTCACTTCGTTGACATTACCTTCCATGAGGCCTCCCTTGAATGAGAACCAACGTTTGGTTTAAACTTTCGCGCTATTACACCGAACATATTTGGGTCTGTTTTGCATGTCAAACAAAAAACAGCACCTGTTCCAGGATGCACACATCCATATCTCACAAGTACACATCGAAGACCTGTGCTACTCCTTGGCGGCCGGCTTACGAGTCAGAAACATCGAATACATCTCATCCGGCTTTTCCGGAAAAGCGGTCGGCCGCTTGGTGTCGGGGGAGGTGAGTATTTCCACCCTGCCATCACCGAGAATGCGCACGATGCCGAATAAGGTCGTCCATTCCGAACCGGGCTGGCCGCATTTTCCCGCACACAGGTCAATGCCACACGGGTTTTCGTTGGTGTAAAGCTTGTATTCGCCCTTAGTTCCGACGCCAGAGCCATCTGACTGCTTCTCGTTCTTTTCGAAAGTCCCGTCAGCACGAAAGGTTATATCTCCAGAGACGACATTCTTGCTTGGAGCTATGATCCATACGCCGGTCAGGTAGGCGCCGATGGTGCCGGCCTTCGACGCGGCAGGCTTGACCGCTTCGGCCTTCTTCTCCGCTGGCTTGACCACATCCGCTTTCACTTTCACCGTGGCGCTGTCGACATCGGCCTTGACCGTTTTGGCGTCAACTTTCGCTGCCGTCGAATCGATCGGCTTGTCCTCGGC
>CAZVUZ010000155.1:0-7362 GCA_964630485.1 uncultured Ignavibacteriales bacterium
CTATGTCTCTGGGTTTGCTGTCAGCCAAACACAGCAAGATAGGGAATTATCAACCGCAGGCAAACACCTTTTTCAGGGACTCTGTCCCTTTCAATAGAAACGACCTGTGAGGCCGTATGCTAATGCCGATGAGATCGTAAGCTGTTGTTCAGCAAGAGTATGGGGCGGTCGCCGGGGGTCTAGCGGAAAATGGTCGAGAAGAACCACACAATGAGGAGGAAAATGGCCAGCAAGGAGATTATCAAGTACGCCCGCGGGGGAATACGCCGCTTCCGGTCGCTGTCTACAGAATTATAGGTTTGCTCGAAATGGCCCATGGTCTCGAGGGTGATGGCCAGTTGAGCGGCGCTGGAGCAGCGTTCATCACGTTTTTTGGTCAGGAGACTCTCGAGCAACAGGACAATATCGCCGGAGACATTGCGCCGCCGCAAAAGGTCGAACTCCGGTTTGCCGTAGAGAACGGCCTGGGCGATTTCGTGACTGGTGTAGCCGGTAAAGGGCGCCTTCAGGCTCAGGGTCTCGAACAGGACACTGCCGAGGGAGAACATATCCGAACCGGGGCGCGCTTTTTCGCCCGAGATCTCCTCCGGCGAGGCATAGGCCAGGGTAAGTTCCGGTTCTTCGTCGGCCTCTGAATGATCGCTGATCGGGGCTCGCGGCAGACAGAAATCGACCAGTTTCACGTGGTTCTCATCGTCGACGATGATATTCGTGGGCTGGAGATTGCCGTGGACGAGGGCGTTTTCATGGGCGTAGACGAGGGCGGACGCGATTTGCTGGGCCGCCTTCAGGAAACTCTCGACGTCGACCGGGCCGCCGTGGAAAAGGTCTGTTATCGGGCGTCCCTCGACATATTCGCCGACAATCACCGTTTGCCCGTCATGCTCGATAATATCGTATGTGCCGGCGATGGCCGGGTGGTCGAGCTTGACCAGAGAGGGCAGACCGGGGCGGGTGTGCCGGGCGAAATCGGGGCGTTCGGACACTTCCGGGCGAATGACCTTGAGGGCGACGGTTCGGTCCAGCGACGTATCGGTGGCCAGGTAGACGACGCCGTTTTTGCCCTCGCCTATTTGCTCGTCGATTTCGTACTGGAAGACCCTTTTGGGTATAGTTGTCTCCATATCATTAATAACGGATTTTTCATGCATAATCTTGAGTGGAGATTGTGGGCTATTGTGAACGGCAGACGCCTTCGTTTGCTCTGGCTCTGCCGATTTTGCCGTGTGTTTAAGGTGTTACCTATGTATCCGGTTTATACCAGAATCCCACCCCCTCCTTCGGCGGGCAAATGGGGACGGGTGGGATGCCGGACTGTACAAGGGAAGCGGCGATGACTGTCAACTTGGCAAACGACTGAAGGGTATGGTCAAGTCGCTGATCTGCTAGAGTTCACAAAGCTGCGCTTTGTAACAAATTTGCTATTTCCCTGAGTTGCTGTCATCTCCAGGGCGATTGGAGAGATCGTAGGCCGAACGAGAACGCTCAGGTTCATAAGGCTGCCGAATCGCACTAGGACTCGGTTTAGGAGAGTCTTGGGATTTGTCGAGCTCTGCGATTGCAGCAAGATCGTAAGGATTCAGTTTTTTCTCATATTTAAACGGCTCTTGCGACATTATGTGTCCCTTCCAATTATTCTGCTACCCTAACCTTGATCTAAGTAAAAATTCCAAAAGGCATTTGTCAATAACTTATCTCCGGACATCACCCGGAATACACAGTTGGTGATTGTCTCTCGCAATAAGTAATACTTATTGCCGTCTTTATCGACAGATTCGATTGTAAACTCCAACTCATTGAGGAGGATTTTCCTGATAAGCTTGGCACAATCGTCAACTGAGCGCACGACAAGAAGACCATTTGCAACACCTGTCTTCAAACAGACCTGGATGCCGAGTGGATGCTTGTTCATTAGTGTATCAGCGCGTTTCTCGTAATGTTTTTGGACACTTTCTTTGAGACGTGTTATTCCTACTTCACAAATGTCAGTGTTTGGATTGTCGAGCCAACCACGGACATCAGGATCAGCCCAAGCGGCTTCTGGCTCGTAGACCTGAAGCTGCTCAAAGATAAGGCTCATTTTGCTCTTTTCGGGGTAGAGCTCCTCAAGGTCTGAAATGAGTTTATTGACAAAAGCCGCGTCGCCCACAGGAACATACGCCACCACTGGTTTGCCTTGTGCCAACGTTGCAGCGAGTTCCGAGTCTTTTCCGATAGTATCAGATTCTTGGACGAAGTACAGAGTAAGATCCGCCCTCTTGAGCATAAGACCTTCTGCAAGGCCTTTGTCAATCCGATCGTTACAATACGCTTGAGTAGGATCGAACCAGCGGAGTTTCAGGTCGGAAAGCACCACGCCCCCAAATATCTTGTTGACCAGGCCATTCACCATGAGATACTCGTGACGTTTTCGCATTGATGTAGCAACATAGACGTCCAAGTGATCGGATGCTAGATACGCTTCTTGATTCCCAATTCCCTGCTTAACGATAGTCTTGCGTTTTTCCTCGGCCTGAAGTGCTTCTGTATCATTCGGATCCTTCTCCAAACGTTTCTTGAGTTCGTCCTCAACAATGTAGCCGAGAAAGTAGGTGTCTCTGCCATCAATGTGATTTACCGGCAATATAGCGTCATGTCTTCTTTGATATTCTTCGGGAGATCTCGACGCCCAACCACTGACAAATCTCCACAGCAAGCTTGGATCTGTGGACAATCTCTTGAACCCGTATTTCACATTCCCATACGCTTGGAGCGCGAGTTTCTGAAATCTCTCCACTCCTTTCTCAAGTTGGTCAAACGAGTGAATGCAGACACCAGGTTTGCATTCGGCGCTTCCATCAACTAAGTATTGGAAGAATGCAGGCCTGATTCGATCATATCCATGAAGTATGAGCAGTTCGTTGAATTGACTCTCTCCGATACCCCTTTCACCGGCAAGAGACTTGCTGGCCTCGTCGATTACAGGAGAGTCTAGAGTTGCCTCTTGCCCCGTAAGATCCTCAAGAATTTGCTTCAATCGTTTGGTGTTATTCTGCATATGAATTCCCTCCTTCATCAGTCCATCGCCGCAATCACGTCGGTGGATTTTCTTCTCGTACAGGAAAGCCGATTTCTCACCATACCAGAGCTTAGGTAATCGAATTCCTCCCACTGCTTCAACCAAGCAGTCTTCTACTTGATCCATTATCATTATACACACCTTAAGTGCACTAAGTCAACCACTTTCTCTATTCGCGAGGCGGCTTAGCGCGCGAAGAAGGCGGCTTGCCGCCCACTGGAACGTTCAAGGGAGAGGAGAATCCCACCTGAAAGGTGGGGCACCGAAGAGTGGCCTGCCGCCATAAAGGTGGTTTACCACCCACCACCAAGCATTTGACTTTGGGGGAGACTCTGGTTACCATACCCGCAAGAAGAAGACGAATTCAAAGGATTGCAAAAATGGGTGCAGACGGTTCCGAAATACGTAAACCGGCCGTTGCCGGGCTTTTCTATCCCGCCGATGTCGGCGAATTGACCAGGACCATTGCCGGCATGTTCGCCGAAGTCAAAAAGGCCCCGGTCACCGGGCATCCGGCCGCCCTGATTGTGCCCCACGCCGGCTATCCCTATTCGGGAAAGGTGGCCGCCAAAGCTTACAAGCATCTCGAAGGCCAGGAATATGACACCGTGGTCATTATCTCGCCCTCCCACACCGTCTTCTTCAAAGGCGCCTCGATTTACGACGGCGACGGCTACCGCACCCCTCTCGGTGTGGTGCCGATCGACAAAGAAATCTCCGCCCGCATGGGCGACATAAACCCGAATATACAGCTTTCGCGCAAGGGGCACGCCACCGGCGCCACCCGCGGTGAACACGCCCTCGAGGTCCAACTGCCGTTCTTACAAGTGGTGCTGGGCAACTTCAAACTGGTGGCAGTTGTCATGGGTGACCAGGAAGAGGATACCATGCGCTCCCTCGGCGAGACCCTGGCGGCGGTCCTCAAAGGGACCAATTCGCTGTTGATCGCCTCCACCGACCTTTCCCATTTCCACCCCGAAAAAACCGCCCGGCGCCTCGATAATAAGGTGCGCCAGGCCATCGAGAAATACGACCCGACCACTTTGATCGAGACCCTCGAATCGGGCGATGGCGAGGCCTGCGGCGGCGGAACCGTGGCGGCCGTAATGCTGGCCTGCAAACGCCTCGGCGCGAAACAACTGACTTTCCTCGACTACGCCACCTCGGGCGAATCTACCGGCGATTTCGAGAGTGTGGTGGGCTACCTTTCGGCGATTATCACGGGCGAGAAGAAGGCCTCCGTGGCCGAGGGCTTAATAGGCTCGCGACCGGCCACGAAAGAGGAACTGGATCGCCTTACCGATGACGATCGCCGGATCCTGCACGACATCGCCCGCCAATCCATTCTCGCCGGCATGGCCGGCAAGGAATTCGAGCCGCCCGTCAACGAACGCCTCGAAAAGCGGCGCGGTGTTTTCGTGACGATCAACCTCGACAACGAATTGCGCGGCTGTATTGGCCTGATCAAGGCCCGGGGACCGCTCAATGAAGCCGTGGCGGAAATGGCCCGCGCGGCGGCGTTCGAAGATCCCCGGTTCTCGCCCCTTACCAACGAAGAACTGGAGCGCATAGATATCGAAATCTCGGTGCTTTCACCGCTGACGCGGGTGCACCGTTTCAATGAGGTCAAAGTGGGTCGCGACGGCCTGATGGTTAAATTGGATATGCACTCCGGCTTGCTCTTGCCGCAGGTGGCCATAGAATACGGCTGGGACAATATCGAGTTCCTCGAGCAGACCTGCCTCAAGGCCGGCCTGCCGAAACACAGCTACAAGGACAAGTACATCGAGATATACCGGTTCACGGCGGACGTGTTCTAAATTCAAAACGGACGGGTGACCCGCTCATATCTATACTTGTCTCGGCATTTGGCATGGCGTAAATTGGCCTCATGTCCGAATCCAAAAACAGCGTCCTGATCACCGGCGCCAATGGCTTCATCGGCGCCCGCCTCTGTCACAAGTTCCTCAGTGAGGGCTTCCGGGTAATCGCCGGGGTGCGCGAGACCTCCGACCTCTCGGCGCTGGCGTCACTCAAGGTCGAGTATCGCTATGGTGACGTCACCGCTCCCGAGACTTTGCCGGCGATGGTTGACGGTGTCGATTATGTCGTCCACAACGCCGGGGTGGTGAAAGCGAAACGCCGGGAGACATTTTTCCTCGTCAATGAAGTGGGTACCGAAAGCCTTATGGCCGCGCTCGCCGAGCACAATCCGGGTGTGAAACGGGTCGTGCTGATGTCGTCATTGGCGGCCAGCGGTCCCTCATCGCCGGGTAAACCGGTTAGCGAGACCGATGATGACCATCCGGTGACAACCTATGGCGCGTCGAAGCTGGCGGGCGAAAAGGCGGCCATGAAATACGCCGACCGGCTCAACGTTATTGCCCTCAGGCCCTCGGGTGTTTATGGTCCGGGCGATAAGGAGCTCTTCAGCCTTTTCGAAACCGTGCACAAAGGGCTCCGGCCGCATGTCGGCGATATGAGCCGCATCCTGCAATTGGTTCATGTCGATGATCTCTGTCGGGCTGTGTTTCTGGGCGCGACGGCCGAGGTGCCTTCGGGGGAACACTATCTCATAGCCGAAAACCGCGGATACACGATGAAGGAATTGATCGCCTTGCTGGTAACCGCCTGTGACAGGAAAACCATAACGCTTCGCCTGCCGTCATGGGCCTTCCGGTGTATCTCCTGTGTGTCCGCCACGCCCATGCTGACGCGGGAGAAGGCCGGGGAACTTTTGGCCTCGTGGGAGGTCGCCACCGACAAAGCCAAAACCGGGCTCGGGTTCGAATCGCGCATACCTTTCGAACAGGGGGCCCGCGAAACCTATCAGTGGTATCTTAGAGAGGGTTGGCTCTGATGTTTTCATTCGAATTGCTTGCCTGGTGCGTCGTCATCGGAGGCGTCTACCTGGCTCTCCTTACGGTCGTCCTTGAGCTCGTCGGCAGAATGCTGAAAGTATCCCGCGGCATCCCGCCCACGCTTATGGAAACGACCGGGGCGTCATGGCACATCATGAACTTCGTCATGGAGTTTCTGTTTTTCGTGGTTATTCCGGCCCTGGGTTACAGCATGTTCTATATTATCCTGCCGCTCTCGGGGATCCGTCCCGGCCTTGCGGCGGCCCTGCTCGCCTTTACCCTTGGCGCCCTCCCGGCCCTGCTCGGGCTTTCGGTGCGGATAAAACTGCCCATGGCCTACCTGCTGTGGTATCTCTTCAGCCTGCTGGTAAAAATAGGCGGTACGCTGGGACTGATCGGTTACCTCTACACCCTTTGAAGGAGACAACATGACAACCGCACGCGACTTTGCCGCCGCGCGGGCGAAGTTCCCGCACACGAAGAAGGTCGTCTATTTCAACTCGGCCTCGTTCGGGCCGTTCTCGACCGTCGTCAAAAAGGCCGTCAACGACAATGTCGATTTCCGCATGGCCGGGGGCAATGACTCCCGCGTCATCTTCGAAACGCGAAAAAAACTGCGCGGTGAATATGCCCGCCTCATCGGCGCCCGCAAACGCGAGGTCGGTCTCGGGCTCAATACCTCCTTCGGACTCAATGTGGCCGCCTTCGGGTTGCCTCTCAAAAAAGGTGACGAGATACTCATCTCCGATATCGAATTCCCGGCCATCCCGTATGCCTTTCGTGCCGCCGCGGAGGCCAGGGGACTGAGAATCAAGTATGTCAAATCGAGGGACCGCTGTTTTGATATCGGACTGCTGGAAAAGGCGATCACGAAGCGCTCGCGGGTGCTGGCGATTTCCTGGGTGCAATTCTTCAACGGTTACAAGAACGACCTCGTTACCCTGGGTGAGATCTGCCGGAAGCACGGGATGTATTTCATCGTCGACGGCATCCAGGGGGCCGGGGTGGAGCCGATCAATGTCCGCAAGCTCGGCATCGACGTTTTTACCTCCGGGTGTCAGAAATGGCTGTTGGCCCCGCAGGGGTGTAGTTTTTTCTATCTCTCGGACGAGGTTCGTGACAGCCTGAAACCGCCGTTCATGAGCTGGCTGGGCGTCGACTGGCCGATGGATATGTCCGACCTGTTCAAATTCGACCTGCCTTACTTTGACAGCGCCCAGCGCTTTGAAATGGGTTACTATGTTTCCCTGAACCTGTATGGCCAGGTGGCCGCTCTGGAACCTTTCGAGCGCCTCGGCGTGCGCAATATCCAGCGCCACAACTACGATTTGATCGATCAACTGGCAGATTACATAAGGGCCAATCCGTTCTTTGCCATTACATCATGCATGGAACCGAAACACCGCTCATCGATATTCACCTTCACCTGTCCGGACTACAAGA
>CAZVUZ010000156.1:0-4066 GCA_964630485.1 uncultured Ignavibacteriales bacterium
TCGAGGGCGCGGAGTACCTTCCCGAGGGCCTGATGACACGCTTCGAAGAGGCCGAGGATCTGGAAATAAAGGACGCCGCCGATTTCGAAGGCATGGACCTCAAAGATGAAATCACGGTCGGTAACCTGCAGGCGGTGGTCAAGGTCGACGAGGGTTTTGCTGCCTCGATCGAAAGCGAAACCACTACCCGGATTGAAATCGTTTACGACAAATCCGAAATGCCTTCGGAATTCGCCGAGGGGCGGATCATAAGTCTGCTCGAGAACTACCGGGAAGAGGTCGTTGAGGGCCGCATCGAGGGCCGCGAACTATCGAAGGATATCCTGAAGCCGTACAAAATTCTCAGCGATAATATTGCCCCGATGCAGAAAATGGTCGGTAAGCAACTCGGCGGCATCCTGCCGTATTTGATTATCCTGATGTGTTTCATGGGGGCGATGTATCCCGCGATTGACCTGGCGGCGGGGGAGAAGGAGCGCGGCACGCTCGAAACTCTGCTGGTATCCCCGGCGACGCGCGGCGAATTCGTCATTGGCAAATACCTCGTTATCCTCACTACCGGTATCGTGGCGGCGTTTTTGTCTCTGGGTAGTCTTACCTACTCGGTCAACTACATGCTCGATGACATGTTGCAGGGTATGACGCAGATGCTGGCCATTGAATTCGATATACAGACGGTGGCGCTGGTCTTCCTGATCATCCTGCCGTTGGCGGGCATCTTCGCCGGTGTCCTCCTGTCGCTGTCGGTTTTCGCCCGCTCCTTCAAGGAGGCTCAGAGCTATATCACGGTGCTCAACATGGTGGTGATTATGCCGGCGTTTATGTCCATGCTCCCGGGAATTAAGGTCAGCCTGGCGATGTCGCTGATACCGATTGTCAATGTCAGTTTGATCATGAAGGAAGCCGTCTCGGGGACCATTCAGTGGCCTTATGTCTTCGTCGCCATGGCGGTCAATATCGCCCTGGCCGTGGTTACACTCGTATTCTGTAAGAAGTGGTTCGAGCGCGAGTCAGTGCTGTTCCGGATGTAGGTTACAGGCCCGAGATTGATATGATTGAATTCGTGGAGATAGACGACAGCAGTGCTGTCGAGGCCATGCTGGCGATATGGGCGTCATTTCCGCATACTGCTGAGGCTGTGGCGGGCAAAAAGCAGCAGCTTCTCAAGGAGCTATCCGAGTCCGGCGACAACCGAAGGCTGTTCCTTGGCAGGATTGATGGCGAGGCGGTGGCGATGATTGAGATAGTCCTGAAGAATGCCGACAACGATCCTGAACTTGCCGATGGCAAATCCATCGCCCACCTGCACAATTTACAGGTACGTTATGATCTGCAAAAGCGGGGGATAGGTGCGGAGATGATAGCGTTCGCCGAGGATGATGCTCGGAAGATGGGTAAAACCACCATAACTCTCGGCGTCGACGACACCAATCCCGGTGCGATACGACTATACCGGAAACTCGGCTATGTGAATTTCAAGACCGAACCCGGTCGCATGCCCGATGAAAAGTGCCTGTTGATGAAGAAGGCCCTGTGAGACACTGTCGCGCCTTCTTTAGTTCTGTCTGCTGTAGTACATAAACGTTACGAATCGTACCGCCGCGAACACCGGCACCATCGCGATCAGGAACCAGGGGACGGAGTTGTGGTATACGATCTCCCAGGCGATCATAGCCAGCCAGACCAGTCCGACCAGCATGAGCGTGATGCGATTGGCCAACAGCCAGTGTAAACGCTGTCTTTCGTCGAGCCTCATGGCGTCCATTTCACTTTTCATCACCAGCCTCCTCGTCCACGAGTTCGAATAGGTCATCGGTCCGCATGCCCAGTGCCCGGGCGATCTGGAAAGCCAGCAGCGCCGAAGGGGCGTACTTCCCCTTCTCGATTGAGAGAATCGTCTGGCGCCGTACGCCCACTTTCTCGGCCAGGTCCTGCTGGGTCATGTCCAACCGCGCCCGATGCTGTTTGATATGGTTTTTGAGCATATTCAATCGCGTTATTAAAGTAATCTATTGCGTACACAAAGTATGCTATAGCGTACTTTGTGTCAAGTGTAAAATACAACAATTTTGATCAATCAGGTCAGGGGTTGGCCAGAAGTCCGATTATTGCAGGTCGACGTTCAGCGACTTGTCGTTATAGGTGCCGGTGGAAAGCAGACGGTGGACGACTTTAGCCACGAACTCAGGCTTAATACTGTCATGGGTAAGATACGCTTCGCCGAGTGATACACCCGAAGGAGAGACGATCTTAAGTTCGACCCTGACGACCTTGTCGTTGTCGCTGAAGAGGGCCTTGGCTGTGCCGTCGACTACCTCGAGGTGCACCTCGTTTTCTGGCAAATAGTCCCTGTGGAAGTGGCCACGCCTTCGGCGGGTTTGGGCGGCTGTGTCGGCAGGCGTGTATCGCGAAGGAGTCCACCCGAATATTCTGACTTCGATACGACCGCGTTGGGGGAAATTCTCGGCGAAGCTGAGGTTATATTTGTCGGCCAGTTCATGACGGACGTCGCGGACGTATTTCAGGCAACATTCCGCACCGGTGTATTTGGATTTTTCGTCGATGTCGGTAAGGACGATTTCGTCCCGCGCCTGGCTGTTTTCCGGACCGGCCCACTCGATCTCCCAGTGATCGATGTCGCGGATGGTGCCCTCGATGGCGGTGTGCTGGACACCGGGAGAACTGCAGCCGATAAGCCATAGAGCAAGGAGAAGAACGGGTATGGCTGTCAGGATAACCTGGCATGAATGCCCTCTGGGTTCTTCCATCTCGACCTCCTTTTCGCATGTTTCGGGAGCGCTGCACAAAATATAACAAATCCGTAGTTACCGGGCAATAGTCGATCGGGGGCCTTTTAGTTCACACTTTACAAAGCGGTCGCAAGCGGCTATATTGCATCCCATTACCGAATGACACGGGAGTCATCGCATGCAAGGCCGCTCGCCTCCGGCGGGCTGATGGCGGCACAGGCATGCCGTGGTGTCGTCGGTGCGATTTCGAATACAAAAACGTCATAAGCATAGAAGAGACTGCAATGTTCCGAATCGAGACCAAGGTTGACACCAGTTCCGATCTCTACAAGCAAAATCAAGAATTGAACCAGGCCCAGCACCGCGAATTCAAGGAGCGGCTGGAGCAGGTCAAACTCGGCGGGCCGGAGAAATCCCGTCAGCGCCATCTTGACCGTGGAAAACTTCTGCCGCGCGACCGGTTGGCGAAATTGTTGGACCGCAACACGCCCTTCCTGGAGCTGAGCGGCCTGGCGGCGCACGACATGTACGACAACCAGGCCCCGGCGGCCGGTATCATATGCGGTATCGGCAGTGTCCACGGCCGCGAGGTGATGGTGATCGTCAACGACGCCACCGTCAAGGGGGGAACCTATTACCCCATCACGATTCTCAAGCATGCCCGGGCACAGGCCATTGCCGAGACTAACAATCTGCCCTGCGTTTATCTCGTCGACTCCGGCGGCATTTTCCTGCCGCTCCAATCCGGGACCTTCCCCGACAAGGACCATTTCGGCCGGATTTTCTATAACCAGGCCCGCATGTCGGCCAAGGGTATCCCGCAGATTTCGGTTGTGCTGGGATCCTGCACGGCCGGTGGGGCATATTTGCCGGCGATGTCGGACGAGACCATAATTGTCCGTAAGCAGGGCACGATTTTCATCGGCGGCCCGCCGTTGGTCAAGGCGGCCACGGGCGAGGTGGTCACGGCCGAGGAACTCGGCGGGGCCGATGTCCACTGCCGTACCTCGGGAGTGGCCGATCATTATGCCCAGAACGATGAGCACGCCATCCAGATGGCGCGCAATGTCGTCGAGAACCTCAATACGAGCGCCAAGTTCCCTCTCGACTGCACTACCCCCGAAGATCCCTATTACCCCCCCGAAGAGCTCTACGGCGTCGTCAACAACGACATCCGCAAGCCCTTCGACGTCAGGGAGGTTATCGCGCGAGTTGTCGACGGGTCCCGCTTTCACGAATTCAAGGAACTCTACGGCACCCCGCTGGCGACGGGCTTTGCCCCCATCACCCCCTCCCCCCCCCCTCTCACCCGCCCC
>CAZVUZ010000156.1:4076-7308 GCA_964630485.1 uncultured Ignavibacteriales bacterium
GGCTGCCTCGTCGGTATAATCGGCAACAATGGCGTGCTGTTCTCGGAGTCCTCGCTCAAGGGCGCCCATTTCATCGAACTGTGCACCCAGCGGAAGATCCCGCTGATATTCCTGCAAAACATTTCCGGCTTCATCGTCGGAAAGCAGTACGAGGCCGGCGGTATTGCCCGCGATGGCGCCAAGATGGTTCACGCTGTGGCCAATGCCGACGTGCCGAAGTTCACGGTGGTTATTGGTGGCTCCTACGGCGCCGGTAACTATGCCATGTGCGGTCGTGGCTATTTCCCGCGCCTGATGTGGATGTGGCCCAATGCGAAGATTTGCGTCATGGGCGGCGAGCAGGCGGCCGGGGTGCTGGCCACGGTCAAGGTCAAACAGCTCGAAAAAGAAGGCCGCAAGCTGACCGAGAAAGAGATCAACGAGATTCGCCAGCCGGTAATCGACAAGTACGAGGCCGAGTCGACGCCATACTACTCCGGCGCGAGGTTGTGGGATGACGGCATGATCGGTTTCACCGACACCCGCCAGGCTCTCGCCCTGGGGCTGTCGGCGTCGCTCAATGCGACCATCCCCGATCAGCGCTACGGTATCTTCCGTATGTAGGCGGCGGATCCCTGAACCTGAAGTGAGAGACTGATGGACTATACGACTATAACATACGAGAAAGACGGCTCGATCGGCCGGGTGACATTCAATCGCCCGGAGATCCACAACGCCTTCAACGCCACCGTCATCACCGAGATGTCACAGGTATTCGCGGAGATCGAGAAGGATGACTCCCTGCGGGTGGTGGTCCTGACCGGCAAGGGAAAATCGTTCTGCGCCGGTGCCGACCTCAACTGGATGCGGGGCGTTATCCAGCAGTCCTTCGATGAAAACCTGGCCGAGTCGAATGCCCTGGCGGATCTGTTTTACCAGATCTATACCTGCCGGCGGCCGATTGTGGGCAAGATCAACGGCGCGGCCATCGGTGGTGGCACCGGCTTCGTGGCCCTGTGCGATATCGCCATTGCCGCCCGTTCGGCGAAGTTTTCCTTCTCCGAGGTGAAAATAGGTGTCGTGCCGGCCTGCATCGGTCCCTACGTGGTCAAGAAAATGGGCGAGGGCAAGGCGCGCGAACTGTTCATCACAGGTGAACGTATGGACGGTGACCGGGCCTATGAAGTGGGACTGGTCAACCGCGTGGTGGACGCCGACCAACTCGACGCCGAGGTCGACCGGCTCGTTAAATCGGTGCTGTCCTCGGGACCGGAGGCGGTCGCTATGGCCAAGAAACTCGTCAGCGAAGTGCCGGGTATGACCCCCGAGCAGTTCAAGCCGTTCACGGCCGAGATGATAGCCGGCCTGCGTGTGTCGGATGAAGGCCAGGAGGGGATGGACGCCTTTCTCAACAAACGCAAACCTTCCTGGGTAAAGGAATAGACAGCCTAAGGACTCCGCAACCCTGAGAGTTACAACAGGTGAATCCGGAATAGACTATGGAAAAACTGTTTAAAAAGATACTCGTGGCCAATCGTTCGGAGATCGCCGTGCGCGTGATCAATGCCTGCCGCACGCTGGGCATTCCGTCGGTCGCGGTTTACTCCGATGCCGACCTCAACGCCCGCCATCGCCTCCAGGCCGATGAAGCGGTCCATATCGGCGCCCCGCCACCGCGTGAGTCCTATCTCGATATTGGGAAGATTGTCGCGGCCGCGAAAGAAGCCGGCTGTGACGCCATCCACCCGGGTTACGGTTTTCTCGCGGAGAATCCGGTTTTCGCGCAACGTTGCGAGGACGAGGGCCTAATCTTCATCGGACCGTCGCCGGAGGCCATTCGCCTGCTCGGTAACAAGGTCGCCTCGCGAATCAAGATGGCCGACGCCGGGGTGCCGCTAATTCCGGGCATGAAAGGCGCCGAGACCGATCTTGAGGTCTATCGCAAGACCGCCGCCGAGGCCGGTTACCCGGTGATGATCAAAGCCGCCGCCGGCGGTGGCGGCAAAGGTATGCGCGTCGTTCATTCCGAGGAAGAACTTGAGGCCGCGATTGAGGCCGCCCGCCGGGAAGCCAAAAACGCCTTCGACGACGACACCGTCTATCTCGAAAAGTACATCGTCAACCCGCGGCATATCGAGTTCCAGATCATGGCTGATACCCACGGGAACACCGTTCACGTGTTCGAGAGGGAATGCTCGATCCAGCGGCGGCACCAGAAGATTATCGAAGAGACCCCGTCAGTGGCGCTCGATGACAACAAACGAACGCAGATGGGCGCCGATGCCGTCAAGGTGGCCCAGGCGGCCGATTACACCAACGCCGGAACGGTCGAATTCCTCCTCGACGAGAGCGGTAATTACTACTTCCTGGAAATGAACACCCGCATCCAGGTCGAGCATCCCGTTACCGAGATGGTCACCGGCACCGACCTGGTCGTCGAGCAGATCCGCATCGCCGCCGGGCTCGAGCTGTCCGAGCAGTTCAAGAATCTCACCCAGCGCGGCCACGCCATTGAATGCCGCATCTATGCCGAGGACGGCGAGAACAACTTCATGCCTTCCAGCGGCAAAGTCGTTCATTACAGCGAGCCGGTAGGCCCCGGGATACGCGTCGATTCGGGGATCCTTGACGGCGTCGTGGTGGGGATCGATTACGATCCGATCATGGCCAAGCTGGTGGTGCATGCCCCGACGCGTGAACTGGCCATCCAGAAAATGATCTCGGCCCTGAATCACTACAAGATTCTGGGTGTGAAGACTTCAAAGAAATTCATGGTCGATGTGCTGAACCATGACGAGTTCATCGCCGGCCGCACCTATACTGACTTCATCGAGAAGCATATGGGTGAACGGGATACCGCGACGGATCAGCTTCGCGACCTGGCCGCGGCCGCGGCCACGGTGGCCGCCGCAAATCGCACCAGCGCGGTCGGTGTGGCCGGTGACACTGCCCGGCCCGGACCCTGGCAAACCCTGGGCGGCTGGCAGATAGGAGAATCGATCCATGAGTAATCACGAGTTCCTTTTCGGCGAAGAGGTGATCGATACCTCCTGTGAAAAGATCGGCGAGAACCTGAAGGTTACGGTCGGTGAAACGGAGTTTCTGTTTGAGCCGGTTGGCCCGAATCTTTTTGCCACGACTCTAAACGGCACCAAGTGTGTGATCGGCGCCGTCGAGAATCAGGGAACGTACTATATCGATATTGACTCGGTGTTGGTGGAGTTGAAGGAGCCCTCCGAGGATGGTTTCGCGG
>CAZVUZ010000157.1:0-7201 GCA_964630485.1 uncultured Ignavibacteriales bacterium
CGGACACTTACGTGCTCTCTCGGCGTTTCCAAGTCGTTCGTAATCAGTAATTTAACGGTGGCACGGTGATTGCTCTTATATATGCCAGACGAACTTATAAAAGGTCAGGACAATGGACCGAGATATTCCGGAGCAGGAGATTCGAAAGCGTCGTATCAAGCGGGCAATTAAGGTCGGAGCGGCGGTGATCGTGTTGGCAATCGGTCTCATGATCATTCGCGGTATGATTTCTCCGAGTGTAAGCCGCACTCGAATTATGACCTCGACGGCCGAGATAGGTAGCGTCACCGCCAGCCTGTCGGCGAGCGGGGTCGTTGTGCCGGAATTCGAGCAGCTTATCACCTCACCGATTCGAACCACCGTTAATCAGGTTCTGCACGGTCCCGGTGATACCGTAGCGGCCGGCGAGAGCATTCTTCGGCTGGATATCGAGACCGCCGAGTTTACGGTCCAGAAGCTTCGTGATGAGTTGGCCTACCACCGCAACCAGAAGCGGCAGTTCGTACTGGGCATCGAACGCAAGACCATCGATTTGGAGTCATCGCGCGATATTCAGGATTTGGAAGTGAAATTTTCCGAGTCACAGCTCAACCGGGTGGAGCGTCTGCGCGAGATCGATGCCGCGACCGACGAGACCCTGTTAGAGGCGCAATTGACCCTCGATATTGCCCGGCGGCGTCTCAGGCAAATAACGCAGAGTATCGAGAACCAGAAAGCGGCCCTGGAAACCGAGATTCAGGGGTTGGATCTTAAAATCCGCATGAAGATGAACGAAACCACCGAGGCCGAACGGGACCTCGACATGGCCGGAATTCGCGCCCGGCGGGATGGTGTTGTCACCTGGGTGAATACTGACATAGGTTCCCATGTAAACCCCGGCGATCCGGTGGCGCGCATCGCCGACCTCGGAAGTTTCAAAATCGAGGGGCAGATCTCCGACATTCATGCCGCGAAACTGCAGGTGGGCGGCGAGGCAGTGCTTCGCATCGGTGACCTTCGTCTCGATGCCGCCATCACCGCCGTCAGGCCGAGTGTCGAAGGCGGCGTCATCAAATTTGACGCCACGCCCGACGACAACAGCCACCAGGCGCTCCGTCCCAATATGAGAGTCGATGTCTTTGTCATAACGTCTTTCAAGGACAATGTCCTGCGTGTTGCCAACGGACCGTTCTATCGCGGGCGGGTTGCGCAGAAAGTCTTCGTGATCGTCGGTGACAGGGCCGAGCGCCGCGAGGTAGATATCGGCGCTTCGAACTTTGATGCCGTGGAGCTTATCGGTGACATCCGACCCGGTGAAGAGGTTGTCGTATCGGACATGAGCAAATACGAGCATGCCGACGAGGTCATGCTACGGGATTAGACAATGAACTGCTTTCAATAAGGGTAAACAATTATGATGCAACTAACCGGCGTCGACAAAGTCTACCGGACGGACACGATTGAAACCCTCGCCCTGAAGAACATAAACATGAAGGTGAAAAAGGGCGAATTTCTTTCGATCATGGGGCCGTCGGGGTCCGGCAAGAGCACCCTGCTCAATGTCATGGGTCTGCTTGATGCGCCGAGCAAGGGGAGTGTCGAAATCGACGATTGCGCCGTGGTAAAAATGCGTGACCGGGAACTCGCCCGCCTTCGCAACGATCGTATCGGTTTCATATTCCAGAGTTTTCACTTAATCAACGATCTGACGGTGGTAGATAACGTTGAATTGCCTTTGCTATATCGACCCGGCTCGGCGGGCGATCGCAGGAAGCTGGCCCTGGAGGCGCTTGAAAAGGTCGGCCTCAGCGCCCGCACGAAGCATTTCCCCGGCCAGCTCTCCGGTGGGCAGTGCCAGCGAGTCGCCATCGCCCGCGCGATCGTGGGCAAACCGTCGATCCTTCTGGCGGACGAGCCCACGGGAAATCTGGATTCGGTCATGAGCGATGAAATCCTGGCGATTCTGGGCGACCTCAACCGGCGGGACAATGTGACCGTGATCATGGTAACGCACAACCAGTCGATGGCCGAGAAGACCGAGCGGATCGTAAGGCTTTACGATGGCAGCCAGGTCGAATAGGAGGCGTAATGTTTAAAAGCTATATCAAGATAGCCCTGAAGGTGCTCCTGAGGAGTAAGTTCTTCACTCTCGTCAGCCTGTCGGGAATCACCTTCACGCTGTCGGTGCTAATCATTGCGGTCGCTTTCGTCGATCACATGATGTCGCCGGGCGACGCCGGTTCGAAACTCGATCGCACCCTTTTCGTCGAGAACATGGAACTGAAATCCGAGAACATCCACGTCTCTTCTCATCCGGGGTACCTTTACCTCGATCGGTATGTCCGTCCTCTCAAGACGCCCGAGGCGGTGTCGATTCACACCCTGCCGAAAACAGCCTCCATATATGTCCGGGACCAGCGAATAGATCTTCAGCTCAAACATACCGACGCTGTGTTCTGGGATATTCTCGAACTGGACTTCACAGAGGGGGCGCCGTTTGATCAGCAGGCGGTGGACAATGCTGATTACGTAGCCGTTATCTCGGAACGTACGCGCGCGGAGGTGTTCGGCGACGAACCGGCCGTCGGTCAATACCTCGAAACCACCCAGGGGAGTTTCCGGGTATTAGGAACCATCCCCGAAAAAGAAATTCCCACCATGATGGCCGCCGCCGATGTGTATGTTCCGATCACGACGTCACAGCAGTCAATGAACAGTAAGGACCTATGGAGCGGTCACATGGCCTTTGTTCTTGCCGGTGACGAGGATCAGTTTGAAGCCATCAAGACGGAGTATGCCGGACTCGTTGAACAGGCCTACCGGGACTACGAGGGTGAATATGAGCTAATCAGGTCTCCCCTGGGAACGCAGGCCGAACTGATGGTCTCGCATTTCTTTGGTGAAGACAGCGAGGCCGGGACCATGGCCGTCTTCGGCGTAATCATCGGATCCATGTTGCTCTTCATGCTGTTCCCGGCCATCAACCTCATCAGCCTGAACGTGACCCGTATAATGGAGCGGTCCTCAGAGATTGGTGTGCGCAAAGCCTTCGGCGCGAGTTCGCTTTCGCTGGTAAGCCAGTTCCTGACCGAGAACATCATCCTCACTCTCATCGGCGGTGTCATGGCCTGGATAGTATCCTGGCTTACGCTCAGGTTTATAACCGAGGCAGATTCGTTGCCCTACGGCCAATTCGAACCCAGTCTCACCTTCTTCGTCTATTGCCTGCTGATCTGCCTGGCTTTCGGGATTGTCTCCGGGGTCTACCCGGCTTATCGGATGTCGCGGATGCAACCCGTGGATGCGCTGAGAGGAGTTGAGTCATGATTCGCCATATATTCAAGCTGATGTGGAACCGCCGCCGCCGGAACCTGCTATTGACGCTGGAGATTCTCTTTTCGTTCCTGGTGTTTTTCGCCGTTGGCGCCACCGCCATCGGGTGGGGACTGCAGTTTCTCCAGCCCCTCGGGTTCAATCCCGACAATATCCTCGTGCTCCATGTCGAATGGGACGAGAAGGTCGAGGGGCAAGTAACGGCCGATGTCCTCGAGGCTATGAGGCGCATGGAACTTGAGGCCCGGGCCGTCCCCAAGGTCGTCGATATCTGCTGGACCTATACTAATACGCCGTACTCATCCAGCACATGGCGTTCGGATTTCGACGGCCCGACAGGGAATGTTGGGTTCGATTTCATCGTCGCCTCCGATTCCTATGCCGATGTACTGGAGATACCCCTTATCGAAGGCAGTTGGTACGGTCGCGAGCACGATGCTTCTGCCGCCACTCCGGTAGTGATTGGCCCTGAGCTCAGAGAACTCTGGTTCGGTGATGGCCCGGCTGTTGGGCAGATTCTTACTGATGATGATAAAGAGTATTTGATCAGCGGCGTAATTGACCGATTTCGGTACAAGGGAGAATTCAGCAGCCCGAGGATGACGCTCTTCAAACGGCACACGATGAGGGACACCACCGCATATCCTCCTTTCCGAGCCCTGATCAAGGTGTCCGAAGGGTCAGGCGTGATGCTGGAGAGGCTCCTGACCGACCGCCTGGGGAAAATCGTCCCGGCCTGGTCGCTTCGGGTTGAAAACATGCAGGAAATACGGAGCGCGTACTTTAAAGAGAGAATGTTTACTCTGCTGATTCCGAGTATTATCGGCGGTTTTCTCGTCTTCAATGTCGCTCTCGGACTTTTCGGCGTCCTCTGGTACTCGATCAATCGTCGCCGCTCGGAGCTGGGTTTGCGGCGGGCGCTGGGGGCAACGAAGGCCAACGTGAAATGGCAGTTCACGGGCGAGGCGCTGGTGATGGCCGCCTTCTCCCTGATCGTCGGCATTATCCTGGCGGCGCAGGCGCCGATCCTGAGCATCATGGGACCATCGGTAAGTACGGTTGCATATATCCTTGCCATAGTGGTCGCAACTGCCTTAATTTGTCTCTTAGTGATTTTATGTGCCTGGTATCCGGCCCGCCTGGCGGCCCGGATTCACCCGGCTGAAGCCCTGCATGACGAGTAATCGCAATCCGGACAACCCGCGGCAAGGTGGCAAATTGAACGACGCTCCCGGCATTCTTGTAATAGATGATGATCAGGCTGTCCTGACGTCTCTCAGCCTGCTGCTGAAACGGTGCGGGTATAGGGTCGCGACGGCGAACGGACATCGCGAGGCCATTGAGGCCGCCAGGGGCGCGGCCGCATCACTGTTTCTCCTCGATATGAACTTTTCCGTCTCGACCACCGGTGAGGAGGGCCTGGCGCTGTTGAAGGTGTTGAAGAAGGACTATCCCGACACGCCGGTAATCCTGATGACTGCCTGGGGTTCTATCCCCCTGGCCGTGGACGGCATGAAAGCGGGCGCGAGCGACTTTGTCACCAAGCCCTGGAACAATGATAACCTTCTCAAATCGATAGCAACTATCATCAGCCTGTCGGGTTCTCAGGATCGAACCGCTACGGATCCCGGCGGCCGCAGCGATCTCGATAAGCGCTTCGATTTTCAGAAGCTCATAGGCCATGACGGCAATTTCGTCGATGTGCTCCGCACCGTGGGGCGCGTGTGTGCTACCGATGCCCCCGTTCTGATACTGGGTGAAAGCGGCACCGGCAAGGAGTTGGTTGCGGAGGCCATTCATGCCAACAGCGGCCGCCGCGACGGGCCGTTTGTTCGCGTCAACCTCGGCGGCATCCCGCCCAGCCTTTTCGAGAGCGAGATGTTCGGGCACAAGAAGGGAGCCTTCACCGATGCCATCAGCGACCGCGTCGGCCGCTTCGAGATGGCCCACCGGGGGACGATTTTCCTCGATGAGATCGCTGACCTCGGCTCCGCCGGCCAGGTCAAACTGCTGCGGGTGGCTCAGGATCGGACTTTCGAGATCCTTGGCGCCAGCGAGACCAGGACCTCCGATTTCAGGATCCTTTCCGCCACCAACCGGCCGCTCGAGAAACTCGTGGCCGCCGGGCAGTTCCGGGAGGACCTTTACTACCGCATAAACCTGATCAGCCTGCGGCTGCCGCCGCTGCGCGAACGGCGCGCCGATATCAAGCTCCTCGTAGAACAATTCATCGGGAACCTTAAGGAAATCTACGACCGCCCCGACATGGACGTGACCCCTGCCGCTCTCGACTGGATGAAAGAACGTTCATGGCCTGGAAATGTCCGCCAGCTCAAAAACGTTGTCGAACGAACCGTGCTGGTCTCGCAGGGAAACCTCATCGATGTGGACGACTTTCGCAGGCAACTGGAAAGCTCGCCTTCGAACGCGGGCACTGTCAACCTCCCCGCCGTCGGCACCGTGACCATCGACCAGATGGAAAAATCGATGATCCTGAAAGCCGTGGAGTACCACAAGAACAACCTCAGCCAGGTGGCGCGTTCGCTCGGGCTCAGCCGGGCCGCCCTCTACCGAAGGCTTGACAAATACGGAATCACAACGTGACATTGCGCACCCGGTTCATCCTCTTCATAATCTTCATTCACGCCCTCCTGTTTGCCCTGGCGCTTTTCATACTTCCTCAAAACAAGTATGTGTTTTTTGCCGTCGAGATTCTGCTGGTCGTCACGCTGGTCTGGTCAATGCATCTTTATCGCGCTTTTCTAAAGCCTCTCAATCTCATTGCCTCCGGCGTGGAGACCATAAGGGACAAAGATTTTCAATCCAAATTTTTGCCCACCGGCCAGCCGGAGCTCGATGAGTTAGTCGATGTTTACAACCGGATGATTGACGAGTTGCGCGCCGAGCGCACCCGTCAGCGCGAACAGCACTATTTTCTCGAACGTCTCATCCATGCCACCCCCACCGGAATCCTTATCCTCGATCTGGACGACAAAATCAACCTCGTCAACCGGTCGGCGGAAAAACTGTTTCGCATCGCGACCTCGAATCTGGTCGGGCGCTCGGCCAATGATTTGCCGGGACTGCTGGGCAGTTCCGTGAAGGGCATGGCGCCGGGGGAGACCCGCGTGATCAACCTGAGCGGGCTCCAGATTTATCGCTGTCGCAAGTCGCACTTTCTGGATCGCGGCTTTCACCGACACTTCCTGCTCATCGAGGAATTGACCCAGGAACTGCTGGATACGCAAAAACGCGCCTACACTTCCCTGATTCGGATGATGTCACACGAGGTCAATAACACCGTGGGCGCCGTTAATTCGATCCTCGATACCTGCCTGGGTTACCGAAGTGAGCCCGGCGAGGCCGAGTGGAAGGATCTCGATAACGCTTTTCGGACCGCCATCAAGCGTAACGAGGGGATGAATACGTTTATGTCGCGCCTGGCCTCGGTAGTACGTATCCCCGCGCCGGTAAAGGAACGCGTCGACTTGCACCAGGTTCTCAAATCCGTTCATGTCCTGATGAGCGCCGAATGTCGCCGACGAGATATCGATTGGAAGTGGCGCCTGGACAGCGCTCCCCTGGTTACGGAAATCGATTTGCACCAGATGGAGCAGGCCCTGATCAACATCGTCCGCAATGCCCTTGAGGCCATCGACGAGAACGGGACCATTACCATTGCCACGGCCAGTGACGCCGGCCGGTTGAGCATCACGGATACCGGATCGGGCATCGAGCCATCCGCGCGAGAACAGCTGTTCACGCCGTTTTTCAGTACCAAGCGTGACGGCCAGGGGGTGGGGCTTACGCTGGTGCGTGAAATCCTGCTCAATCACGGCTGCGATTTCAATCTGGAGCCGGCCGACGGCGGCGGCTCGTCCTTCTGGAT
>CAZVUZ010000158.1:0-7199 GCA_964630485.1 uncultured Ignavibacteriales bacterium
TTGTCATCCATGCGGTCCTTGCAGGGCCACCAGCTGCGCGCGCCATAGGGCTGGGACAGGCTCGAGATTACCGGAATAGATCCCCCGGTCACATTGCGGTGATCGAAGGCAAAACCGCTGTAGAGGAAATCACCCTCGACCGGATGCCCCTGGTAATAGAAGTCAAACTCGAATACTTCGTCGGTGTTATATGTCCGGTCCAGGGTCACCACAACCACGTGACCGTCGCGTATGTAGGACAGATTTCCGGCCGGGGCGACGATGGAATCTACCAGCATATTGTCAAGGAGATCAACCTGTATTTCCGAAACGGACGGCTCGGCGGCACGGGCCACGAATCGCACCTGACCATAGAGCATCTCGGTGGTGTCGTTCACCCGGATAGAAACATCGTAGAACAGGACATCGTAGTTCGTCTGGGTATTGGCCAGGTTTCGGTTCTTGAGCAGTCCGTCGCGAAAAGACCGATCTATCGCCGCCCTTCCCTTGGTTTCGCTCAGGAAACGATGCAATTCCGACGGACTCATCTGATCCGCGGGCAACTGCTTGCTTGAGTCGGCCGCCTGGATCGGCACTGAAAAGGCGCTCAGGGCCAGAATGGTCAGTATGGCAGTGATGCCGGGTACTTTTCGCGATGACATAGCGGGACCTCGTTGAAAGTAAAGATATCGAGTCAATATAGTCATATTTCCAAACAAAGCAAATCGTCCACCCTCCCGGGGTTAGTAACAACCTGCCTACATTAATGTTTCAGGAGCAACGGAAATCTTGCACGGATCAGTGAGGTTAAATGGATTCCAAAAGGCGGGCGCGCGCCCGAGCAGATAACCTCCGCTGTAAAAATAACAGGTGGACTGGATGATACAACGGGGAAATGCCCCGAGGCAGACTATGCGCCGGGCGGGCCGGAGGTACCACTTCGCGGTGTAACAGAAAAAAAGACCCGGCATGCGACCGGGTCTCTTATGGATTAGCTTGTTCGGTCGGCCTATTTGGCCTGCCGCACCACAAAGACGGGAGTAATCTCCAGTTCTTTGAAACGCTCGAGCGGTATGGTATCCGCCGGGTCACCGGACTTGGTTCCCGGCTGTATTTTCTTGGCCATGACCATCAGTGAATTGTTGGGGTGAGTGGTGGTTGTGTCGACCGTTAACTTCTCGATAGGCATGCCCTTGGGAGACGAGACAAACACGGTGACGATCCTTCCCGAACCCGGTTCCAGAACGTACTTGGTCGGTCCCATATTGGCCACCATTCCCATGGTAACGCACTGGACGGCGGTGTCGGCGCGGAAGCCTTTGAAATTGAAGTCTTCGACTCTGCCACCGGTGTAGACCGCCGAATCGCCGACGACCGGAACGGCGCCGCCGTCAATCTTGAGCGGAATCGACAGGGCTTCCACCCATTCATCATTGGTATACGACACGGTTATCGACCAGGTGAGGTCGTTGACTTTGGCCACCTCGGCAAAGAGTGTGTCGGCGGTCCCGAAATTGTCTACCTGGGCCAGGCCCATAGCCGGTAGCGCCACAACCATAGTCAACAGGCCGATTATGCTTATCGTTCTTTTCATCTTCCCTCCAGACAGTAGGGGTTTTTTATCATCACTCATGTTACAATCTCTTTCGTGAAAGGATCCTAGATTTCCCAATCGTTTTCAATCTGTACCAGGGCCGTCCGGAGCTGTTCCAGGAGTTGATCGGCCTTTTCCGTATCACCGAGGCGGGTCCGGTAGATTGCCGAAGCCTTCAAAAGCGCCTGCCGCCCGGCATCGGTATTGGGAAATTTCTCAAATATCGATACCAGGATTTCCGCTGACTGCGCCGGTTTTTCCCGCCGGTTATAGAGATCGGCCTTATACACCAGCGCCTGGGCCTCCATCATCGATCCGGATCCGCGAACGGCCATCTGGTCGTAGTGCTCTTCCGCCAGGCGATACCAGCGGTTGGCCTGCTCCGCGCGTCCCTGTTCCCTGAAACGGTCGGCCAGGTACATATAGGTCGACATGGCCTCGTCGGAGCCGCGATATTTTTCAATCAGGTACTTATACTCAGTCTCGGCCCGATTCCACTTCCCCTGTAGTTCAAATGAGCGGGCCATGGCAAACTGCGCTGACGGCATCATGGCATAGAACGACTCGTGTTTGCGTTTTAAATCAATGAGAATCTCCCGACCCTCAACGTATTTTCCCTGTTCCAGCCTGACCAGGGCAATCTTGAACAGCGCCATGGGGGTTCTTAAGGAGTCCTCGGCACCCACAAGATCGAGAACCTCGTTATAAATCGTCAGGGCCCGTTCGGGCTGATCCAATTCAAGGGCATAGATGTCACCAATCCTGAGTCGAATTTCCGGGTGTTGTTCGGAACCGTAGCCCTGAATTGCCTCGAGTTGCACGATCACTTTTTCCCACTGGCCGGTATTATCGTAGAGCCGGGCCAGGGCAGCATGGGCGGCAGTCGCCACTCGGCTGCGCGGAAAGCCTTCAATTAGCCCGCTATAGAATTCCTCAGCCTGGTCATAGCGTTCTCGCGTCGCCGCTGAATCCCCCAATGACTCTACCACCGTAAACATATGCAGGGGAACATTGAAGAGGCTGAAAACCACCTGCCCGGAGTCATCCACCGGGGGATAAAACTCCTGGACGGCACTGTCATATACGGTCACGGCGGCGTCCCAGGCACCGGAGGCTTGCAGGGCCTGACCCAGATTCAGGGTCGAGGTCATTATCTGCGACTGATGCAACGGCACCGTGGCAACGAGGTTGTTCAGGATACTGATGCAGGTATCGAAGTGCCGGGCCGAAAAATGCAATTGCGTCAGGCGGCTGGCGGACTGAAAGGCCAGGTAGGTCATTTCCCTGTACGCCACCGGGTATCGCAGGGAATCAAGATTTTTGAGGGACTCCAGCGTATAGGTCAGAGTCTGATCAAATCCCGAAGCGGCGGCGGCAACAAATTGCCCACGGGCCTCAGGGGGGTGGTCACGGGCGACCCGAAGCTGCCTTTCGGCATTCTGGTAAAGTCTCTCCGCCTCATAACGCTGATTCATACCCTGGTTGTCCGAACAGGACAAAAGTCCTGTCGACAACAACAGGGTCAGCATCGCGATAAGTATTCTTCTATTGTCCATCATTTAGTATATCGGAAGAATCACAACGAGTTAAATGGTTTAATGATCAAAATATATCCGGTCGCACCTTAGCTTACAAGCCAATTCTTGACTGGTTTTGCGAGACCGGACTCGCCGGGGCGGCAGTCAGACTCGGTAAAATTCACAAAAAAGCTGTAGATCATGTGCTATTAGCGGATTTTCGAGCGCCTGAAAAAGGAGTTTTCATGAGGATATTCTCACGCCGAAAAATATCCAGTCCCCCTCCGATCACGGCCCGCCGGCTGGCCTCGGGCACCAGGAGGCCGGCACCGAGCCGTTTTGGCACCATCGACAACCTGGAGGCCCAATTGCGGCTCTCGGGCCGGGACATTAGTTCCGGTCGGTGGCGGGCAATGCTGTACCGCTTTTTGACCGATCATGTCCCGGCCGTCAGCGCCTGTATCTGGACCTGGAGCCGCCTCACAGCCGCACCCGGGCATTACCGCATTGTCGATGACAACCACAATTCAACCGCGGGGGAGGCCCGTAGGCTCCTGGGGGAAATGAGCAGCGAGGTTTACCTCAAAAGCACCGGCGAGGCGGCCGGCCTGACGACCCTGCTGGTGGATATGCTGCGCTGCATGTTTCGCGACGGCCATTTCGGTGGATTCCTGACCGTCAGGAGGGATGCCTCCGGCGTCGATAAATTCATTCCCGTCGATCCCGCCCATATCGAAGTCGGTGACGACCACCAGAAAGGCGGCCTGGTCCTGGCCACCCCGGACGGAAATATGAATCTATCGCGTCCCGATTTCTTCCACCTCGCCCTCAACGCCGGCGTGACCGCTCCCCTGGGCAGATCGGTGCTCCAGGCGATTCCCTTCGTCACTTACATAGAACAGCAACTCGTCGATGATATGCGCCGGAGCAGTCACAACGCCGGATACCACCGGGTACATGTCAAAGTGGCCCCGCCGGAACGGATGGCCGGAGAGGCGGACAGAGCCTACACCGATCGCATCAACAGCTATTTCGACTCGACGGTATCGATGATGCGTTCGTGTGAGATAGATGACAATCCGGTTACCTGGGACAATGTTTCCATCAGTTACATCGGCCCGGAGAACACGCGCTCGAACAACAACCAGTGGTTCCAGAGTCACCGCGCCATGATCGAAGAGATTTGCGCCGGAACCCACCTGGCGCCGTTCCTGCTCGGCTATTCCTACGGTGACACGACGACGTGGGCGGCCTTTAAATTCGACATGGTTATGCGCCAGGTCCGCACTATCCAGGCGGAAGTCAGCCACTTTCTTTCGTGGCTGGGCAATATCCATCTCGCTCTCAACGGCCTCAATGAGACCTGCGAATACGAATTCGACAACAGCTTCGCCTACCAGGCCACCGAGAAAGCCGAGGTGGAATCGCGTCAGGCGGACAACATCCTGCGGCTCTATGAGGCCGGGCTGATAGACGAGGAAGCGGCGCGCCGAAAGGCGGGTGAATTGTTATAACTGCCGCACAGACCTCCGTCGATTGGCGACGCGGCCTGTTCGACGCCGCCTACTTTGCCCGCGCCGCTCTTGGCTACGAACTGCATAACGGGCAGAAGAAGTGGCTCGCGAATTCCACAGCCCGCGAAAACGCCCTCGTCACCGGCAACCGCTGGGGGAAGTCGTTTGTCTGCGCCGTAAAAGTCATCCACCATGCCCTCTACCGGCCGCGGAAACTCGTCTACGACCGCAGCGGGCGCTACCGCATCGTGACGGCTTCCATCACCCAGGACCAGGCCAATATTGTTTTTAACCAGGTGGTGCGCATGATACGCCAGTCGCCGTTGCTGGAACCGCTGATAGAAAACCTCGTTCGCACCCCGTATCCGAAACTGGTTTTCGGCAATGGCGCTACGGTGGAGGCCCGCTCGACTCAGAACCGGGGCGAATACCTGCTGGGCAACGACTACGATCTCTTCATCTTCGACGAGGTGGCCTTCGAAACCGACCCCGAGTACGTCGTGGAAGAGGTTATCCAGATGCGCCTGGCCGATCGCGAAGGACGCCTCGATCTGGTCAGCACTCCCAACGGCAAGAACTGGTTTTATCGCCGCGCCCGGGAAATCATCGAAGGCAACCGGCCAGGGTATTTTCAGTCCGGCGACAGCCGCGAAAACAGCTATATATCCCGCGAATTTCTCGATGAGCGATTAAAGTACTTCTCCGAAAAACGCATCGAGCAGAACATCCTCGGCCGATTCGTCGACAGCGGCGGCGAGATCCTGCGGGGGGAGTATATCGATCGGGCGCTCGAAGCCGACCGAAAGTGGGGCGGTGTCGGCGACGCGAATGCGAGATACCTGACGGGTTGGGACCTGGCCCGGAAACGGACCGCGACGGTGGGCATTACGGTGGCTGTTTGCGGCGACAAAACCACGGTGGTATCCCTCGAACGTTTCCGCATGTTTGACTGGAATGTCGTTATCGAGAAAATCAAACAGCGGCAGGAGCGTTTTCCGGGAGAGTTGATCGTCGATGCCACCGGCCTCGGGGATGTCATCATTGAGCAATTACGCGCCTACAACCCGACCCCGGTGATTTTCACGCCGGCGAGCAAAGCCGAGATGCTAACCAATGTCGAGTTGTTTCATGCCCGCGGCGCCATTGCCTACGACCGCCGGGAGTTGCCCGACGGTCCGGGGCGGACCTGGTCGCTTGAAGACGAGTTGCGCGGCGCCCGCTGGGACGACAACAACGAATGCGACGCCCTCATGGCCCTCGCCCTGGCGTTGTGGCCGCTCAGAAAACGCAGCGAAACCCTCATCGCACCCCGCCTGGGAAAAGCGTGAGCCGACATATGGGACCAAAAAAAAAGCGGAGAGAGTTATATCTCTCCGCTTCTGCCTGTGCAAATTCTATCTCAGCTATGTCGCGACCTCAGCAGGCCGGGGGTGTCGGGCCGCCGGTGAACATGTAGTCCACCAGGTAAACCAGGTCACCGATGTCAATCGGCGCCACCCCGCTGCCGTCAACATCACCCTCGTCCCAGCATGTCGGCGCCGGCCCCCCGGTGAACATGTAATCCACCAGGTAAACCAGGTCACCAATGTCGATCGGCAAGACGCCGCTGTGGTCGACATCGCCACGAATATTACAGCAACCGCCGCTCGAGGCAACTTCCTGCCAATAGCCGTGACTCAGTTCGAAGGTGGCCGAGCTGCCGATACCAACCGCCGTCTGGGCCACCGTTCCGCGCAGACCGAAATTGGTCGAACTACCCGCCGTGCCGCCGGAAGAAATCACCTGCCAGTTAATCTGCTCGCCGGAGCGTGCGCCATCCTGATCGGCGGATATACCGATCGCGATCAGTAACAGGGCCGCAGCCACCAGAGCTGTCATCGTTTTGTGTTTCATCTCGCTCCCCTTTTATCAGTCTTGTCCCGCCTGAAGATTCTGGACGGCGGCCTCAAGATCGGCCAAACGCTGTTCCAGATCGTCAATGCGCTGAGTCTTCTGCTCAAGTTCCGTGGTCATACGATAAAGCTCCTGGATACCGATCAGGGCCACCCCGGCGACATCGGCGGACGAGAGATGCTTGTCGTGACGGGTACCGTCGGCATCGGTAATACCGACATCGAAAGCGCCCACGAAATCCTCGGCCACCGGGCCGATATGACGCTCGGTGGTACCCTTATAATACCACGATTCAATCGGCATGTCAGCAATTCGTTGGAGCAATTGCCGGCCATCGACGGGCTGGAAGTTTTCCTTCTTGTCCCGGGCACAGGTATTGGTCCAGACGCCACCCCAGGTGAGGAAAGCGCCATTGCCGTTACCGGGGTTGGTACCGACCGTGATGGGTCCGAGCGCCGGACCGTCGAGGTCGTCACGGTTGATCTTCAGGGCTCCGAAATTCATGGCTTCGAAAAACTGCACCTGGAAGGGGTTAACAGCGTCTACCATCATGCCGTAGAGCAGGTTGTGATCGGCCATCGGCTGGACGACATTAAGATCGCCTCCGGCAACAGCACTGAAGGTAGCATCAACGCCATTGGCGAAACCGCCCGCGATCACGGAGTACTGGGAGGTGATGGTGTTCTCCTGACCGCCCGGAAT
>CAZVUZ010000159.1:0-6640 GCA_964630485.1 uncultured Ignavibacteriales bacterium
GATGCCGACGGCATCCGCGAGTTCGCGGCGGACTGCGTGGCCGGGCTGTGCCGGCGGCTGCTTGCCGGCGGTGCGCCATCGCTGCACTTCTATACCCTCAACCTGGCCAAGCCGACCCTGAACGTGCTCGCCCGGCTGGATTGAGCACGGCCTCGCCGGCCGCGACAAGCAGATCCTGGATGGCGATGGTTTCATCGTCACGGGCGGCAAAGAATGGTTCGCCTGCGATTTCGTCCTGCCCAAAGGCCAGAGCACCGGCAATCTCCTTTTTGGGTTCGACAAAAAACTGGTCGGACAGCGAAGCATCATCTACGACGAACAATATCCCGATGAGACAACCCTCGACGGTTACCGATTCGGGATTCGGTTCGACAAAAACGAGGCAGGATTATACGATTACGCCAGCAACCTGCTGTTGGCCAAATATATCTGGGGCATCACGCCCTCGGACAATTATTGGGACCAGAAGACGGGGCGCGTCACCATCAGTTTCCGCAAGGACCTGGCTGACGGCTACAAACCGTCGAAAAATGATTTCAAAATGCTCCGGCATTAGCTGAAGAGAGCCTATGGAGTTGGACGGAAGCGCGCTCATATTACTGCTGGTGGGATTGAATATTATCCTGCTGGTGTGGATACTTTCGGTGCAACTTCGCCGGAAACAGGTGCCTGATCAGACGGCGGGTCTGGAAACCACCCTGCAATCGATAAAGTCCGACATCCTGGAACGACAGATGGAGGGACTGGTATCTCTCCGGGAATCGCTCGATTCAGCCAACCGTCTGCTCAACGAGCGACTTTCCGATGGCAACCTGGCCCTCGACAGGCGTATGGAGTTGTTTACCAATATCGAGAACAAGCTCGGTCAACTCGAAACGCAGACCAAAAATATCGAATCGGTCGGCAAGAACATCCAGTCGCTTTCGGATCTTCTTAAGCCGCCGAAATTGCGCGGCGGTCTGGGTGAACTGCTTCTGGAGAACCTTCTTTCGCAAATCCTCCCCCCCGCACTCTTTGACACCCAGTACAGCCTCGCCGCCGGCCAGAGGGTGGACGCCGTTATCAAACTGGCCGATCGGTTGCTGCCCATCGATTCCAAGTTTCCCCTGGAGGCCTTTCAGAGACTGAGTGACGATCCCGAATCAGCAACGGCGCACAAGGAATTTCTCCAGGCCTTTCGCAAGCATGTTGACGCCATCGCCGACAAGTACATTCGCCCGGACGAGGGAACCGCCGATTTCGCGATCATGTACATCCCCTCGGAGGCTGTTTATTACCGGTTCGTGGCCGACGACACCAGCGGCCTCGAGTATGCTTTGAAGCGCCGTGTCGTTCCCAGTTCACCGGGTCACCTGTACGCCTTCCTGGCCTCGCTGGCGGCCGTGTACGCCCAGGCCGGTCTGACCGGGGAAAGCCGCCATCTCATCGCCGGCCTCGACAGCCTGGCAACCTCGCTCGAACGCCTGACCGGATACCAGCAGCGCCTGGAGGGCTCGACAAGATCGCTCACCAACGCCCTTAACCGCAGTCGCGACGAATTGCAGACTATGGCGGCACGCCTGAAAAAACTTCGTGAGCCGATCGTGCCGGAACCGACCACGGTCGCGGACAGCGACGCCTGATCAGGCAAACCCGCGCGAACCTTTGGCCGCAGCCTTTGTTGATAAAGGCAACAATGGAGATATGAAATTGAGTGCCACCGAATTTGATCTGATTGTCATCGGCTCCGGTGCCGCCGGCGAGAAGGCCGCCATCCAGGCTTCCCGGCTAAGGAAGTCCACGGCCATTATCGAGCGGCGGGCCGTCCAGGGAGGCGTGTGTATTCACACCGGCACCATACCTTCCAAGACGCTCCGCGAAACGGTCATGTACATTTCCGGCCTTCGCCAGCGGTCGGTGTACGGGCTCATGGGCGGCGTCAAACCGGACATTACCGTCCGCGAATTGATGTATCGCAAAGAGCAGGTGATCAAGGAAGAACTCGATGTCATTGCCCAGAACATGGCCCGCCATCGCATCAACGTTATCCACGGATCGGGAAAGATAATCGACCCACACACCGTCCGGGTAACCGCCACCGACGGCACGGACCAGTTGTTGAAAGCCACCGCCATCGTAATCGCCACCGGGACGCGCCCACATCATCCCGAGGGCGTCGATTTCGATCATCGTTTCACTTATGACAGTGACACCATTATCGATCTGGACATCCTCCCGCGCAGTCTGACTATTGTCGGTGGGGGCGTTATCGGCTGTGAGTACGCCTCCATATTCGCTCACGTCGGCGTCAAAGTGACCATCGTCGACGACCGGCGGCAACTGCTGTCCTTTCTCGACCGCGAGATCGCCGACGCCCTCATGTATGTCATGCGAAAATACCGGATCACGCTTATGCTGGGCGACGGCGCCGACAGAATTTACCAGGAAAACAACCAGGTGGTTACGATCACGAAAAGCGGGCGCAGAGTAGTATCGGAAAGGTTGCTCTATGCCGCCGGCCGCACCGGCAACACCTCGGGGCTGGGCCTCGAAGACCTGGGCATAGAAACCGACAAGCGCGGTCTGATCAAGGTCAACGATCTCTATTGTACATCGATTCCGAGTATCTACGCCGTCGGCGATGTCATCGGCTTCCCGTCTCTGGCGTCAACGTCAATGGACCAGGGCCGGCTGGCGGCCATCCACGCCTTCAAGAAAGACGATCGGTCGTGTATCAACACCCTCCTCCCATTCGGCATTTATACCATCCCTGAGGTCTCCATGGTTGGTGAAACGGAGCAAAGCCTCACCGAGGCCGGCCAGGATTACGAGGTCGGCATCGCCCGCTATTTTGAATTGGCCCGGGGCCAGATCATCAATGATCACGACGGGATGCTGAAAATGATCTTCGACAGCCGGTCGCGGCGAATCCTGGGCGTACACATAGTCGGCGAACGCGCGACGGAACTGATCCATATCGGGCAGGCGGTTATGACTCACGGGGGAACGCTGGACTATTTCATGGACACGGTATTCAATTACCCGACGCTGTCGGAAGCCTACAAATCCGCTGCAATGGATGGTTTTGCACGCCTCAACAGCCGGGGCCTCACCGACTAATTTTCGCGCTGTTGAAGAACCAGGTCGTTCAGGCGTTTCCTGATAGCGGGGGTTTCGGGGGCATCGGGGGCAAATCTTATGAAAGTCTCATAGTAGTTGATCGCCGCCGGGGAGTCCTTCCTGGCGTCGGCGTAGAACGCCTTGATGAGGTGCGGATAGGCCAGCGTGGAATCGTCGCGTATCAGCTCGTTGGCGAGTGAATCGGCGGCGCGGTAGTCTCCGGCCCGGTGATGAATGATCATCAGACCCTTAAGAATGGCCGTATCCCCGGGGTAAATATCCAGCGCCTGCTCGGCCGATCTGATAGCTTCCAGAAATTTTCCGGTCTCGCGATAATACGAATACAATCCAATGTGGGCTTCTTTGTCGTAGGGATCGAGCATGAGGGCCGTGTCAATATCCGCTTTGGCAAGGTCGAAGCGACGCTGTTCGAGTTGCAGACCGGCGAGGTAGGTACGAATGTCGATCCAGTAGGGGTGCTGAGTCCTCATACCCATCAGGACCTGGATAGCATCTCCCGTGCGACCGGCATGGACAAGATCCCCCACCCCGCGGTAGCTGAGAAAATCGGGTGACTTGATCGCAATCCTGGTGTCCCAGTAGTTGGCCCTGTTTAAATCGCCATTATAGTAATAGGCATCACGTAAAGCGTTGCAGGCGTCCATGTAATAGAGACTGTTCTTCTCGAGATACTCCGTCACATAACCTTCCGCGTTACCAATTCTTGTGTAAGTCGGCAGATATGACAGGGGTATCATGATACTCACCGCCGCCGCCAACCCCAGCAGGTAACGGCCGGATCTTCCTTCCGGGGATACCTCCCGCAGAAGCATCGCCAGGACGATCGAAGTCGGGGCCAGGAAAGCGATAATACGCGGTGTATCCAGGACGATGCTGTTAACGGGATCGATCAGCAACACGGTGATATTCCCGCCGATGGCCATGAAGAAGGCCGTTGTCAACAGGGGATCTTTGACGGATTTCCCACAGCGCTGCATCCACAAGACCTTGGCCAGGATCAGCAGGGGTGCGCCCAGAAACAGGAGCTGGAGATAGTCGCCGAGATGCCTGCTCGAGAGAAGGCCGTAATCCCCGAACGGTGGCTTACCGTCAACGAAAAGAAGATAGCGAGCCCATTCGAGCTTCTGAGCGGCGAAGAAATAGAGGCCGGCAAGAAGCACCAGAGCCGTCAGCAAACCTGCCCACAACCCCGGACCGAGGGTAGAACCCTTTTTTCTGGCAAGGTATCCGAAAGTGGCACACACGGCGGCAGGCAGGAGGAAAACGACGCTAATACGCAAAAACATTCCCGCCATGAGTATCGTCCACAGACCGAGAAGGTACGATCCCGACTTGTTTCGGAAGAGCCGCACCACCATGACCCCAAACCAGATTGTCACGGCCGGGATGACCGGTTCGACACCGACAAAACCGAAGTACAAAAGCGTCTGCGGTCCGAAGAAAACGATGATGAACAACATCAGCCGACGGCGACCTTCATCGGCCAGGTCTCGGCTGAGAACCACCGAGCCGATCAGTGATGCCAGGGTGCAGGTCAGGCTGAGGACTTTCCAACCCAGGGCCGCGGCACGAAGAGCGTTATCGGTGAAAAGACCGAAGAGGCCGGAGAATGACGCCACGACACCGACGGCTCCGAATTCGAACCAGCGCAGGATGACTCTGGGCGCCTGGGCAATCTGCGCCACCCGCATATTTCCGCCACCATAAAGGAAAGAATCGAACTGAAACAGGACCAACAACAGCATTAGCACCACCGCCGCAGCGAGAACCGCCGCCGGCCTCTCGCTCAGGCGCCCCAGTCGTTCGCCGTAATTCACCAATACCCATCCGAGAGCCAACAGAGCCACCAGCCAGATGAGGGTATACCACAGCGGTTGAAATTGCCAGTGAATGAACGACCAATTATTATCGAATAGCTCCCCGCCAACGAGATGCAGGGCAACATAGATTACAACGGTAGCGATCAGAGAAACAAGCGCGTTGCGGTAGTGTGTGATCGTTTCCATATTATTATATCAGAAGTCCCGTCGGCCCTCCAGGGCGCGACCAAGGGTAGCGGCATCGGCGAATTCGAGATCCGACCCCACCGGCAGTCCGCGCGCGATTCTCGTGACTCTGACGCCCATGGGTTTGAGTAGCTTCGAAAGATACACGGCCGTGGCCTCACCTTCGACATTGGGATTGGTGGCGATGATGATCTCCTCGACGACGTCATCGAGCCGTCCAAGGAGCTCCTTGATCCTCAAGTCATCAGGACCGATACCGTCCAACGGCGACAAACGACCGCCGAGAATGTGGAACAGGCCGTCAAACCCTTCCACCTTGTCCATCGCCGCGGCATCCGAAGTTTCTTCCACGACGCATATAACATCGCGACGGCGTTTCGGGTCGCTGCAAACCTGACAGGGATCGGTCTCGGAGATATTGAAGCACTGCGAGCAAATCCCCACCTTCTCCTTAACCTCGCGTATGAGATCAGAGAGTTCAAAGGCTTCGTCATCGGTCAGTTTCAGGATGTAAAAGGCCAGTCGGGCCGCTGACTTGCGCCCGATCCCGGGCATGCGCGCCAGACGATTGGCCAACCGTTCAACAGATCCTGCCGAATTGAACATCATTGACGCCACTTAAAAGGGGAGATTGAGCCCGGGAATGTTCAGGCCGCCGGTAAGACCGGACATTTGCTCGGCCTGTATCTCCTGGGCCTTCTGGCGGGCCTGGCTTATGGCGGCCACGATCAGGTCCTGGAGCATCTCGACATCGTCTTTGTCGACCACCTCGGGATCGATGGTGATGGAGGTTATATCCTGCTTGCCGTTGGCAATGACCTTCACCATACCGCCGCCGGCCGTGCCCTCGACCTCCATCTGTTCAAGCTCTTCCTGGATCTTGGCCATCTTGGCCTGCATCTGCTGAACCTGCTTCATCATATTTCCCAAATTGCCTTTTCCCATGATTATCTCCTTATATAGCAGGCGACTATTATTCTACTTTCTTAACACCTATGATCTCACCGTCGACTTTATCAATTAACATTCTAATTCGCGGTGAACTCTCGACCAGCTTTTTGACCTCTTTCGTGGCCCGCGTCCGCCTGTCTTCGTTCTCGACCGGCGCAGCCGCTTTCTTATCTGTCTCAAACCTGATACCGAGGTTGGCCCCATAATGTTCTCTCAAACAGTCGCCAATCAAGCTTAAACTCTCGGCCTTCTCCGCCACCTGCCGGGAGACAGAGCCCGAAGGACCGAAGACGGCCAGAATCTGGTTATCCTTTATCGATCGGACCTCGGCTGTGCCCAACTGCGCCGCCAGCATACCGTTTTTCTGTTTGAGATAACCCAGGAATTTTTTCCAGCCGGCGGTCAGGGTCGGCAGATTCACCACCCGGCTTTTGAATTCGGCCGGCTGCGGCGGCTCGGGGACGGCGGCCGCCGGTTCGGTCATGGTCGGCGGGGCGGCATCACGCTTTTTTTTTTCGGCCTGGCCGAACAGGTTACCGGCCGGGGCCGCTTCCGGCGGCGCG
>CAZVUZ010000159.1:6650-7174 GCA_964630485.1 uncultured Ignavibacteriales bacterium
GAATACCGTCGCCCCGAACCCGAGATCGAACGGCGCTTCCGGCGGCGCGCCCTGCTTGAGACGGTCCAGAATCTCTTCAAGCTTCACCGTCGACTCCATCTCGGCCATTTTCACCGCCGTCACTTCCAGGGCCAAACGCTCCTCCACCCCGGCCCTGATGTCGGCCTTCAGGTCAATGCCGCCCTTGACGAGGCGCAGGATATCTCCCACCGAGAAATACTCCGCCTGTTTGTAATACTCGTCCAGCTCCTCGGCGCCAAAGGGCAAAACCGAGGCGGCCTCGCGGTCGTTGGCCATGATGAGCAATACCCGAAAGTGCTCCAGCAACTCCGACACGAAATCCTGCACATCGGTGCCGGCATCAAGCATCCTCTGGATGAGGCGCAGTACGGCCTGGCTGTCGTGCCCGGCAACGGCGGTGGTGAAATCGAAAAGGAATTGGCGATCGACCAGAGCCAGGGCTGATATCACCTCGGCCTCGGTTATTTTCTGGCCGGCGAAAGCCGCCATCTGGTCGAGCAGTG
>CAZVUZ010000160.1:0-7146 GCA_964630485.1 uncultured Ignavibacteriales bacterium
GAATACATATAAGGTCGGAGTCGATGTTGCCCTGGTGCCGGCGAGCCGGGGTCGCATCTTTGAGGCGTTTTGGGACTTTGTCCTCGGTGACAGATCTATACTCGGTCAAGAGCTGAAGGGCCACATGTGGGGTTTGAACATCACTATATACTGACGAAAGTTTCAGGCCCGGTGGCCCATCCCCTTGTGCCTGCCCGCCGAAGGAGGGGGGGCTATCCACTCCCGTGAGCAGAGGGTTGCTGATGGAACGGTGGTCGGCAAAGATGAGAACGTCGGCTCTAGAAACCCGGGGCAGAGCCCCGGGCCACCGGAACCGTGCACTCAAAGGTTGCTCACGGGGTGAGTTGGATCAGTTCGATATTCTTCGGTATCGAGGCCCGGTCGATCCTCAACCGGTCGTCATCTACCGGTATGATAATCTCCATGCCTTCCCAGAACCGAATCATAATTTCGAATCCCGAAGCGAGTTTTCCGGATGTTGATCCATTGTCGATGGGCAGGCTCAAGTGCCTCGATTGAGTAGTGTCCCCTTTATGAATGAGAAGGATGTCAGGAGTCCCGACTTCCTCCATAAAATCGATGTTCTGTGCGAACAAGACGCTCTGTAGGATGTGGTGTTCGTCGGCATAGTAGAGAATTCCAATATCATCGAATTCGTCTCCGACTTCCCCGTACGGGACTACTCCGTTCCTGGTGTGAAAACCAATCATCCTCTTCGTAACAGGGCTGGGCATAAGTGTGACAGTGGCTATGGTGCTTGAGGTGGAGAAGAGCTTCTCGCCCGTTGTCAGGTTGAAGTACGTCATTACGTCTGTCGCGCTACAGCAGGCGTATTTGGTGATTATGACGTAGTCTCCGACATATCTGGCAACGTTCCCGGGGCTGCGAAGGTCCCACATCCGAGTCGTCGTCGCGTCATCGTCCATTCTCCAGCCGACGATCTTCTCCTCGGATTCCGTGCCCTCGGCAAAGCAACGTTGTCTGGTATCTGTCGTCTGCTCGTAGATATACCTGCAACCGGGCCCCCCGGCTTCGAAGGACGTGGAAACACATCGAATGAAGTCGCCTCCCGTGCTGTCCCGATATCTGGTTGCGGAGGATACACCTTCTCGGTGAAAGGCGATGTGTGCGTTGTCCTCTGTCACTTGGGCTTGACTCTCGCTGATGAGCGTACAGGCAATCAGGATCAGACCTGAAAGCAGAATGAATTGTCGGGGGCGGTGAGATCGCTCCATCCTGTAAGTTCCTTCCCTTGTATGTCTCGAGTGCCTCGGCGGTTGATGATCCTCCGTTTGTGTGTGATCGATCTGCCGAAGTTGAAGGTAAAGACAGTTAAGATGATCGTCAAGCTATTCGACGATTAAGTGACAAAGCCAAGCCTGGTCCGGTGGCCCGCCCCTCCGGGGTAGGGTTTGAACGATGTGTCAGGTTTGAGGTAAGGTGACCAATAAGAAGAGCCGGCCCTGTAAGTTGGGGCAGACGAGGACGGGCGTCGACGGAACGCCTTGCGGCTCAGTGGAAATCGCGGGACTTGAGCTTTATCTTATTGCCGTGCAGGGTGAGTTCCTCGAAATTGTGACCGATCACATTCACCACGCCATCCTTTTTCTCCAGCACACCCTCAATAATGAGGCCGCGCGAGTGCACAATCACCCTGCGGAAACGTTCGAGCATATTGGGCTTGACGACGATGTTCGAGAAACCGGTTTCGTCCTCCATGGTGATGAACATGAACCCCTTGGCGGTCATGGGACGCTGACGAATTACCACCACCCCGGCCACGGTTACAGGTCGGTTGTTGGGGGCCTCGTGCAGTCCGGCCGCGGAGAGAATACCCCGGTCCTTCAGTGAATCCCGCAGCATGGTCATCAAATGCGGTTTGGTCGAAAGATCCAGTCCCTTGAAGTCGGACACGAGCACCTCGGCGGTGTTCATCGGCAATAGGAGGGCGTCGCCCTTTTCTTTGGTTCGTACCGGCAACTCGTCCGGACCGCGATTGATAATGGCCAGCACCGCCCACAGCGCCTGGCGGCGTTCGAACCCGAAAGTTCTGAAGGCCCCCACCATAGCCAGTTGTTCCAGCGCGGCCTGGTTGAACCGGGTCCGGTAGATGAAATCCGCGATCGATGTGAACGGACCCTTCTCAAGCTCGGCCTCGATTACTTCCTGCGCCGCCGGGCCGAGGCTCTTGACCATGCAAAAACCGAGGCGGACGCGATCGTCCTCGATGGTGCAGACCCATTGACTGCGGGAGACATCGACATCGTCGAATTTACCCCCCCGGCGGCGAGCCTCGTAGACCACGCTCGAGGGCGAGTAGAAGCCCATCGGCTGGGCATTGAGCAGTGAGCAGTAGAACTCCAGGGGATAGTATACCTTGAGCCAGGCGGAGACATAGACCAAAAGTGCGAATGAGGCGGCATGCGATTCGGCGAAACCGAAATCGGCAAAGGCTGAGAGTTGATCGAATATTTTCAGGGCGGCCTCGTGAGAGATACCTTTGCGCATCATGCCGTTGATAAGACGTTCACCAAGCGCCTCCATTTTTTCGTGAGAGCGTTTGTGGCCCATGGCGCGGCGCAATTCGTCGGCCTCGCTCGGGGTGAACCCGGCGGCGGTGATTGCCACCTGCATACCCTGTTCCTGGAAGAGAGGGACGCCGAGGGTGCGTTCGAGAATCGGTTTCAGGCAGGGGTGGGGGTAGGTGACCGCCTCCTCGCCGTTGCGCCGCCGCAGGTAGGGATGGACCATGTCGCCCTGGATGGGGCCGGGACGGATGAGGGCGACCTCGACGACGAGATCGTAGAATCGCCTCGGGCGATGGCGAGGCAGGCAATTCATCTGGGCCCGCGATTCCACCTGAAATACCCCCAAAGTGTCGGCCCGACAGAACAGGTCATACACTTTCGGGTCGTCATAGGTCATCCGGGCGGGATCGACTGTCAAACCGCGGTTGTCTTTGAGCAGCTTGAAAGCGATATCCATGAGGGAAAGCATCCCCAGCGCCAGCAGGTCGATTTTCACCAGACGCATGTCGCCGGTGTCGTCCTTGTCCCATTGTATCACGGAGCGGTCGGGCATGGTAGCGTTCTCGATCGGGACGATTCGCGACAGAGGGCGTTTGGTGATGATTATCCCGCCGACGTGGATACCGAGGTGGCGGGGGAAGCCTTTTATCTGCAGGCAGAGCTCCACGAGGAGCTTCACGCGCCGGTCGTGACGGTTGAACCCGGCCTCGGTGATGCGTTCGTCGATTTCCTCGCCGCGGGAATAATGGTCCATCAATTTGGCCAGACTGTCGACCTCCTCGAGCGAGAACCCCAGCGCTTTGCCGACATCGCGCACGGCCGAGCGGCCGCGATAACTGATGACCTCGCACACCATGGCGGCATGCTCGCGGCCGTATTTGTTGTAGACGTACTGGATGACCTCCTCGCGGCGATTGTTGGCGATGTCTATGTCGATGTCGGGCGGTTCGGTGCGTTCCTCGGAGATAAAACGTTCGAAGAGCAATTTGAGCTTGATCGGATCCACGGCCGTGATGCCCAGGCAATAGCACACCGCCGAATTGGCCGCCGAGCCGCGCCCCTGGCAGAGAATGCCGTTGTCACGGCAAAAATTGGTGATGTCCCAGACGATGAGAAAATATCCGGACAGGTGCAGTTTGCCGATAATGCGTAATTCGTGATCGATTTGCCGGACCACTTGCGTGGTCAATGTGCCGTACCGTTCCCGCGCTCCACGGTAGGTGAGACGGCGCAGGTAGTTGAAGTTGTATTCGCCGTTTGGCAGGGGGAAATCCGGAAGCGAGGTGTCGAGTCCCTCAAGGACGAAGCGGCAACGTTCGGCGATGGCGACGGTGTTGGCGACGGCTTCGGGCCAGGCCTCGAAACGGCGCGCCATGGCTTCGGGCGATTTCAAACGGCGCTCGGCATTGGGATAGAGCAGGCCCTCGGCTTTGTCGAGGGTGGTATGGTTCTTTATGCAGGTAAGGACATCCTGGAGGCGGCGTCCGTCCGCTTCGGCGTGGTGGACGTTGTTGGTGGCGACCAGGGGGATATCCAGCTCCCGACCCAGGTCCGCCAGCGCCCGGCAGAGGCGCTCGTGGTCGGGCAGGTTATGGTGCTGCAATTCCAGAAAGAAATTACCCGCTCCAAAGAGTTGCCTGTAATTACGAGCCGCATTTCGGGCGGAGTCCTGGTCGCCTTTGAGAAGGACGGATGGTATGATGCCCCGGCGGCACCCGGAGAGGGCTATCAAACCCTCGGTGTGAGCGCCGAGGATTTCTTCGGTGACCCTGGGGTCGCCTTTGACGCCGGCCAGTTGCGCCCGGGAAAGGAGTTGCGAAAGGTTGGCATACCCGGTGGCGTCTTTTACCAAAAGTAGCAGGTGGTGGCCGTCATCAAGCGTGATCTCGGCGCCGAAAATCGGTTTGATGCCGTGTTTGCGGGCGGCCTGGCTGAAACGCACGATGCCGTAGAAGCCGTTGTGATCGGTCAGGGCCAGGGCTTCATACCCCAGCTCGGCGGCTCTTTTGACCAGGTCCTCGGGGTGGCTGGCGCCGTCGAGAAAAGAGAAATTGGAATGGCAGTGCAGTTCAACATATGCCATGATTCAGCCCCCGGTTGAAGATCAATCGAAAATCCCCTGCAGGAACCATTGCGAACGGAGGCGGTCGAAAAAGAACAGGTATCTTCGCTCATCGAGGGTTTGCAGTTCATAATAGAGGCGGTCAAAGTCGTGGTGCCACCAGCCCCCGGAAAGTTCCCACGGTCCCGACTGGAAAGCGACCGGTTCGCGACGGGCCCTGTCCGTGGCGATGGACAGAAGTCGGCCTTTGTCGGTCACGACTTCGGTGACCCGGGGCGGCTGAAGAAGGCGCAACCCGGCCGTCGAGTGCAGGCAATAGGAGGTAATAAGGCCGTTGGCGGTGTCGTATTTGTCCCTTTTGTCGGTGGCGGGGGAGAGACGGAAATTTTGCTCTGGTAGCAGGGCCCGGTTAAAGGACACATTGCAAAGACCTTGAAGCAGACCTTCACTTTGGGACGGCCCACCGGTAACGGGGCCTTGTTTCCGGTCAAAGACCAACTGGTCGGATGCAAGGACGGTTCTCTCGGGGATGGTGACGGTCAGTTCAACAACGCCGCTGTTTAGTTTTACTTTTTCGAGTTCGTGACGAAGCTGGCGGGAAAATTTCGCAACGGACACCGTCGGTTGCCCGATGGCGGCGGTGAATGTTTCGCGCCGTTTGTCCTCCATGAGCAATTCGACGTCAATACGGCGGCACCCCTCTCCTGATTGCGCGAGAAGGGCCAGCAGGGGCGCCAGGAGACGCTCCAGGTGGCGCACTACGGTCTCGGCCCGGTACAGGCGGTAGGTCAGGAAGACGGTGTTGGATAGGAGTTCATCGGCATGACGGCGCCGGAACACACTGGGGTCATGCCCGCGCGATAGCTGTGACAGCGCCGCACCGTCGGAACCAAACCGCTCCGTCATCTCATTGGCCGGGAAAATTGCCAGGTTGCCGACGGTTTTCAGGCCCAGGTCGCGAAGCCGGCGGCAGGTATCCGGGTGCAGGTCCAGCCGGTCGATATCGAGGTTTTCGATGAAGTTTGTTTCGTCGCCGGATGCTACCGTCATGAAAGCGCCCACCGGTGCTACCTCGGCGGCCACCCGGGCAATAAATTTGTTGGCGGCCAGGCCCGTCTTGAACGGGTAGGCGAGGGCCTTTATTCGGGCGGCAATCTCTGCGGCCAGGTTGGTCTCACTTTTGTAAAGTTTGATAAGACCGGCCGTCTCGAGAAAGTAAACCACGGCGCCGTCGGGGTTGTCGCCGGCCGGGATGCTTTGCTCCACAAAGGGGCCGATTGTTTTCATGACCTCGAGTATTTCCCGGGAAGCCTGCGTCTCGGCGGCGGGGTCGCGTGGTTTTACAATCAAATCGGGGCAGACTACATGTCCCTGGGGAACGGTGATCCTCGTTGTGACACCGGCGCCCGCGGCGCAGGGATTAATGACGGTGATGACCGGGACGGTGCCACCCGTGATGGCCGCCAGGGCCAGCGGTTTTGATGCCAGGGAGGGATCTTTGCGATAAAACAGTTCCAGGGAAAAGCCCGGAATGAGTATGCAGGTAAGGCGTTCAGGCGTCATTAAGGTCAAGCTCCGTTTTTGTCCCCTCTTTTGAGATGCGACTTTTGGCCACGGAGACCTCTATGCGTTCCATACCACGGCGGTTGACCTGAAGGCGCAGGGAGACCATGCTGGCCGGGATGATGTTCACCCGGTCGGAGTCCTCGGTAAGAAATATCACCAGCGCCCGGGCCTTCGAGGTCAGGCGGCGGAGACGGTGCATAAGCGTCGGTGAGAGGGGCTGATGGCTGCCGTGGCCGACCAGGTCCAGCACGACGACGGTGGCCAGGTGATGGTTGAAGAGAAGCTCGGCCGTACGCAGGCCCGACGAAAAGCTGTCGGTGGCCGGCGTCTTGCCGGGGGCGGTTTTGACCACCGTCAGCCGGTTCATGTCCACGCCGGAACGAAGGGCGGCGGCGGGGAAAAAGCCCCCCGAAAAATCTATATAGGTGACATTACCATGGTTTATGAGGGAGGCCAGCATCCTGTGAAGGAGACCTGTCTTGCCGCAGGCGACGGAGCCGGTGATCTCGATCAGCTGTCCGCAGGGGATACCTCCCATGGGGAAAAGATCGTCGAGCGGGGTAAGGCCGGTTTTGAAGACGGTTTCCGTCAATCCCTTCGAGGTCGCCACGGCTTCGGGCCATTTTTGGATCAGGAGTTTTTTCAGCCCGTCGGGTGTTGTTGTCGGTGTCTCGGTGTTCAACATTCTTTATTGTCCTTGTGCCGTATATGCCTTATCGGCGCATACTACTCATTTGTGCAGTATAGTATACGCAGGCATTTCGGGTTGTCAATCGCATATTTGTAAGGCTATGCGGGGTTGGCAGATAAGTGTTTGGTTGTTATCCGGGGTGGCTTTGAAGTGGCCTGGTCATGCTGATCGTGTCTCACGAGCTGGAAGCCTGAAAGACATAAACCCATTGAAGGGGATGATTTGTGTCCCGTATTGAGGTGGGCCTGTTGACAAACCGGATTCACCGCTTATACTACCCGGACACAATTGCTTGACGG
>CAZVUZ010000161.1:0-7126 GCA_964630485.1 uncultured Ignavibacteriales bacterium
ACGGATACCTTGGCGTTTTCGGCGTTTTTGTGAACCTTGACCAGTCCGCGGTAGGAGGCCCGGCCGTTGTCCTTCGAGATTGATTTGGAGGTGATGCGCGAGGACGTGTTCGGGGCGGCGTGGATCACTTTCGCGCCCGCATCCTGGTGCTGGTCCTTGCCGGCGAAAGCCACCGAAAGGATCTCACCTTTGGCGCCCTCACCGAGAAGCTGGATGCACGGGTATTTCATGGTCAGCCGCGATCCGAGGTTGCCGTCGACCCATTCCACCGTGGAGTTCTTATATGCCGAGGCGCGCTTGGTCACGAGATTGAAAATATTACGCGACCAGTTCTGGATGGTGGTATAGCGGATGTAGGCATCGTCCAGGGCTATCACCTCCACAACGGCCGAGTGCAGCGAATCGGTGGAATATACCGGAGCCGTACACCCCTCGATGTAATGGACCCGGGAGCCCTTGTCAGCGATGATGAGTGTCCGCTCGAACTGGCCCATATTCTCGGCGTTGATCCGAAAATAGGCCTGGAGCGGGATCTTAACATCGATACCCGGCGGGACGTAGATGAAAGACCCGCCCGACCAGACGGCCGTGTTGAGGGCCGCGAATTTGTTGTCCATTGAGGGAATCACCGAACCGAAGTACTTCTTCACGATATCCGGGCGTTCCCGCAGGGCACTGTCCATATCCAGAAAGACGATGCCCTGTTCTTTGAGCTCCTTCTTCACGGAATGGTAGACGACCTCGGATTCGTACTGGGCCGACACGCCGCCGAGAAAACTGCGCTCGGCTTCGGGGATGCCCAGCTTGTCGAAAGTATTCTTGATGTATTCGGGGACGTCGTCCCATGAGGTTTCCTGACCCTCGATCGGCTTCATGAAGTAGTAGATGTTGTCGAAATCGATCTCACCGAGCAGCTCGGAATTGCCCCATTTGGGCATGGGCTTTTTCAGAAATATGTCCAGGGCTTCGTGCCGAATATCGGTCATCCACTTGGGCTCTTTTTTCATCTGAGAAATCATTTCAACCACTTCGTGATTGATTCCCCTGGCGCCCTTGTGGAAATAGTCGACGGGATCGCTGAAACCGTACTTGGTGGCGTAATCCTTGTCCAGTGTCGACAATTCCTGGTTTTGCTGTTTGAGCTTATCGGACATGTTTACACTCCGGCCTTCTGGCGTGTTTCCTCGATGATCCAGTCGTACCCGTTCTCCTCGAGTTTGAGGGCCAGCTCGGGACCGCCGGTCTTGACGAACTTGCCGCGCATGAGGACATGCACATGGTCCGGCTTGACGTAATTTAGCAAGCGCTGGTAATGCGTCACCAGCAACACGCTGTTCTTGTCGTCATGGTAACGATTAATGCCTTCCGAGACGGTCTTGAGAGCGTCAATGTCCAGTCCCGAGTCGGTCTCGTCGAGAAGGGCGATCTTGGGTTGAAGCATGGACATCTGCAGAATCTCCACGCGCTTTTTCTCGCCGCCGGAAAAGCCGTCATTGAGATAACGGGTGGCAAAGGAGTGGTCGATCCCCAGGTCGGTCATTTCCTTTTTGAACAGCTTGCGAAAATCGGTCATGTCGGCGTCTTTGCCGCGATGCGACCTGAGGGCGGCCCGCATAAAATTGGCGACCGTCACGCCGGGGATGGCCAGGGGATACTGGAAGGCCAGGAAAATACCGGCGCGCGAACGCTCATCGGCGGACATATTCAGAATATTCACGCCATCAAGCCATGCCTCGCCTTTGGTAATAGCGTAGTCCGGATGCCCCATGAGGGCGTTGGAGAGGGAAGACTTGCCGGAACCGTTGGGCCCCATAATGGCGTGGATTTCACCCGGCATGATCGTCAGTGAAACGCCGGAAACAACTTCCTTGCCCTCCACCTCAACATGTATGTCCTTGAATTCAAATAGTGCCTTGTCTTGCGGCATAATCAGTTCATCCTTTTTCTATCGATATCAACAATACTTTTTCCGTTTAAGCTGCGACCCATGACGATTACGCTTTCGTGCGAAGCATCGCGCCACTGGTATCTATCTGTTGCACCGGTCCTATATTGGAGCCGTCGAGGACGTCCTGGAGCGTTGTCTCGGAGAGAAACTTGGCTACATAACCGGCCAGGCCGCCCAGAATATCATGCACCGAGCAATTGCCCTCGTGCACGCACTGTGCCAGTTGCCCGGCTCGCTTGGAGCAGTGATCCGGGTCAAGCAGGGGGCCGCCGAGTACGAGCACCACTTCGTAGAGGCTGATCTTTGAGGCCTCCCGGGCCAGTGAGAAGCCGCCGTTACGGCCGCGTTCGGCATTGACGAGTTTACCCCTGCGGAGCATCGAAAGTAGCTTGGAAGCATAGGGGACGGAAATTCCTTCCCTATCGGCAATGTCGGCGATCGACATTTGTTGGGCCGGGCTCCCGCCCGCCAACACCAGCAAACATCGGAGTCCGTATTCCTCGGTGGCTGTCATTCTCATATCAAAACCTTTTGTGAAGTCGCTTCCAAAATCGCGAAGCAACTATATACAAAAACATTACGAATTTGTAAAGTATTATTTGAACCCCGATTTTACGATTTTGTTCCCTTGAGGCTCGACCAAAAACACCTATATTATGAGCTGCCGTTCAAAGAGTTGGGCAGAGCGACTACAACGAATCCGATAAATCGAGGCTTGATCCGATCGACTCCGAACTCCTGCAAATTTTTGCCCTGGCTTTTGCCTTGGCCTTTGACGCCTTTGCCGTGGCGGTGGCTGTTGGTATAAAGCTCGGCCGGCTGGAACCCTGGACGGTTTTCCGCATGTCGTGGCACTTTGGTTTCGCTCAGTTCGGAATGCCGATCGTTGGCTACCTGGTGGGGGAGTACATTGCCCGTTTGGTAGGTTCGCTGGGCAACTGGATCGCCGGCACGATTCTACTCATTATCGGTGCCCGACTTATCTGGGAGCAACTGCATCCCGACAAAAGGGAATGGCGGGGAGATCCAACCCGCGGGGCGAGTCTCATTATATTGATGTTCGCCACTTCGATAGATGCCCTTGCGGCCGGCTTGTCGCTGGCGCTGGTCGGGACGGAGATCCTGAACCCGGCAATTATCATCGGCATTGTAGCGGCGGGCATGACTGTCCTGGGCCTGGTATTCGGCAGGGCTTTGGGCTTACGCTTCAGTTGCGGGGCGGCTGTCTTTGGCGGGTTGATTCTCATAGGTCTGGCGATCATAACCGTCCTCTGACAGGTCGCGTTAGTCTCGTCAAGCCGTGTTACGGGGACAGCGCCGAAATACTGTGATACCCGTCCGTAATTATCATAGACAACTCCCAAAAACCCGGTTGCCAAGGCCCCCGTCAGTTGTTATCATTGAGCCTGTTGTTGTAGTTCACACGGTAACGCAGGGTCGGCTGTGGCTCTCCCGTGTCGAGCGCGCGAATCCTTCCCGTGTTACTTCACATCAGTGCGGCTACTATTAGTTTGATTTTTGAGCCTGAAATATTGTGAGACATCAATGAAAGAATTATTGTCCGGAAATGAAGCGGTGGCCCGCGGGGTTTATGAGGCCGGGGTGAAGATGGCGGTGGCCTATCCGGGGACTCCGTCGACGGAGATCCTGGAGACTCTTGCGGCCCGTTTTCGTTCGGTCTATTCGCAGTGGTCACCCAACGAGAAGGTTGCCTATGAAGTTGGTATCGGCGCCTCAATGGGCGGCGCCCGTGTCCTGGTAACAATGAAACACGTCGGTCTCAATGTCGCCGCCGATCCCTTCATGACTCATGCCTATACCGGCGTCTATGGCGGCTTTGTCCTCGTATCGGCCGATGACCCGGCCATGCATTCCTCCCAGAATGAGCAGGATAATCGTTTCTACGCCAAATTCGCCCAGGTTCCGATGCTGGAGCCGTCCGACAGCCAGGAATCCAAGGACATGGTCAAGGCGGGGTTCGAGCTTTCCGAAAAATTCGATACGCCGGTGATGCTACGCATGACCACCCGCATTTCGCATTCCAAGGGAATCGTCGGACTTGAGGAGCCCATCGAACCGCCGCAGGGCAAGTTCGTCAAGGATCCTTCCAAATTCGTCATGATTCCCGCCCATGCCCGGGTGCGCCACCATGTGGTTCGCGAGCGTCTCGCGAAGCTATCCGAATACTCGGATAACTGCCCTTTCAATATCGCTGAGAACAACGGCTCCAAAGTCGGCATCATCAGCAGTGGCGTTGCCTACCAGTATGCCAGAGAAGCGGCGCCGGACCTTGATTTCCTGAAAATCGGGCTGAGTTTCCCCCTGCCGATGAAAATGATCGAGGAATTCATCAAGAGCCATGATCAGGTAATCGTGGTCGAGGAACTGGAACCCTTCATCGAGGATCAGGTGAAAGCGGCCGGTCTCAAGGTCGAGGGTAAAAAGTGGTTTGGTTACGAGGGTGAGTATTCACCCCATCGCGTGGCCAAGGGTCTGAAGGAGGCCGGGGCCCTGTCGAAGATCGTGACGGCGGAAATCCCGGCCGAGAAAGATATGTTCCCGCGCCCACCGGTGCTCTGTCCGGGATGCCCGCATCGCGGCATGTTTATGGCTCTGAAGAAGCTCAAAGTGGCGGTCACGGGCGACATCGGCTGTTATACGCTCGGTGTCCTTCAGCCGCTCAACGCTCTAGACAGTTGCATTTGCATGGGGGCCTCGATCGGGAGCGCCATCGGCATGGATCGCGTCCAGGGTTCCGAGAAGGGCGTCGTGGCCGTCATCGGTGACTCGACCTTCCTGCACTCGGGTGTAACCGGCCTTATGGATGCCGTCTACAACAAGAGCAAGGTCACCGTGATCATCGTTGACAACCGTGCCACCGCCATGACCGGCGGCCAGCAGCACCCGGCCACCGGATTGACCCTGATGGGTGAAAAGGCGGGACAGGTGGATTTCCCCACGCTGTGCCACGCCCTCGGTGTCAAGCACGTCAAAGAGGTCGATCCCTACGATTACAATGCCTGCCTGACGGCCGTCAAGGAGGAAATGGCCCGAGAGGAACCGTCGGTGATTATCACCAACCGTCCCTGCGTCCTGATGCCCAAGCGCATAATGGATGAACCCTACGTCGTGGATCTGGATCTCTGCAACGGTTGCAGTGCCTGTTTCCGCATCTCGTGTCCGGCCATCGCGGCCGCCGAGGAGACCAATGAACACGGCAGTCCGAAAGCCATTATTGACGCCAGCCTGTGTACCGGTTGCACCCTTTGTTCGCAGATCTGCCCGGTCGAGGCGATTGTTCTCAAAAGCCAATTTGTGAAAGCGTAGGTGATACTCATGGCGCAAAAAGATTACAGCGTATTGATCGTCGGCGTCGGGGGCCAGGGGGTCCTGCTGGCGTCGGAGCTTCTTTCCGGGGTGGCCATGAGGGCTGATCTGGATGTCAAGAAGTCGGAAGTACACGGCATGTCCCAGCGCGGCGGCGTGGTTTCCTCGCATGTTCGCATTGGCAAGAAAGTGTACTCGCCCACCATAGAATACGGCCTGGCGGATGTTGTCATGGCCTTCGAACAGGCCGAGGGCCTGCGGGCTGTCGACTGGATGAAAAAGGATGGGGTGGCAATCGTGTCCACGACCACTCTGGTTCCGGCCATCGTGACCTCAACGAAGAAATTCAGCTATCCCGAGGACGCGGTGGCGCGGCTTAAGGAAAAGGCTGAAAACGTCATCGCCGTCGACGCCGATAAAATCGCGGCCGAACTCGGCAATCCGCGCCTGGTCAATACCATTCTGCTGGGGGTTATGTCGAACTACATGTCGTTCGACGTCGAGCTCTGGAAGGACGTGATCAAGACCAAGGTCAAGGCCAAATTCGTTGACATCAACCTGGTCGCCTTCGACCGCGGCCGGAGCATCAAACTCGATACGGTAGGAGCTTAAGGGAGGCGTTTGGAGAGATACCTGCTGATAATCAACCCGGGGTCGACCTCGACCAAGATGGCGCTTTTCGACGGCGATGCCAAGCTCAGTGAGCGCGTCATCCGTCACGATCCCGGGCAGTTGGGTCGGTTTGACAATGTTGCCGATCAGTTTGAGTATCGCATGGAGGAGATTGATCAATGGATCGATTCTCTGCCCGTTCCTACCGGTCAGATCGCCGCCGTGGTGGGCCGGGGAGCTCCCCTGCGTCCCCTGGAAGGCGGATCCTATGAAATAACCGAGGCCATGCTGGACGACCTGCGCAACCGGCGTTATTCCAACCACGCCTCCAACCTGGGGGCCATTATAGCCAGCCATCTCGGTAAACGCTACTCTGTGCCCTCTATGATCTCGGACCCGATTACGGTGGACGATTTCAGTGATGTGGCCCGCATCAGCGGGGTCCCCGAAATCGAACGCAAGTCCCGCGTGCATGCCCTGAATATAAAGGAAGTTTGCCGTCGCGAGGCCGCCCGGCTGGAGAAGACGCTGGACGAGGTCAACTTCGTCGCCGTCCATATGGGCGGTGGTGTTTCGGTCGCGGCCCTCAGAAAGGGGCTTGTCATCGATGTCAATGACGCCCTCCTGGGTATGGGACCGTTTTCTCCCGATCGGGCCGGCGCTGTTCCTATTGGGGGGTTGGTCAAGCTCTGTTACAGCGGCGAGTTTACCGAACCGGAGATGATCAACAAGCTCTCGCGGGAATCAGGTCTAAAGGCCTATCTGGGTGAATCGGATTTACGCCGGGTGGAGGAGATGATCGAGTCGGGGGACAAGCTGGCCGAGGTTTGCTTCAAAGCCATGGCCTACCAGATAGCGAAAGAGATCGGGATGGCCGCCGTTGCCCTCTCCGGTGAGTTCGAGGCCGTTGTTCTGACCGGCGGTATGGCCAATTCGAAGCGACTGGTTGAGGAGATCAGGATTTACGTAAGTTTTCTCGGTCCGGTGGTCGTCGTTCCCGGTGAATTTGAAATGGAGGCGCTGGCCGCCGCCGGTACGCGATTCCTCGACGGGAAAGAAACCCTGAAACAGTATTGAAAGAAGATTCATATGAGCGGACAGCCGATTCAGTCGTCTGATCAGCTAATAGCCAGGGCGGTGGAAATTGCCGGCGAAGGTCGCAAACGAACCGTGGCCGTAGCGGCCGCGCAGGATGTTGACGTCATTGAGGCTGTTGCCCAGGCCCAGGCCGACGGCTTC
>CAZVUZ010000162.1:0-7080 GCA_964630485.1 uncultured Ignavibacteriales bacterium
CAGCGCGTCATTCCTGCAGAGGCAGGATTCCGGGGCCCCCCGGGCGATCGCCGATTGCCCCTACAACGGACCCGACAAATTACTTGTACTCAACCCCCAGCCGATCAAACAGAAACGCCCAGGCATCGGCATAGCCGGCGATCTTCTTACTCAAAGGACTCCCGTGCCCGTGCCCGGCCCCGGAACCTATCTTCAAAAGCACCATTGTCTCCGGATCGGCAACAGCCTGTAATCGGGCCGCCATCTTGCGCGAGTTGGATGGGTCCACCCGGCCGTCATGGATATCCGCCGTGAATAAGACATCGGGATAACGCTGTCCCTCCTCGATATTGGTATAGGGCGAATAGGCATAGAGCGCCTTAAAGTGCTCAGGATCCTCCACCGTGCCGTATTCGGTGACGTTAAACGCCCCGTTGGGGTCAAGCTCCACTCGCAACATATCGAGCACACCCTTCTGGCACAGCACCGCCCGGAAAAGGTCCGGCTGTTGCACCATGGTGGCGCCCACCAGCAGACCGCCGTTGGATCCCCCCTTGATGGCGAGCCGCGCGGGTTTCGTATAGCCGGTATCTATTAGATAGCGGGCGCAGGCAATGAAATCGTCGAATACGTTCTGCTTATTGGTAAGATACCCGGCCCGGTGCCACTCCTCACCGAACTCGCCGCCGCCGCGCAAATTGGCGATGACATACACCCCGCCATTGTCGAGCCAGAGGCTGAGCGTACGATCATAATACGGCGACTGGCATATGCCATAGCCCCCGTATCCGTAGAGTATCGTCGGGTTGTTGCCGTCGAGGACGGTTCCCTTGCGACGGAGAATGCTCATCGGGACCTTTGTGCCGTCTTTGGACACGGCGTGTTCGCGCAAAACCTCGACATCGCTGAAATCCGCCGGTGACGAGGCCTTGATAGCCGTCGGTGCCACCTTATCGGAGATGGGATCGTAGGTGTAGGCATCGGTCGGTTGGGTGTAACTGCCGTTTTTGAACAGGACGGAGTCGCCGCCCAAAGATACCATCTCCCCGACCGAAGAAACCGGCAGAATCGGAATTGAGCCCTTCAGGGCGCCGGTGTAATCGTACATGTGGACTTGAGATGGTCCGCCGATAAGCTCCCGCACGTAAATTCGCGAATCGGTTACCGTAAACCCCCGGATGACGCCCTCGCTTTCTTCGACGATTACTTTCGCTTGCGAGAGACGCGTCTCGCCCGGCTCGAGTCGGAGGATCTTGCCTCGGGGGGCATCTTTGCTGGATACCAGGTAGAGCGCCTGGTCGGGGCCGAATCCAGCCCGCGTAATCATATCCGAATACTGCGTCAACTGATGCCAGCGATCTTCGGCATCGCGCAGGTAATGGGCGTATTCCCCGCCGTCACCATTGGCGACGATGGCGATTATATATTTGCCGTCGGGAGAGGACTTCAGATCGATCTCGGCAATGCGTGGGAAGTCCTCGCCGAGGACATAAATGTCCTCTTCAGTCCCCGTCCGCAATTTGTGGTAATAGATTTGCTGGTAGAAGCTCATATCCTCGGCGGGGCGTTCGCCCTCGCGGGGATAGTGGGTGTAGTAGAAACCGGAGCCGTCCGCGGCCCAGGCTACCGAACCGCCGGCCGTGGGGCCGTTTACCCGCGGGACTACATCCTCCAGCGGTTCACCCGTAGCGATCTCGTATACATGTAGATCTCCGACTTCGGTACCGTTTTTAGACAGCGACACCGCCACCAGGCGGGCATCCGGCGAAACGTAATAAAAATCGATAGCGGTGGCGCCGGAGGGGTCCAGCGCATTCGGATCGACAACCACCTTCTCGCCGGTCAGGTCATTCGGGGAATCGACCATCACCAAAAACGGCTGATCCTTCGGGGGCTGGTCCTTCAGCGTGAAGAGCTTCGCTTCTTTTGTCTGGAAATAGTAATATATCGGCGGGCTGTCGTGATAGAGTTCCTCGAGGCGTTTTGTGATAGCGGTGTGGGCCTCGATATTGGCGAGAATGGCGCTGGTGTATTCATCCTGGGCCTTGTCCCAGCGGTGCACCGCGGGATCGTTACCGTCCTCGAGCCAGCGGTAATTGTCGATGACTTTGACGCCGTGATAGTCTTCAGTCACCGGTTTTTTTGCCGTCTCCGGTAACTCGGGTTGGTCGTTGCTGCAGCCGATTGTCATCCCCACGACCAGTATGAGGCCCGCGGCAAAGCATAGATTGGCAATGGAAAAGAGACTTTGAATGGTCATCGCTCTGGAACTCCTCTGTCAAACAGCCCACTTGTTGAATTCCGGGACGGGTGTACGGCGGTGGAAGCCAGTGCCCGGGCCCGATGACGCGGTTCGGCGGGAATATGCGGGGACATTCGATTGCGGCCACCGACCGCGGATTCATTATTGGGTAAAATAGGCTTTCGCGCTGTCGGTTGCAACGGCAAATGTATATCACGGGTGACCGCCGGGCGCCCCTACGGCAGATCTGTATACATTCGGTGGCCCACCAGAGGTCCGCGGAACTTCGGGGGCGCGGGCGTCGTTTAAGTATAGCCGGGGCCGCTCCGGCTCAAAGTTGCCGGCAGGGCCGTAATTCGCTTGACCGCGACGGAATTTTTAGTATATTTGCAGGCTAATATATTTGAGGTGTAAATAAAAAATGAAGCGTACGTTTCAACCATCGAATCGAAAAATGCTCAACGACCACGGTTTCCGGGCGCGCATGGCTACCAAGGGCGGTCGCCGCGTATTAGCTCGTCGCCGGGCCAAGGGCAGAAAAAGATTAACTTCGCAAGTTGGTCGCAAGAAATAAACTTCCCCGCAGTTGCACCCTCAAGAGTCGCCTGGATATCAGGCGGCTGTTTGATACGGCGCGGCGTTGGCCCGGGGACTATTTCGTTTGTTACCGGGAGAGAAGCAAAAACTTTCGCTATGGCGTTTTTGTCCCGGGAAAGATACTAACGGCCGTGGGGCGCAATCGCCTCAAGCGGTTGACCAGGGAGGCGATCCGACTCAATAAAGAGATACTGACCCGACCGTGTACGGTCGGTATTCTTTTTAGACGGGACGTCAAGGAGTTGACCTTTGAAATCGTCGACGCGGAAATCAAGCGCGTCTTCAGACTTATCAATGAAGCCGACGAATAAAACCAGCTGGGCGGCGTACCCATTAATATGGGTTATATATGTTTACCGCTATACGCTGTCGCCCATTTTCGGCAATGCCTGTCGCTTCCATCCGACCTGCTCGCACTATGCCGAAGAGGCCCTTCGAAAATACGGAGCATTAAAGGGGAGCATGATGGCCGCCAGGCGCGTGCTCCGATGCCACCCGTGGCATGAGCCGGGCTATGATCCGGTGGAATAGTCCCGGCGATGGCCGCGAAGCGGCCGCGCCACAAACAACAGGGAAAGAGTTGTGGATAAAAAGACCTTACCGCTAGTCATCGTCTTGGTCGTTCTGATCGTCTTCTACCAGCAAATCCTTCAATTTCTGAATGTGTTGCCGGAGCCTGCTCCGACACCGTCGGTCGAACAGCAACAGCAGACGGCCGTACCCGATTCGGTGATTGCTGACACATTCTTGCAGGCAACACCGGTGGCCGCCTCGCAGGAAATCGAGCCCTCCCCGGAGCGGCTCAGGCGGATGCAGGCGGAAACAGCCACGGACAGCATCAGCGCCGACACCATCAGGATCGTCACCAACAAGTATGACGTGATCCTCTCGAGCTACGGCGGCGGACCGGTCTCAATGATACTCAAAGAGTACACTTACCGTGACGGCGAGCCGATACAGATGCTCCCGGAGGCGGAGTTTGCCACGCCCGATTTTGAGTTTGCCGGCCGCACTTTCTCGTCATCGAACCTCAATTATGCGAGCAGTGAGTATCCGGGAGAATACGAAGTCACCAACGATACCCTGGAGCTGGTTTACGAATACACCGGTGCCGAGGGCGGACGTATTATCAAGCGCTATCGCTTCTATCCCGACGAGTACCACTATGACCTGGCCCTTCAGGTGGAAGGCCGGGAGAGTTTAGGTTTTGAGCGGCAGTACAGCATGGTGTGGAATACGCCCCTGGGCGTGACCGAACCCCAGCCGGCCACCGACTATGACGCCATGCAGGCGGTGGCGATGATGTCCAACTCGCGTGAGACCCTGGACGACTTCGAAGACAATCGCCTGAATCAGTCGCTGACCGGGTATACTTCGTGGGCCGGTGTTCGGGCGAAGTATTTTGCGGCCGTGATAATGCCGCAGAGCCGGGATGCCGACGGAGTCTTCGCCCGCGGCGAAAAACGCAACGTGGCCACGCCCGACGGCAAGGTGGAACTCAAGGAAATCACCGTCGGTATCGATCTGCCGTTTGCCACGGTCCCGGCTTTTGCCGACAGCTTCACGATTTTCGTCGGTCCCCTCGACTATAATCTAATGGCGGAATACGACGTCGGTCTCGAGGACATGCTCGATATCGGTACCACACCGTTTATCGGTTGGCTGATCAAGCTCTTCGCCGTTCCGATTCTGTGGGTGTTGCCGCGCATGTACGACTTCATTCCCAATTACGGCCTGGTGATTATCCTCTTTGCCCTCCTGGTGAAAATCGTCACCCTGCCGCTGTCGTTGAAGTCGTTCAAGTCCATGCAGGCCATGAAAGATGTCCAGCCGAAACTCGAGGAACTCAAGAAAAAGCACAAGAACAACCCGCAGGCGTTAAACTCGGAGATGATGAAGCTCTACAAGAAGCACGGTGTCAATCCGATGTCGGGTTGTTTACCCATAATTCCCCAGATGCCGCTGTTCTTCGCCCTGTTTTCGGTTTTCCGTTCGACGATTCTGCTCCGTGATGCTCCCTTTATCTTCTTCATTGACGATCTGTCGATGGGAGCAACCAGTTTCACCGATCCGTATATTATTCTGGTCGTGATCATGGTTGCGGCCCAGTTCGCCTCGCAAAAACTGACCATGCCCTCGACCTCGCAGAACAAAATGCTCGGCTACATCATGCCGCTCTTCATGGGCTTCATTTTCTACCGCTTCTCCTCGGGGCTGGTGCTCTATTGGACCTGCTTCTCGCTCTTCTCGCTCCTTGACTATGTGATTTTCAAGCGGCCCAAGAAGAACGTTGAGGTAAAAGCGGCGTAGGTCAATGACCGCAAAAAAAAAAGACTGAGCCCGCTCGATAGCGACGAGACCATTGCCGCTGTCATAACCCCGCCCGGCGAGGGGGGCATTGCCGCCCTGCGGCTCGCCGGCCGGCGGAGCATGGCAATCGCCGAGAAACACTTCCGGCCCATATCCAAATCCCAAAAACTGAAACCCTTTGTGCTCCGCTACGGGCATTTCGTTGATCTCAACAGGAATGTCGTAGATGAAATCACTGCCGTCTTTATGCCGACCGGCAAATCATACACCGGAATCGACCAGGTCGAGCTTTTTTGTCATGGTGGCAGCCAGGTGGTGCAGTCGATCCTCCGTCAGTTGCTCGACTCGGGAGCACGAGCGGCCGAACCGGGTGAATTTACCCGGCTGGCCTTCCTGTCGGGGCGGCTCGATCTGACCAAAGCCGAGGCCGTGGCCGAAATTATCGCCGCCAACACCCAATCGTCACTCGAAGTCGCGCGGGAGCATCTGTTGGGAGCATATGGGCGTGAGGTCGACATGCTCCGGGATGGCATGGTCGAAGTCCTCGCCCAGGTGGAAGCCTCAATCGATTTCCCCGAAGAAGAAATATCCCCGGCCGAGAGCCGCCGGCTCCTCGACCTTGTCGAGAAATGTATCGACGGGCTCACAGCCCTGGCGGAATCGTATACGGGCGGCAAAATCATACGCGAGGGCTACCGGGTGGCTATCGGGGGACGTCCCAATGCCGGCAAGTCATCACTTTTCAACCTGCTTCTCAAACAGGAGCGGGCGCTGGTGACCCCGACCGCCGGAACAACGCGCGATTATCTGTCCGAATGGATTGACCTCGAAGGCTTCGCGGTCAACCTGGTCGACACCGCCGGCCTCAGACCGGGCGGAAGCGCCATCGAGAAAGCCGGGATGCAGTCGGCAAAGAGCATAATAGCCGATTCAAACCTGCTGATCTGGATGAGCGACGTGTCGCGGCCCAAGTGGGAATCGACGCTAAAAACCGATCTTGCCGATCTTGCAAAAACAGAGAAGTTGTTATTAGGCAACAAGATAGATCTTGTTTCGGATGGTTTAGTGCCCGGTGTCGCAATATCAGACCCGTGCGTCCACCCCGTCTCCTGCCTTACCGGGGCCGGAATCAATGAACTCAAGCAAGAGCTGGTAGATAGAATAAGGCGTAGCCTTCCGGATATGACTTCGGGGGTGGTGGTGACCTCGGCCCGGCACCAACAAAAGCTCAAGGCCGCCGTAAAGCACTTGAAAAGCGCCTGTTCGAAGATTAGATTGGCGGCATCGCCGGAGCTCACGGCCTTCGACCTGCGCCAGGGGGTCAATGCCGTGGACGAAATAACCGGCAAAGTGTACACCGAGCAGATACTGGATCGAATCTTCGAGAACTTCTGCATCGGAAAATAGGTTTCACGTGAAACCGGTAAACCGGCCCATAAATGGGTCTCGGTAGAAGTCTGATTAACAGAGACTGGGTTTGAACAATCGAGATTGTGACATAATCGTTGTCGGCGGTGGGCATGCCGGGGTCGAGGCCGCCCTGGCGGTGGCCCGTATGGGCCGATCGGTCGCTCTGGTGACGATGGATCCGCGCAAGCTGGCCCTGATGTCCTGCAATCCCTCTATTGGCGGTATAGGTAAGTCGCATCTGGTAAAAGAGATCGACGCCCTGGGCGGGTTAATGGGCGAAGCCACCGACGCCACCGGTATACAATTCCGCCGCCTGAATCTCTCCCGCGGCCCGGCAGTGTGGTCCACGCGAGTCCAGGCCGACCGCATCCTTTACAACAACTACATCTGCGATTTTGTCGATCGCGCCGATCGCGTCACCATCGTCGAAGGCCAGGCGGCCGAGATCCTCATTGAGAGCGGCAAAACCGCCGGAATAAGCACTACCGACGGTCAGCCTTTTGATCTTACTTGGTTGATATGTTCTACTCATAATCAACACC
>CAZVUZ010000163.1:0-6964 GCA_964630485.1 uncultured Ignavibacteriales bacterium
CGGCGGAGTCGTTCTCCATCAATGCGAGCACCCGGCTCAGCGGGATAGGTTCTTTGTAACGCCGGCGCGATGTCAGAGCATCAAAAGCGTCACAAATCGTGAACAACCGGGCATTGTAGGGGATAGCCTCCCCCCTCAACCCCGAAAGATACCCCTGGCCGTCCCAGCGCTCGTGATGGAACAACACAATGTCGGCGGCATCCTCGAGCCACAACACTCCCTTGACCATCTGCAGACCCATGAGCACATGGTTGCGCATAACCGCGAACTCCTCCGCGGTCAGGCCCGTGTCTTTCTTCAGCGTCGTGTCGGGGATACTTATTTTGCCGATGTCGTGCAGGAAAGATCCCTTGATGATTATTCTTATCCGGGCCTCGTCGCATCCGAGGGCCTCGGCCAGCCGCACGGCATAGATAGTGACGCGGTAATTGTGACCGCTGTCGCCGCTGTCGCGCATGGCCACGGCGCTGCCGAGAGCTTTGAGCATTTGCAGGCTGTTACCGATGAAACGCAGGCGGACATCGCGAAGGATACGGCTGTATATGGTGTGAAAGTCTGAGGCGCTGGGGGATTCTGTTGCCCGAGGCTGGTCGTGGTCGGATTCGACGCACAGCTCGTCGGCCAGCATCCGCGAGACCATGCGCCCGAATTCGGTGACGCTCACCCCGGGGGGCAGTTTTTCCAGGAAAGGCCGCAGTTCACGGGCAAGGAGTTTTTTCAGGGGTGTCTCTTCGAGTTTGTCCCGTAACGCCGCCAGAAATTCGTCGGCGGTGGCAAAGGTCATTTACTCCCCCTTGAAAGAGTGAAACAGGGAGATCAGTCGCTCTTGTCGATCGGTTTGTGTGGTGTCGTGAGCCGCCTCATTCGCACTCGCAAGGCGTTATAGCGCCACAGGCCGACCGCGAAAGTAACCACCCCCAGCGGCACAAAGGCCCAGCCGATAATTTCGATAACGAGAGAATCAAAGAACTTGATAAACGAAACACCCGCCACGAAAAGCGTCAGGGCCGTCCGGAGGTAAGCCAGAAAGGTGCGCTGATTGGCCAGTATGGTGCGAATGATGGCATCGCTGTCATGGGTGATCAGCTCCCTCCGGTCGGGATGCATGGAATGGTAAAACGGGTGACGATTAAACATATGATTTCGTTTCCGCCGCCAGGAAAGGTGACGGCGCGGGTTCGTTCTCTTGTTGTCTTAACACCGGCGGGCGCAAAAGGTGCCGGGGGGCAATGGCTCAGGAGCGGTTGATGACCGCGAAGGTGTCGACTTTCCACTCTTTATCGTCGATCCAGAGGCCGACGATATCGACCGGCAATTCCCAGGAACGCATCAATTCCATGCCTTTGCGAAGTTGCCCGAGATGGACCTCCTCGGTGACCGGATTGCCGGCGCAGTCGCCGTGGGCGACCAGGGCAACCACTTCCGAACCGTGTTTCTCTACCGAAATCATGACGCGCTTTTTAATCGAGGCCACGCCCTCGGGGTCGCGCTCGCCCATAATCCGGTCGGGGCCGGGCTCGGTGATCATATCGACATAGTCGAGTTTGTACATTTCGGACATGAACTTGATAACGGGCAATTGCACGCGCCCGTCCATGCAGTTGATTGCGGTTCCGAATTTGCCTTCGGCCATGTTTTCTCTCCCGAATCTGATGTCACTAGTAATGTTTTGCCACAAGAAATGATGCCGGGGGCATTATGTCAACTATTCCCGCGCCAGTGGCGGGCGATTGGGGGGCGTCGTAGCGATCCGGCCGGCGGTCGCCGACACCGAAAAACCTTTACTAATTTCCTTCTTTAGGCTAAATTACGCGGCTTGGAAGGAATACTTGTTATGAAATTCGATCCGCTCAAAGAAAAGTTCACCATCCCCGCCGCGGAGGAAAAAATCCTCGCTTTCTGGGATGCCGAAAACGTTGTTAAAAAGGCCGATGAGGCCGCCAAAGACCGGCCCCATTTCGTCTTCTACGAGGGTCCCCCGACGGCCAACGGAATACCCGGGATTCACCATGTCATCTCGCGCACGGTCAAGGACCTGGTGTGCCGCTATAAGGCCATGCAGGGTTTCCGCGTCGACCGCAAGGCCGGCTGGGACACCCACGGCCTGCCGGTGGAAATCGAGGTCGAGAAAAAGCTCAAGCTCGAAAACAAGGCCCAGGTTATCGAATACGGTATCGATAAATTCAACCGCAAATGCCGGGAATCGGTGTTCACCTACCTCGATCACTGGAACCGCATCACCCGCCGTATCGGATACTGGCTGGACCTTGACGATGCCTATGTGACCCTGACCAACAACTATATCGAGTCGGTGTGGTGGATTCTCAAGAATTTCTTCGACCGCGACCTGATTTACAAGGGCTTCAAAACCCTGCCGTATTGCCCGCGCTGTGAGACCGGCCTTTCAAGCCACGAGGTCGCCCAGGGATATGAACTGGTCAAGGATCCGTCGGTGTATGTGAAAGTCAAGGCGGCCGACGCCGATTTCAGCTACCTGGTCTGGACCACCACCCCCTGGACATTGCCGTCCAATGCCGCCCTGTGCATGAAACCGGACGCTGTGTATGCCCTGGTCGAACACGAGGGCGAGAAGCTGGTGCTGGCCGAGGCCTTGATCGAGAAGGTTTTCGGCGAAGCAGTGCCGGTGGTGGAACGTTTCAAGGGCGCCGATTTCGTCAAACGGCCCTATGAGCCGATGTTCGACACCTTCAAGGATGAAGCCGACAAGGCCTTCTACGTCATCAACGCCGACTTCGTGACCCTCGAGGACGGCACGGGAATCGTCCATATCGCCCCCGGATTCGGCGCCGACGACTACGAAGTCGGATCGCAATACGGCCTGCCGGTGCTTCAGGCGATCACGGCCAACGGCATCTTCAAGGATTTCGCCGGCAAATACGCCGGTATGTTCATCAAGGACGCCGACCCGATCATCATCAAGGATCTCAAGGCCCAGGGGCGGCTGTTCAAGAAAGAAACCTACGAGCACAACTACCCCTTCTGCTGGCGTTGTGACTCGCCGCTGATATATATCGCCCAGCCGTCGTGGTATTTGAAGACGACGCAGTTCAAGGACCAGTTGATCAAGAACAATAACGCCATCAACTGGCACCCGGATGAAATCCGCACCGGCCGCATGCTCAATTGGCTGGAAAACAATGTTGACTGGGCCCTCTCGCGCGAGCGATTCTGGGGTACCCCGTTACCGATCTGGATCTGCGACGACGAGAAATGCGGCAAGATGCGGGCGGTGGGATCTATCGAACAACTGCGCAATGAAGCCGTGGAACTGCCCGACGAGGTCGATCTGCATAAGCCGATGATGGATGAGGTCAAACTCACCTGCGAATGCGGTGCTGAGATGACCCGAGTCCCCGAAGTTATCGACTGCTGGTTCGATTCCGGTTCCATGCCCTATGCCCAGTGGCATTACCCGTTCGAGAACAAAGAAGAGTTTGAGCACAGGTATCCGGCCGAGTTCATCAGCGAGGCCGTCGATCAGACCCGTGGCTGGTTCTACTCGCTCCTGGCCATCTCCACCCTCCTGTTCGACAAGCCGCCGTTTGAGAATGTCATTGTCCTCGAGTTCATTCTCGACAAAGAGGGCAAGAAGATGTCGAAGCACAAAGGGAATGTTGTGGATCCCTTTGAAACTGTGGACAAATTCGGCGCCGACCCGACCCGCTGGTATATGGTGTCGACGTCCAACCCCTGGTTGCCGACGAAATGGGACGAGGACGGGCTGACCGAGGTGGTGCGCAAATATTTCGACACCCTGCGCAACACCTATTCGTTTTTCGCCATTTATGCCAATATCGACGACATCGCCGGCCGCGCCGCGGCTGATAAGGTGTCGATCGAGGCCTGGCTCAAGAGCAAGGCGGGTGAGCCGGATCGCTTCGACCGCTGGCTGGTCTCGCGTTTCAATACGCTCGTCAAGGAAGCCACCGCGTGCTTCGACAAATACGAAATCACGCGCCCGGTGCGCGCTATCCAGCATTTTGTCATCGAAGAGCTGTCCAACTGGTACGTGCGTAACAACCGCCGCCGGTTCTGGGCCAAGGGCGACGACCCGTCGAAAATGCGGGCCTACCTGACTTTGTACCGAGCCCTGCTGGGTGTGGCCAAACTCACCGCGCCGGTGACGCCGTTCATGTCCGAACTGCTTTATCGCGAACTGGTTGGAACCGCGCCGGGGACTGAGCTATCGGTGCACATGACCGCTTACCCGAAGGTCGACGAGTCCCTGGTTGATGCTGAGCTGGAAGAAAACATGGGGCTGGTCGAGAAAATCGTTTCCCTCGGCCGCGCCGCCCGCTCGCGCAAAAACCTCAAAGTGCGCCAGCCGTTGTTGAAACTCATGATGGCCCATGCCGACCGCAAGGACTTCGCCGGTCTCGAAGGCTTCTGGGACATCGTCCGCGACGAACTAAACCTCAAGGAAGTCACTGCCGTCGAAAGTCTTAGCCAATACGTTTCGTACTCGGCCAAGTTGAATTTCAAGACCGCCGGGCCCAAACTCGGTAAGGCCGTCAAGGAGGCCGCCGCCTTTGTTACTGCCCTGGACAGCGAAAAAGTTAAAGAATTTGCCCGCACCAACGAGTTAGTATTTGATCCTGAAGATCGAAAGATCGTACTTACTAATGAAGAGGTGGAGGTAATCCGCGAAGAGAACGAAGGTTTTGCCGTAGAAAGTGACGGGGCGCTTTCGGTGGCGCTGGTCACAGAACTGACACCGGAGCTTATCGACGAGGGTTTTGCGCGCGAGCTGGTCAATAAAATCCAGAATATGCGCAAGACCGGCGGGCTCGAGGTCACCGATCACGTCAAGGTGATCCTGCACTCGACCGAACCCGTCCGCAATGCCGCCGAACGGCACGACGAGTTCATCCGCCGTGAGACCCTCGCCGAATCACTTGAGTTTACTTCGTCGCCCGATGGTGACGGATTCACGGAGTGGAAGATTAATGGCGAGAGCACGGCCATTTCGGTCGTGAAAGTATAGATCGGAGTACGCCATGCGTAAGACCGAGCTGAAGAAGTACGAGAAGCTACTGATGGAGAAGAAATTCGCTCTTCTCAAGGAGATGGGACACCTCATGGAGTCGCATGTCAATACGACGATCAAGGACTCCACCGGGGACCTTTCCTCCTACTCCTATCACATGGCCGACCAGGGTACCGACGCCATGGAGCGGGAGCTGGCCTTCATGTTCGCCTCGAAGTCCGGACGACTGGTCTACCACATCGACGAAGCCCTGCGGCGCATTAAGGACGGCACTTACGGCAAATGCTCCCAGTGCGGCAAACAGATCAACAAGGAACGCCTCAATGCCGTGCCGCATGCGCGGATGTGCATCGAGTGCAAATCTTCCGAAGAGGACCAGAAAGCTGGACGAAAAAAACGCTAAGGGGCTCATCTGGCCGGCCGTCTGTATCGCCGTGGTCGTTATCCTCGACCAGGTGACCAAGATGTTGGCGGTGAGCAATATAACCGAAGGACAGCCGGTCGAGGTACTGGGGCGGTTTCTTATGTTCACCCTGGTTTACAATCAGGGTGGTGCCATGGGTACCAGCTTCGGATCGGCCAATTACTACCTGATATCTTCGCTGATAATTCTGGTTTTCGTGCTCTGGTACATTTATAAGAGCCGCGGTGTTCCGATCACCGCCATTCCCCTGGCCTTCATCGCCGGGGGCGCCATCGGCAACGACATCGACCGCATCCGCATGGGACGGGTGATAGATTTCATCGACATCGATTTTTTCGACATCAGCCTTTTCGGCTTTGAACTTCAGCGCTGGTGGGTATTCAATATCGCCGATATCGCCATCACCTGCGCTATCGTTTTCCTGCTATTGCATCTGATTTTCGGAGACCACGGTCAAAAGACTCCCTCGTCGACTGATCCCCAAGACACTATCGCTGACGGGACATCTTCTTCCTGAAAACCTACTCGACCACCCGGTGACCCGTAGTGGACACCGTCACAACCGTCAATATCAAGAATACCACGCAGGATACCAGCACTCCAAATACGGCCGGGTCAAAACTGGCCATCACTTCATAAGTGCTGTCATCAAATAACGCCCAGTCGAAACTGTCCTTAACAAACGACAGGGAGCGATATACCATGGTCAGCACCGTTGCCACCAGCATGGTGATGAAGATATTGCGGTTCAGCTCGGCGGAGCGTTTCTTCCAAAGCACTCCGACGCACACCGGGAGGATTATGGCCGGCGCCCAGACATGGTAAGTGAACAACAGCAGACCGATTATATCGGACCACAGCACCGCCACCAGAATAGCCGCCACACCCAGGGCCGCGGTACAGATGCGCGCCAGGCGCAGCATTTTGCCGTCACCGTTATCCTTCCATCCAAGCTGATGCTCGAAGAGATCCTTGACAAAGATCGCGGTAGCTGAGTTCAGCGCCGAGTCGGCCGATGACATAACCGCCATCAACAGGGCACCGATAATCAGCCCGCCGATGATGGGGCTGTGAAGTTGCTGGACGACCATCGGGAGGGCCTGCTGGGGGTCGATGTCGGGATAGTGCACCCGGGCAAAGAGGGCAATGAAAAAGAGTATAACCGGGAAGGTCACGGCCAGAAAGAGGCCGACGCCGGCAATACCGAGGCGCGTGTGGCGGGCATCACGACCGACACAATAGCGTGTCGCATATCCCGGGGCAAAGGTCTCGCCGAGCAGGAAAGCCAGGAAGGTCGTCAGCAAAAACAGCCAGCCCTTGCCACCCTCTAAATCGAAGAAAGTCGATGGGATAGCGCGGTTTTTGTTAATATTCCCGGGGTAGGCATCCTGCATCAACGACAGATTCAGCCGCCGTCGGTTGCGATCGTTGAGTTCGTCCGCGGCCAGCATTTCGGACGTTTGCGGCGACAACGTCACTGTTTCGAAGCGCCCCGGCGAATAGAAATCGGGGTCGTCCAGAAGCGGATTGAG
>CAZVUZ010000164.1:0-6922 GCA_964630485.1 uncultured Ignavibacteriales bacterium
AGCTAAAGGAATGTGGGGCCAAACCGATAAAACCAAGTGTGGAACAGGATTTTCTGATACAGGACATCAAGAAGGCCGAGGTACATAAAGAGGCCAACAAGGTCCTTCGCCGGCGGGAGCGAAAACCGCTCTGGCGCGAGTATCTTGAAACGGCAGCCATAGCCTTGACAGCAGCTATCCTGCTGCGCCTTTTCGTCGTGTCCGCCTACCGGATCAGTTCGGCCTCGATGGAGGACAGCCTTTACGAGGGCGACTATATCTTTGTCAATAAACTCGCCTACGAGTTTGACAAGGGTCCCCAGGTGGGCGACGTCATCGTTTTCCAGTATCCCAACAATCCCGAAAAGGACTTCATCAAGAGAATCGTGGCCCTTCCGGGCCAGATGGTGCAGGTGGCCGACAAGGTGGTGTATGTCGATGGTGAGGTGGCTATGATCCCGGCTAACTCCAAGAACGTCGATAAACGCATAATTCCCGGCGACCTCTCCTTCCGCGACAATTTTGGGCCTTACGAAGTACCTGTTGGAGAATACTTTGTGATGGGAGACAATCGCGATGACAGCCGCGACAGCCGGTTCTGGGGAGCGGTGCCCGAGGAGAATATCCGGGGCAAAGCGCTCTTCATATACTGGTCCTGGGAACCGGATCCTGAGGCCCCCGGCTGGGGGTTCCCATACGTCATTGACGCCGTCCAGTGGATTGGTTGGGGCCTATACAACACCCCTTCCCATGTGCGCTGGAGCCGTGTCGGTATGCCTCTTTGAGCCATGTCTTTCGGGCTTTATCTTCACTTTCCATTCTGCCGTAACAAGTGTTCGTACTGTGATTTCTACAAGGAAATCCACAGCGAGGATCTTGAGCGCCGGTTTTACCGTGCTCTCATAGAGGAAACGGAACTTGCGGCCGAGGCCTATGCGGCCATTTGCGGTCCGGTGGCTTCGATTTTCATCGGGGGCGGGACCCCCACCCTGACCAATCGCGATCTTTTCGCGGACTGGCTCAGCCATCTCAAAAGGCTTTTCGAGGTCCCCAACGGTATTGAGTTCTCGATCGAAAACAACCCGGAGTCGGTTTCGCTGGATGTTCTTCAGGCCTATCGTGAGTTTGGTATCACGCGACCCGTATTCGGAATACAGTCTTTTAATACCAAGCTCCTTAAGGTTCTTGGCCGTAAACATCGCACCCGCGACAGCCACCGGGCCATTTACCACACGAATGCACTGGGGTTCAAAAATTTCGGCGTCGACCTCATTTTCGGTCTGCCGGGTCAGTCGGGCAAATTGCTTTCGGCCGATCTCGACCAACTCCTCGACCTCGAGCCGCCGCATATATCCTTCTACCAGTTGACGGTGGAGGAAGGCACCCGGCTGGAGCGGATGGTCGGGCAGGGGAAGGTCAGAATTCCCGACCCGGATCTCCAGTTGGCCATGTACCGAAGCGGCGTGGAGAAAATGACCGAGGCCGGTTATGAACGTTACGAGGTATCGTCGTTTGCCCGCCCGGGATTCGAATGTCTTCACAACATTGGTTACTGGGAGGGTCAGGACTATCTCGGCCTGGGACCTTCGGCCCACTCGTTTATGATGGGCCAGCGTTATGCCAATGCGCCGAGCCTTGCCGACTATCTCCGAGACCTGGGGAGCGGGCGCCGTCCCACGATCATTGATGAATCGGGTATTCAGGAACGCATGACCGAGGCCGTTATGCTGGGTCTGCGCATGGCGCGGGGAATAAGTCGCTCGGATTTCTCCCAGCGCTTCGGCGTCCCTCTTGACGACCGCCTTGATCGGGAACAGTATCGGACCCTGCTCGAATCGGGGCACCTTGAGGCCGACTCCGATGTGTTGCGCCTTAGCGATGAAGGCTTCTACCTGGCCGATGAAATCACGCGTCGCCTTCTCAAGTAGCACTCCAATCTCAGTAAACCACAGGTTCGGCACCCTTCGACGGCCTCTTTTCCCTGCCAAATTGCCCGGCCGTCTTGACAGGATTGCGTGGGGTACGTAACGTGCGGAGGTTAGAAGGTTTTTATAGCCGGAAAGGATTCGCCGAATTATGTATGTTTACGGCCCGGTTCCGTCGCGTCGCCTGGGGCGTTCCCTGGGTGTAAGTCCCATCCCCGCCAAGGTCTGCTCCTATACCTGTGTCTATTGCCAGCTGGGGCGCACCACCACTCTGCAGGTCAAGAGGGAGAGCTTCTTTGACCGGGCAGAGATTATGGGCGAGATCGCCGCCAAGGCTAAGACAGCCAAGCCCGATTTTGTCACCTTCGTCGGCGACGGCGAACCGACTCTTTGCAAAGACCTGGGATGGTTGCTGAAGCAGACTCGGGAAAAACTGGCTTTGCCGACAGCTGTAATTACCAACGGGTCATTGCTCTCTCTTGAGGATGTCCGGCGTGACCTGATGGAGGCCGATGTCGTGATACCGACCTTTGACGCCGGCAGCACCGAGGTGTTTCGAAAAATGAATCGCCCCCACCGTCACGTCGAATACGACGCCATGTTGCAGGGTCTGATTGATTTCAGTGCCGAGTTTAAGGGGCGGTTGTGGCTGGAGGTAATGCTGGTAAGGGGCGTCAACGACAGTGACGCCGAGCTGAAAGCCATCAAAGCGGGTATCGACAGGATTGGGCCGGAGCGGGTCTATGTCCTGACACCGGTACGTCCCCCGGCGGAGTCATGGGTCGAGCCACCGCCGCCGGAGACGATTCTTCGCGCCCAGGAACTTCTCGGAGATGCCACCCCGGTAGCTTTGCCCGAGGCGGGCGAATTTGGACTTGAAGGTTTTGCCAAAGCCGAGGACGCTATCATGGAAATAGGTTCGCGGCATCCACTGCGCAAAGAGCAGGCCCTCGAGATTGCGGCATCGTATGATGCCCCCGGAACAGTGGAGAATATGATCGCCGACGGACAACTTGTGGAGACGCCGTACGAGGGGCGTATCTACCTTCTGCCTCGACATTTTATGCGCCGATAACGCCATGGGCTCTGTCCGTTTCGATGTGACCGGGTACCGGCACCCTTGAATGAAGGCCGCGTTGGAAAACACTAATTGATTATTGCCCTCACTTGTCCTTTGATAAGGACGTGATTAAGAGAGCGGATCTGAAATGAACACGACCAACCAGGCCTATTTGAGGCGACTGGTGACGGTGGTCGGGATATACACTGTAATTGTCGTTGTCAGCGCGATCCTGATTCTGCCGCGCTGGTGGCCCTACGGTTTCCTTATCTGGCTGTTTGTCCCGATGGGGCTCGGTCTGGCCTGGCTGATCCGGTGGCATGCGGACAACACGGCCTATATTTGTCCGGAGTGTGACCACCGTTTCATGGTTTCCACCCTCAAGGATGCCTTCAGTGTCAACATGATTGATAAGAAGCTCCTCACCTGCCCGTCCTGTCGCAAGCGCGGTTGGTGCCAGGCAATAAGCGCCGGGGACATGGATCATGAAGCGCCGCCGGCGCGGCCGGTGCCGCCCGATGCCGGAGCCATCAGATCCTTCCGGATCCAGACGGCAGTGGTCGGGGCGGTTTATGTCGGCCTCTGGCTTTACGCCGTCATCGTGTACCTGGCGGCTCCGGAGACGATACCGATCCACTTTGACGCCGGCCTTAGACCGGATTCCTGGGGAAGTCGGTCTAATCTGCTGATCCTTCCGGCGGTGGCCACGATTTTTCCGCTGTTGCAGGTATGTTACTGGTGGATGCTTCGGCGCTGGGGGTATGTATCTTTCGTGTTTCCGTTTCTGGCCGGTGTGAACGTCATATCGATTCTGGTTTTTGGCGGTTTGGTGTTACTAAGCTCGATGTAGTTGTGAGATCCCGGCAGTATCCGGGAGAATCGGGGAACGCATGAATGTGACTGGTATTGTCCGGGGGACGTTGGTCCTGGTGATCTATCTCGTCGCGGTGGTTGCTATTCAGCCGGCGTGGGCGGCCGATGACGATTTTACGCAATTCGAGTTTATCCGAACTGTTTACGATGACTCCAAAGGCGGCACGGAGGAGCTCTTGCTTCGTGAGCTGGAGGCCTTCATCCGGGCGCATCCCGAAAGCGAATTCCAGGCCGAGGCAAACTTCATGCTCGGCAGGGTGCGCCTCGACCGCGGCGAAAGAGACCTGGCCCTGGCGCAGTTTATGAAAACCGTGTACCTGTACCCCGAGAGTGTCCGCCGGGAGGAAGCCTCGCAAAACGCCTACGAGATCGCGGGCGGCCTGCCTCGCTACAGCGGCAAGGTGGCCTGGATTGACGAACTTCTGGCCAGTGACTTTCGGACCGGCAGTTTCACCGACAGTTATTACAACTACCTCGATTTTTTGCATCGTCTCAATATCCCGCGCCTTTATGACCGCTGTCTTTCCGAATACTATGATTTCCTCAATCGCTACCCCGATGATTTTCGCCGCGAGCAACTGCAGCGATGGATCGCCGACACCTATCGTTTGCAGGAGGCCTATGCGGCGGCGGTGGCGGCCTACCGTAAGTACATCATGCTGTACCCTGCCAGCGAGCTGGTCCCGGAGCTGAATATCCGCCAGGCAATTATTCTCTATCAGGAGCTGGGGCGCTATGACGATGCGGAAGAGATACTCACCGGGACTATCAATACGTGGCCCGGTACCCATTATGCGGGCTCGGCGCTGTACCATCGGGCGGTGGTGTATGCGAGTGGGCTTGAACGCTACGATGAGGCCGTGGCCGATTTCGATGAATTGACCCGAAATATGCCCGATCACACCCGCGCCATCGATGGCCTCTACCGTATGGCGCGGCTTTATGCCGACGAATTGAGGGACCCCGACAACGCCGTCCGCGTGTATGAACTCATCATGAAACGCTTTCCGGGTGATGAGCGAATTATCGAGGCCATGGAGGAATCGGCAAAGATCTACCAGGAGCGGTTGCAGGTCTATACCATGGCGGCGTCGCGCTTCGCTCAAATCGCAACGGATTTTCCCGGGTGGAAAAAGTCGCCGCAGATGCTGCTAAGGGCCGCGGAGATATGTCAAAAGAAAACGAAGGACTATCGCGAGGGAATCGGCTATTGCCGGCGGGTGCTAAACGAATATCCCGATACCGAGTATGCGAACAAGGCCGAGAAGCTCATGAAGAAGCTGGGGGAGAAGCTCGGCGAATGAACCGGCCCCTTGATCTGTACGGACTCAGAAAAAGCTGTTGCTCGACGGCGGTGGGACTATATTGCGGCCATGGATCCTGAGCAGAATTTGAAATTCATGAGAGTGGCCTTACAGGAGGCGGCCCTTGCATTCGATAAGGGAGAGGTTCCGGTGGGCGCCGTGGTCGTTTTCGAAGGCCGGGTAATCGGGCGCGGCCACAACCAGACCGAGGGACTTCACGATGCCTCCGCCCATGCCGAGATGATCGCCCTGTCGGCGGCCTACAATCACTTCGGAGACTGGCGTCTCGAGAATTGCACGTTGTATTCGACGCTCGAGCCCTGCGCCATGTGCGCGGGGGCGGCGATGCTCTCACGGATACCGATCATTGTCTACGGCGCCCCGGATCCCAAGTTCGGCGCCTGCGGTTCGATCCTGAATATCCCCGGCGAAAGCCGTTTCAACCACCGCATCGAGGTCGTGGCGGGGGTGATGGCCGACGAAGTGTCCGAGATGATGAAGCTATTTTTTCGGCAGGTGCGCACGAAGAAAGAAAGGCCCAATTGATGGATCCGGTACCGTCGAATTACTTCAGCACCATGCGCCCCACGGTGCTGGCCATTGCCATACTGGTGGTGGCGCCGCTTGTGTATCTGGTGGTGGGGCAGGTGATGAGTCCGCCCGCGAGGAGCGGCGGCGAGTATGATATCATGTTTTACATCCTGTTGATCGTGGCGTTGGTGACGCCGACTTTCCTGCCGTTGATCGAGCGTTTTCAAATCCGTTTGTACCGCCGCCATACGACGAGCCGCATGTCGCCGGAGCAATTGTGGGTTACGGTCTGTATTATCAAGATGGCGTTAGTCGAATCGATTTATCTTTTCGGGCTGGTGGTGTATTTGTTGTCGGGAGATTTCCTGCGCTTGATGCTGTTTTATGCGATCGGAGTTATCTGGGCGGCGGTGTACTGGCCGCGGGAGTCACAGGCGCAGAGGTTTCAACAACGTCTGGAGGCGTTATGAGTTTTCGAATGGAAGATGGCGAATATGATCTGAGCCAGATCCTGGTGAAACCGCTTTATTTTGCGCTTTTTGCAAATATCATAATTCCTATGATTCTGCTTTACGGGTGCTATTACCTGCATACTCACGGCGGCGTCGAGAACCGCATCGAAGGCTTTGCCGACGAACTGTATTACGCCTTCGGGGTGCTTTCCGTGGCCCAGGGAGGGCTGGCATTGTGGTGGCGGCACCGGCGGTTCGGGATGCCGATGATACGCCGCAACGAGACTTTTGAGCAGGACATTTCAGATGGTTTGGTCGGGGCTACGAAGCCGGTTTTTTTGACGATATCCGCGATTTGTATTTATGGTTATGTCTACTTTTTCCTGACCGGTCGATTTCGGCTGACCTTGTTCCTGGTGTTGTTTTCGTTTGTGGTGTTCCAGGTGGTGCGGCCGCGCATGGGAACGTTGCGGAAACTCATCCGGCACCAGAAGGATTTGGTGGAGAAGGGGCATTTTCGTTCCTGAGACCGTTTTTGGGGGGAGGAGCGGGCAGTCTTCGGTTGCCATTTGGGGGAGGAGAGGGTCGTTGTTGAATTTTCTTTACAAACGACGCTGTTTTGTTAGATTGTGGGGCCTGCATCGGCGATGCGGGCATTGACATACCAAATCCGTCGGAGAGGTGGCTGAGTGGTCGAAAGCGGCGGTCTCGAAAACCGTTATACCTTCGGGTATCTAGGGTTCGAATCCCTACCTCTCCGCTTTATTATGCATTCTCAGGCGGGCCTTTTCTTTGCCA
>CAZVUZ010000165.1:0-4566 GCA_964630485.1 uncultured Ignavibacteriales bacterium
AGGCTCACGCTCGATTTGGACGGCAGGTTGAAGGCGATGTTCGTGACCGGGTTAAATGGGTTCGGATAGTTCTGAGCCAGGCTGTAGCCGTCCGGCATCAGGACGTTGTCGCCGTCATCAACATCGGTAGCAAGGACGTTCAGATTCACCGAGGAACCGACAAAGTGAGGCGGCATCGAAGCGGAATGCACCTTGTAGGTGATAACGTCCAGGTCGCCGGGGACAGCGTCGATCGGAACCGTCACGCTGAAACTCAGGTAAGCCACCGCACCCGAGTTGACAAAGGTCAGCGGAGCGGGAACGTCGACGGACCAGCCGCGCGAGGAGGTCGCAGTTACGAAGTACTCATCGTCCTGGTTGCCATCATTGCGCACGCCCACCTCGAAGGGAACCACGAATTCCGGCTCGCCGGCCATCTCGTCCGCCGGATCAGCCAGGGTCATGACATAAGTAGCGGTGATATCGGCCGTGAGAACCACCATGCCGGTCACCTGCACGGTCGGATCAAGATGCGAGAACACCGTGAAATGAACTGTGTCCACCCGGTTGGCTCCGGGCCAGGCCGGGATCTTGATTTCAAACCAGACATTGCCGAGACCACCCGGCCAGGCATAGATAAACTCGGACGGTACATTGACATCCCAGCCGAGGTTAGACAGGGCCTCGACACCGTAGAAGTCGATGCCGTTGCCGCAGTTCTGCATGGGGATGTAGAAGCGGATGGTTGAATCAGGATAGCCGAGTTTTTCCTCGACAAAACTGGCCGCGCTGGCGCAAATAGTGCCCGTGGCGTCCAGATCGACTGTGTCAGAGGTGCGCGCCGACCAAGCAAGATCCCCACCAATCAGGTCCGTTGTTGCCGGACGACCATTCACTTCAAAGGAAATCGACTCCCCAGACTCAGCTCCTTCATCTACTAAATCAGAGTATGGATCGTCACCGTAAACAGCCATGGAACCGTATATGCCAGCAGTATCGTCGAAATGCCTGACTACAAAGGTACCGCAGTGAACACCGTCCTCATCATATGCATCAATGATACTACCAGCGGGTGCTGGTTGGCCATTGTAGAACGCCAAGCCGAGGTAGAAGTCAAAGTCTGGTGTGGGTATTACATCTCCAAGGCCGAATGAAACCATGACAATGGTCAATCCGGTCGCTAAAATCGCAGTTAAGAATCTTTTATTCACACCGTTACCCTTTTTTGTTCCGGCCGATTGTGAAATCGGCCGGAGGTTACGTGAGATTTCCATTGCATAGGTTGCATTCTATTTCAACAACATCATTTTCCTGGTCTCAGTGAAGCCCTTTGTCGTTAAGCGGTAGAAATATACACCGGATGCAACAGATTGGCCAGTGCTGTTTTCACCGTCCCAGGTGACTTCATTTTTGCCTGATTGAGCCATACCATCAAAGGGTACTGCAACCAGTCTGCCAAGAATGTTGTAAACTTCAACCTTTGCCGAAGCCGCTGTCGGCAGCGCAAAGCTTATGGTCGTCGTGGGGTTGAACGGGTTCGGGTAATTCTGGTTCAACTGGAAGCTGCCCGGCAGGTTAGCCTCTTCGGTCGTGCTGGAAGTCAGGGCCGCGACCTCGAATTTCTCGCCATGTCCGCTCCAGGTGAACTCCTCATTGGTTTCGACACCGTTTACGCTCAGGAAGAACTTGCCGCCATCGGTGGCGCCATCGACCGTCGCCGTGGTCTGGTCATCGCCGTAAACCGGCATGAATCCAAACAGGCCGTCCTGATCGAGGGTAAAGCCGCCAATAACGGTGCCGTCGGCGAGCCGGGCGGTTACAGTAGCACCGGCCTCGACAGGCTGTCCATCGAGGGTCAGATCATCGGCCCAGAGGTTCATCCAGGTATTGGTCGGGCTGTAGCCCGCGGCACCCTTGAAGGCCGCAAACAGGTCAGGATTGAGCTGCGGCGAGGTCACCGGACCGGCACCCGGGTAGACCAGCTGGGTATTGCGGTCGACCTTGGTCCAGTAGCCGTTGCAGGTAGACATTTCGACCAGCGTATTATGCAGTTCGTCGTCGGGCTGGTAAACCAGGCCGCCGTCGTCGAAGCCCAGGGCCACGATCAGGTCGCTGTGGATGGATTCCAGAGCCACCTCGGTCGGCAGGGTATTCTCGGGCAGGTACGATACCAGGTTCCAGCCGTCGCTGACGGCGATGGGTGTATTGACCGGAATCGCGGCGCCGGTAATCTCCAGCGTGCAGTTGCGGCTTACCTTGATCCAGTATCCGCTCAGGTGATCGACGTAATTCAAAGTCGAATGATACGGTAGATCCGGATCATAGGTCAGACCGCCGCCCTCGAATCCGAGGACCACGATCAGGTAGTCGGCGATCGAGGCCAGGACCTCTTCGATATCGTCATCCTCGCTGTCGACGCGCCAGCTCACGAGGTTCCAGCCCTCCATGAGGTCGCAGGTATGCGTAATGAAGTTGCCGACGTCGAAGCAGACATGCAGGGCGTCGCCGTTTTCGGTCCAGGTGGTAGGATCCTCAGTGTAGGCGTCAAGGCCGTTGACGTAGAAGCGGATTACATCACCCGGGTCGGCGCCTTCGTCGAGATCGGTGTACGGATCATCGCGGTAAACCGGCATGAACCCGTAGCGCCCGGCTTCGCTGACCCAGTAGGTGCCGCAGTGAACGCCGTCGTCGTCATAGGCATCGATGACGGATCCCACTGGCAGTTCGGCGTCGAGATAGGTATTGGTCTCACAGTAGAAATTGACCCATTCCTGAGTCGGCAAGACCGGCTCGATCGGGGCCAGGACTATCATTATCCCGGTTTGCTGGAAGTTGAGGTTCTCAACCTTGCCGGGGTAGTAGCCTTCTTTATAGGCGTAGAGATCGAACGGGACCACCATCGAGTTGAAGAACTCGAAGAGGCCGCTGGCCTGCGAAAAAGTCTGGTCGTCGTAACCGGTGTACGGGAAGTCGGGCCAGAGCTCCACGGTAGCGCCCTCAATCGAGCGGCCATCGGGATCTACCACATAGCCGCAAACATAGTTCTCGGCCGAACCGACAATGATGTATCCCGGAATAACCGTCGGCACCAGTTGTCCGCCGCCACCGGCACAGCCGAAGAGCGGGCTGGGAGCCACGGTGGTAATCGGGTAGAAGTCGTGCGGGGCGGCCTCATCGATGGTAAAGTGCAGATTCATAAACTGCCCGATGCCGGCCGGAATCGGCTCCTCGCCGCCGGAAATCGAGGCGATCAGGCTCAGCTTATCCATCTCCTGCGTCAGGATGATATTGCTCCATCCCGAAAGACGGGAACCGACGAAGGAAACACTGTCGAGGTGCAGATTCTCGGAGTCATAGCCCAGCGACATCGTAATCGATTCCAGGTTGCAGGTATTCTCAAAGGTCAACGGAATAGTCGTACGTGAACCGGGCACCGCCGGCTTGGTGGCGATGTGGATGACATCCTCGTCGGAAACCGGGATGGCTACCTCAAAGGCCACCGTGAAATACCGGGTGGCGGGTTCGCAAACATCGTCGCCGCCGATGACTGCGCATTCGGCCGAGTAAATCCCGGGATCCAGCGCCGAAGCGTCCACCGTGAGCATAATGTCATCACCGGTGCAGGGCTCTATAGGCGCTATGGTCAGCCACGACGGCGCGGCGTTGAAAATTTCGAAGCAGAACGGATCATCCGGGGTATTCACCGTCAGTGTCTGCGGCAGGGGATTATCCATTCCCTGCTTGAAGAAGTAGAAAACCGTATCGGAAAGGACCATCTCAGAACAGGGCTGTTCCGAGATTATCAGATGTATCACAGCCGTCTCGTCAGCGTTATCCTTCCCGGGTTGATCGATATAAAACTCAATCGTCGTAAAGTACTCGCCAACGCCCAGGCCGGTCAGATCAACCATAGCCATGAGACTGTCGGGAGTAAAGCCGAAGTCCTTATCCAGCGACAGCCAGTCGACGTATTCGCCGGCCATGAAGGCTGTTGGTACTTCGGTCATCTCGTTTACATATATCCATTGCGCATCCGGGTTGGGATCACCGATGACAACTTCGAATAAGAGAGTATCGGGATCGACCACCAGGATCGGGTCGTAAATGGGTGTACCGACAGTGAGGACTATCTGAACATACTGCGGCGAGTTGGATGCCTCAGCCGCGGTAACCATCACCGAGTCGACATAAACACCTTCGGGAACCCCGCTGATATCCACCGAAACCGTAATACTGTCACCGTTGACGGCCGAATCGGGCATGGCGGCGATCCAGGAGGCGGCGGTGGTAATACCGAAACTCAGCGGTTCGGAGGACATTTCGTCCACCACAAATTTCTGTGCCGCCGGGTTGGCCTCACCCTCGGTCGCGAAGAAGGCCAGCGAATCGGGAGATACCACAATCTGTGACTCGTTCGACTCAACAATATAGAAATTCCCGCTCTGACCGCATATCGAACCGTCATCGCAACAGACGCGCACGTAGACGCCCTCGGCGGGCGTGTTCGGAACGGTCCAGAGGTAGGTCGTGTCGGCGGCGGCAATACCGGTGGCAATGGCCAGCCACTGCTCACCACCGTCGATACTG
>CAZVUZ010000165.1:4666-6897 GCA_964630485.1 uncultured Ignavibacteriales bacterium
TCGAAGGGTCCGAGGGCCAGGGTGTAGGCGACGTCGTCAAACCCTGCCGGCAGACCGTCGGCAAAAAACCTGAAACCGCTGAAACCGACGGTGTCGGCACCGGCGCCGGTGACGCTGACATAATTTATGAAGAAGCCACCGTCGAACTGGGTTCTACCCAAAGTTCCCGTAGTGTCTCCTACCAGCGAGGTCCAGGAGTGGCCCGTCGGCGAGTAAACCCGAAAGCCGTTGGTAATACCACCGTGGGTATCACCATCACCGGTGACACGCAGATAGACCGTCAAGGGATCAACGGTCAGGAAACCGTCGGGGTCGAGTCCATCGACATGGTCCACCGACAGGCTCTGCGCCCCGGCAATCCCGAAAGGAACCAGAAAACAGGCCAATAAGATTAGCAGTCTCAATTTCATATCTCTCGACTCCTGGTAAATAATTTCACTTCAACCGGTTGATTCTCGCCCCGTGGGGAAGAACCTGTATTACAGCAAAAAACGCCGAGCGCCGGGCATACATCAACCGGCGACGGCAAATCCGTCTTCAACAAAGGGGCATTTTCGCGGAAGCACCTCCCGGCGTCTTGACTGCCCTCAGTCTGGACCGTCCCGGATGGAACCAATCGAGGACACAGCCCCGTTCGTCCCCTGGTTACCTTATATATCAAACAGCCCTCCACGACTAGTTAGGTTGTTCCGTGTACCAGACCAGCTTTGTTAGACCAGATGCTTTACGTGTGTCTGAGTTGCTATGCAACCAACTAGTTAGACCAAAAGGAAGTGTTTCAGCTCTTCCCTATAAAGGGACCAGTAGTAAGCAAGTCCCGAGCCACGAAAAATATACCATGAAACGCAGAATTGTCAAGGGCATATCTGCCCCGTGTAGCAGATTGTCCCATTTATGAGCATGACGTCAATTACTTATCGCGCTTGCGATTACGCCTCGAATGGAAGGTCTGGAGAACGATCAGGACGAGCAGGGCACCGGACAAGTCGGCCAGGGCATCGTAGACATCCGACGACCTACCCGGTACGAAACTCTGGTAATACTCGTCAAACACTGCAAAAATTGACACAAAAAGAGCAGCCATTAGGAACGGCCGGGGTAATACCGAGAGACTCCTGATGTTGGCAAAGGACCTGTAACAGAGAACCGCAAATATTGCGTACTCAACGAAATGAGCCACTTTGTCGAATGCCACGAACTTAACTTCGGGCGTCTGCAAATCGGACATCGAGGATACCATAATAATGGCGGCGGCATAGACAATAACCGGCAAATGGTATATCAGAAAGCGGGTCAGCCCGCCAGTGGTTTCAGCAGTCTTTAGCATACTATGATGCGTAAACATAATATTGCGCCGGGTCAATAAAAATGCCTTATTTATCTGAATGTTCGCAGAGAAAACCGGGATCTTACAATAGATACGAGGATAAAGAACCAGGGAATGGGTTCAAGACGCAGACTCGATGCAACGTATATCGCGGCCATGTCCAATGGCGGCCCGAGTAATACCCGCAAGGTGACGCTGGCCTCTATTGCCCTGGCCTTCATAATCGTATTCGGGACGCTCGGATTCGTATACATAGAGGACATGGCGCCTCTGGACGCCTTTTACATGAGCGTCATAACTCTGTCTACAGTCGGGTTCGGAGAAGTCACCCCATTGAGTCCGGCGGGCCGCATGTTCGCCGTGTTGCTGATCGGCTTTGGAGTTGCCATGGTGGGTTTCACAGCCACCGCCCTGGCTCGAATAGTCATTGAGGGCGAGCTTCGACAGGTGTTTGGAAGGAAGAAAATGGAGAAGAAAATAAGGAAAATGTCCGGACACTTCATAATCGCCGGATTCGGCCGGGTCGGTCGGCAGGTGGCCCAGGAATTTCAAAAGCGCGGCGTACCTTTTGTAATCATCGAGCGAGAACTCGCAGGCATGACGCTCACGGCCTCGGAAGCCTATCCCTTTATCGAGGGCGAGGCCACCGATGAAGAGATTCTGCGGCAGGCAGGCATCGAAAGAGCTCAGACACTCATCTCGACCCTGCCCGATGAGGCCCAAAACGTCTATCTGACCCTCACCGCCCGGGACATGAACGCCAGCCTCAAGATAATCGCCCGCGCCGACTACGAAGGGGGCGAGAAGAAGCTGGTCCGCGCCGGCGCCAACCATGTTATCTCGCCACATGTCCTGGGCGGCACGCGCATGGCCATGGCGTCTTTACGACCGAACGTGGTTGATT
>CAZVUZ010000166.1:0-6893 GCA_964630485.1 uncultured Ignavibacteriales bacterium
TACTTCTACCAGCTCAAGACTGACGCTTTCTCAGCTGTGAAGAAGATGGTCCTGTTGAAGTAACTAACCTTACTCCAACTTCGACTTATAAAAGCCCCGCCCTCAAAGGCGGGGCTTTCTTTTGTGCCACCAACCCTCCCCCGCATCTGCGACCCGGCGATTTTTCGCCGAACATCCCAAAACCCATTGACAAGACTCGGCTTATGTGATATCATATTTGCCTTGGTTTTTACAGCATTTTGCTACGTGAACAGCTGGCGCCTTTAATCTTAAATTTTGTTTGGAGGGTTCCTGTGAAGGAATTTGCCGCCGAAAATATCCGAAACCTTTCTCTGGCAGGACAGCGTGGCTGCGGCAAGACCAGCCTCGCCGATGCCATCGCGTTTAACTCCGGCGTGAACAACCGCATCGGTCGTGTCGACGACGGCAGTTCAATACTCGACTATACCGAAGCCGAAATATCGCGGAAGACCTCGATATCCGCGAAACTTCTGGCGTGCCAGTGGCAGGACACCAAGATGAACTGGTTTGACTGTCCGGGGCACTCTGATTTCGCGGGCGAGATGCTCAGTTGCCTCCGCGTCTCCGACACCGCCGTTGTCGTCACCAACGCCACGGCCGGCGTAGAAGTGGGCACTCAGCTCCAATGGCGCGCCATGGGAGATTTCAATATCAGCCGTGTTTTCTTCGTCAACAAGATGGAGAACGAGAACGTTAAGTGGCAGAACAACCTGAATTCTCTGACCGAGGCCTTCGGCAACGCCGCCGTCCCGGTCCAGCTCCCCATTGGCGAGGCTCAGGATTTTAAGGGTATCGTCGACCTGCTGACTATGAAGGCTTACATATCCGATGGAAGCGGCAAGACCAGCGAAAGTGACATACCGGCCGACCTCAAGGACGAAGCCGAGGCCCAGCGAGAGAAACTTGTGGAGGTTGTGGCCGAGGGCGATGATGAGTTGCTGGAAAAATTCTTCGAGGAAGGTACGCTGAGCCAGGAAGACATCATCAAGGGTCTGGGCAAGAGCATCCTGAACCAGAAGGTCTACCCCGTTCTGTGCGGCTCCGCTTCAATGAATATCGGAGTGCAGCAACTCATGGAGTTTGCCGCCAATTATCTTCCGTCCCCTATAGCCAGAGGCAGTGCGGAGGTCGTCAAGACCGATTCCGAGGATAAAGAGGAACTCGCTCCGGAGGCTGGCGGTAAGCCCGTCCTGCATATTTTCAAGACCGTATCCGAGAGCCACCTGGGTGAGCTGTCCTATTTCAAAATTTTCTCGGGCAGCATCAAGTCGGGTGTCGATTTGCAGAATCAACAGACCAGTGCCGGTGAACGCGTAACTCAGATTTACACTCTCCAGGGCAAGAATCGCGAGGACTTAACATCGGTGTCGGTCGGCGACATCGGCATCCTGGTCAAGCTGAAAAAGACCCATACGGGCAATACCCTCTGCGGCGGCGGCCTCAGCGTTACCGTACCGCCTGCGACCTTCCCGAATCCCGTTATGGACGCCGCCATCAGGTCCAAGTCCAAGGGTGATGAGGAAAAGGTCAGCAACGGTCTTAACAAATTGCACGAAGAGGACCCGACATTCCGCCTGGTATCCGACGGCGCCCTCAAACAACAGGTTCTCTGGGCCCAGGGATCTACCCACATTGAAGTCCTGACGGAGAAACTCAAGAGCCGGTTCGGCGTGGAGGTCGATTTGCTCCGCCCGCGTATCCCCTACCGCGAGACTATCCGGGGCAAGGCCGAGCAGCAGTACCGTCACAAGAAGCAATCAGGCGGACGCGGTCAATTCGGCGAAGTCTACATTCGCCTCGAGCCCAATCAGCGTGGGGCCGGATTTGAATTTCTTGATGAAATCAAAGGTGGCGTAATTCCCTCGAAGTTTATCCCGGCTGTCGAAAAGGGTGTGGTCGAAGCCATGCAAAACGGCGGCCTGGCCGGCTCGCTGGTGGTCGATATCAAGGTGGCCCTGTACTACGGTTCTTTCCATGAGGTCGACTCTTCGGATATGGCTTTCAAGATCGCCGGCCTGATGGCCTTCAGGGAAGGCTTCCTTCAGGCTAAACCCGTTCTCCTCGAGCCGATATTCAATCTTGAGGTAATGGTCCCCGACGATTACACCGGTGACGTCATGGGTGATATATCCTCACGCCGCGGTAAAATCGCCGGCATGGATCCTGACGGGCGCAACCAGATCATCCGGGCCACCGTTCCCCAAGCGGAACTCTACCAGTACTCGGTTGACCTCCGTTCCATGACCCAGGGCCAGGGTTTCTACACGGCCGAGTTTGCTCGCTACGAGGAGGTCCCCCACGAGGTGGCCCAGAAGGTCGTCGAGCAGGCCAAAGCGGCGCGGGAAGAAGAGGGTTAACCAACCCTGGCGGGCCTGGCACCTCAAAATCGTATATGAAAAACGCCGGAATCTCATGGGTTCCGGCGTTTCTTGTTATTCGATGCTTGGGCGGAGTTACGCCCTCAGGCAACGAACGACCTCACCCATATAAAGGCGATGATAGTCCCGGTCCGGGTAGTGCTTCTGAATCGACGCCTCGAGGAAATTGTCCGGGGATAAATCCTGAAAATAGATTTTTCGGCACTCGACTATAAGGCGGGCTTCGGCGAAGTAAACCGCCCCGCCTTCGGTAGCCACCGGCGTGATCCCGGTCTCGGCCGCCTTATCGACATCGCGGCCCGATTTCGTCCCGCAATAGTTCAGCACCTTCCGATACTTCTCGTCGAAAAAGCACAGGGTAAAAGAGTGCGCCTTCTCCATGAAACCGTAGGTGTGCCGTTGAGGTCTGACAACGCACCAACATACGTTCTTATTCCAGATATGGCCGAAACCTCCCCAGCTGGCCGTCATCGTGTTCCAGGACTCAAGGTTTCCCGCCGTCACCAGCATCCAGTCGGAACCGATCAGTTTAAAGGCGCTTTCGTTAATATTCTCCGGGGTCACCAGATTGTGCTTTTCCGTCATTCTTATCTCCAACGTTGTCAGGTTCATTTCAGACATTGACTTGCGGCGCAGCGAAAGCGGCTCAGATTTCCTGGGAGAGTTCCACCAATCGCATGTAGGGAATTGCCAGCCAGCTCTCGGCCTTAAAGGCGCCGTTGGCCATGCTTATCATCGAGACCTTCGCCGCCGTTTCTTCGTCCGGAGCTTCATATATATCCATGAAATCGTAATTACCCAGCAGGCCGTAATGAGCGATAAATTTCACCTCCGGGCATTTCTCCTTCACCTGCTGAAGCCAGCTACGCCCAAGTTCGGCCCGGTCGGTCATTCTTGACGCCAGGTCCGGGGCCAGCTTCGTCATCAACACAAACGTTCTCATCGTGTCCTCCACCTTCTTATACGGTCTTTGGTTGCCACAGGCTCTCTTGTATCAATTATACGAGTTAGTGACTACCTTGCACAGGCAAAAATGGCCGATCGGCTCCCACCCCTTCCGGGCAATGTTGATGCGCAACTTTGTTATTGACAGATGAACATTTGGGCAGTAGGTTAATCTAACCGAAGACGGATCCGGACGGTCGGAGGAAAGCTATGACGAAAGACCTGACAGCAAGACAACGGGCGGTTTTGGAATTTGTCCGTGACAGGATAAGGCAGCACGGTCATCCGCCAACAATCCGGGAAATCGGCAAGCATTTCGGTATCAGTTCCACCAACGGGGTGCGTCTGCACCTCACGGCCCTGATTAAGAAGGGTTTCCTGAAGAAGCAGGCCTTGATTTCCCGAGGACTTGAATTGACTCAGCGGGTTGCCGGGGAAGTCGGGAGCGTACCGCTCGTAGGCTCGGTGCCTGCCGGACGACCAATTGACGCCATTGAAAACATAGAAGGTGAGATCGCTGTAGATGTCTCCTTCCTGCCCAAGGGCGATTCCTTCACCCTTCGGGTGACCGGTGATTCGATGAAGGATGCCGGGATTCTCGACGGCGACCTGGTGCTGGTAAAGCGTCAGGCCGTGGCGCGGGCGGGCGATATCGTGGTTGCCCTGATCGGCGGCGAGGCCACCGTGAAGCGCTATTTTCCCGAAGGCAAACAGGTGCGCCTGCAACCGGAGAATGACGCTTTCGAGCCGATTATCGTCAATCGGAAGTCGGGCGATTTTCGAATTGCCGGCAAGGTGGTCGGCCTGATGCGTAAGATGGCCTGACCTGCTGGTAACCGGGCAAAAAAACAGCCCGGCCAACCTCCCCTGCGGTCGCCCGGGCTATCAATAATTCTCATCGCAAACGACTGTTCTACTTCTCCTTAACAGCCTCCACCTCAATCATCACATCAACATCGTCGCCGACTACGAGGCCGCCGCCGTCGAGAGACTTGCTCCAGGTGACGCCAAAGTCCTGACGATTGATCTGAGTCATGGCGGAAAACCCGGCCTTGGTGTTGCCCCACGGATCGTTGACCACGCCGTGGAATTGGCAATCGAAGGTAACCTCTTTGGTGACGCCTTTGATGGTGAGGTCGCCGGTTATCGTGAAGGCGTCTCCCTCACCTTTGGTCACCTTCTTCGATTTAAAGTCCATGGTGGGGAATTTCTCGGTTTCGAAGAAGTCGGCACTGCGCAGATGCTCATCGCGCTTTTCGTCATCGGTATCCACCGAAGCCATCTGGACCGTCAATTCCACCGAGGCGGCGGCAAAGTTCTTTCCGTCAAAGACAATGGTGCCGGTGAAATCGTCGAATTTGCCGGTCGTCTTCGATATCACCAGATGACGCACCGAAAAGCCCACCGACGAATGGGCCTTATCCAGCCCCCAGGTGTCGGCCTGGCCGGTTGTGGCGACAATCGTCACCAGAAACATAATTAAGAATAGCTTTTTGAACATCGTTCCACTCCTGAATGTCTTGGATTTGTTTAGGTAACCTACTGAAGATAACATTTTAGGACAGGAAAGGTTCCGATCCACGTTATCGTGGATCCCCGGCCCGTCGCCCATAAAAAAGAGCGGAGCCGAAGCTCCGCTCAAATAATGCAGTACGTCATTTCAGAAGGCGATCATGCCGCGGCGCCGGAAGTCCGACGGCGGATCAGCCAGACAGCCGAACCGATCAGGAGCAGGAGCAGGACAAGCAAGCCATAATGCGACATTGTGGGTATTCTCGCCCGCGAGACACAGATACAAATCGGCCCGTCAGCCACGAAGGTCTGTATAAATGCTCTCGGTTGCACTGAGCACTCAGTCGGAACCGGGGAGCATTCGCACGGCCAAATATTGGTGGTGAATGAAACGATACTGGCGGCCTTGTTCCAGACACAGCGTTCATTAGGGAACTCGCTGCAGGACTGATCCAGATAACAAACAACCGAGTATTCCAAAATAACATTGTCCTCGCAGTCGTTCGGATCTCCGGTATTCGGACACAAGAACGGTGAGCAAATAAAATCGTAGGAGAGCCCGGCGATGTCGTCACAGGCTTGGCCCGGGAACTTCGAATCGAAGGTGCTTGCCGGCGTGTAATTCTTGGCCAGGAAATCTATGAAGGCCTCTTCGGAGTTCATCATCTTTGAGCGACCACTCCGATCCACGCTGTAGTTCAGGTACTCTCCCGTGCCCTTGTCGGTCTGGGCGGCGAACGCCTGCTTGGCAACGTACGGACTCACATCATACACGGCCTCGAGATTATAGTCACCGTCGCCCGTGGCCTGGTAAACGTAGGTGTAATCGCCGGCGCAGAGGGCTGACACGCTCATCACGAGTACGAGCCCTAACGCCATTATAAGTGATTTTTTGAACATAATATTCCCTTCATCTCTCTGGTTGTAATGGGCAGTTCCGGCCGTCTGTGCAGTCGCCGGTCAACCGCCATTGAGTTTCACATGTCAATCAAGAGAAGACAAAGGCCGGGGGACCGCGGCCTTCGGGAATCAGGAATGCATCCTGAAGTGAATAACAGCGGTTCTCGCTCACGATTCGGGAGCCGGAGCATCGATGTCCCATCCTTACCCGCGCCGGAGCCAGGGAGATTATTTTGCATATGGCCAGCGCTAACATGGAGGCCGCGAGCACGATTATACACGAGAGGACGAGGATGCCGAAGAGCGCCGCAAATCCATGTATGAACGGATTGGACAGATTGACATTCAGGAGCAGAAAATCGCGATAGCCGAACTGCAGAAACGCCCCCTGGAACAGGATCCACAAGAGGGCGACGACGACTGGATTGAACCCCAGCCGGCTGCGCACGAGAGCGAAGGTCAGTCCAAAGAGGCCAAGGGCCGCAGTGCCCAAAACGACGTGAGCCAGTCCCCGGAGAGGATCAATGGCAACGTAATCGATACAGAAAACCGAGAAGTATGCCAGGCCGAGCATTATCCCCAGCCTGACGGCCTGGGAGATATTCGCTCGGGAAATTCGCAGAAGAAAAGGGGTCAGGGCCACCAGCGAGAGATACCAATATGATGGGAGAAGATTCGAGATTAGTAGTAAAATAGCCGAAGTCCCGGCGTATGCAAAATCAGACGCCAAGGCGCTATACACCGACTCACGATGCCGGTTCGTTCTCAGGTGGAACCGGGCATCTCTTACCGGGTAACCTGACTTCCCTTGCCGAACTCCTAAGTAATCTGAGCTGTCACAATCCTGGTTGTCGTCTACCTTGCCCCGTTCGACGAATTGCGCCTCAGCGCATACGTCGACGCTCCTATACACATTCTAACCTCTGTACAGAGGCCCTCCGTAAAAATGCAACATCCTCCAGTGGTGGGGCAACTGAAAGAATTATGATGTTGAATTAGGCCGACTTCCTCCGCCTATTGATGTTTCAATTTACAGATAGCAGACTCTTCTGTCAAGTCTTTTCTGGTTGCACGGCCCGCAAGGTAATGTCAAGAGAAGTGTGTAAATTGGCGTATCCATGTTTTTCGTTTATGCCG
>CAZVUZ010000167.1:0-6850 GCA_964630485.1 uncultured Ignavibacteriales bacterium
TTGACTTTTGGCTCGGCGGCATCAACTAGCTTGCCGTCAATTCCGCCCAGCTCGAGTGGAGCCGGGCGGTCAAGCATCGGCGTCGGGAAATCTATCTGCGACAGACTTGAGTCGGCATAGACATTATTCTCGCGGCGCTGGAACAGGGCCCCCTCGGTAGCCTTAACATCGGCCGCCTGAAACTCGTAACCCAGGCAAACCTGTTCCGGGCGATTCGGATCAAAAGTAAATATGTAACGATTAAAATCGACCCAGAAGTAGCCTTCGGGACCGCGCTCGTTGATGGACCTCAAAAGCTGAAAATAGTTGTCGTAGGTGTGATAGATGGTTGGCTTGAAATAAACCTCACCCTGACCCTGCTTGGCGGCGATGTTGAAATTCTTCCAGCTCAACTGCTTCGGTTCAAATGTCAACTGCTCTTTGAGCTTGAGGTCGAAATCGTCGGCGAAGCGAATGAAGCAGCTTTCGAATTCCGTATCGACGACACTGTCGCGGGCAGCCGTAAAGAGTGACAACCTCTCGGTATGAACCGGAATCTCCATGGTGGCATGACCCTTGCCGATGAATACTGCCGTCGTCGGACGATCATCGACATATCGGAGCAGGTGAATGATACCTTCCGTGAAGGTAAAAGTGGCCACATCCTTCTTGTATGTGAAGTTGCTGATCTCGGCGAACTCGCCGGTGTTGTTCAGGAGATCCTGATGGAGCAGATTGTAGTCGTTCTTGAGTTTCTTCCCGAATTCGGACTCCGCCGATACGGAAGCGACAACGACGAGGCAGATCGCGAGCAGAATGGTAACTTTCAAGAGTCTCATCTATGGTTCCTTCCCAATCATAAATTTAATCTAAGAGACGTGTAAAACTTCAATCCGTCCATAATTCAATTCTTGTACGTCACAGACCGCAGGCAGGATCCCTCTCGGCACTGGCGCGGCAAATACATACGTCAGGACAACAAAGAGCGGAACCCCGGTTGCGATTTGAAGATTCACAGGGAAACATTAAGGAATCACGGGACGGCTGTCAACCAGATTTGGCCGCGCCGCGGACGGTATTCAAAGGCAACCGGTTCCCTTTATGTGCTTCAGCACCGCCCGGCGACAGCATTCGTACTTGTTATCAAAGTGCGCCTCGGTGGCAATGAAGGTATAGGCCGGATGTCCGCTCCATACGGCCGTAGTCCTCTTTTCGATCTCCAGGACGTCGGCAATCGACTCGGTCCGGATCTCGTCCCGTACATAAAAAGCCGCACCGAGTCCGGCGGCGCTGCCCAGCTGGATTACCGCCGAATAGCGGGCATACTCACGCTCCAGGGTGGTGTGGTAATCCTGCATGGTTTCCGGGTGAAAGGCGAAGGCGTCGACAGTGCCGCGGTCGGTAATGAACGGCTGGTCGCCGGTATTTTTCTCGCGCTCGACCTGGCGCCGGTAGATCTCCCGGTGAAAGGCGCCCCAGTTGTCCCGAAAATCGGGGTTCTCCTCGAGAAGCCGGCGCGCCAGTTCATCGAAGAAGATGACTCCCGCAAGCTCGGGAATAGCCTTCAAACGAGCGAGAACATCCGTCTTGCCCGAAGCGGGCGCCCCTGTTATGACAATTCTTGGCACGGCCATTGATCTGCTTTTAACCTTACGGCCGAGGGGGCCGCCTCTACCGCCGGCGAGCCCCTACGGATCGGTAAGCTTACCTCAAAAATAGAAAGTCGCCGAGACGGTCGTGGCGGTGTTGACGTTGGTGCCGTCAGGGTTGTTGAAACGAAGGGATTGCTCGTCCGACATCGTTACATTGAGTTGCGCCTCGACGCCGACGCTGAAGTGATCATCAAAGAGATACTCACCACCAAAGGCCACGCCCAGAAGATAGTCGGTAACACTGTCGTTTCCTTCGGGCGAGAAAATCAAAACGCCGCCGCGCGCGCCAAAATAGGGGACGGCCTTGCCCTGTCTGACATTCTTGCGGACAAAAAGCCCCAATCCCATATCGGTGCCGACATCGCTGACATTCATGATGCTCACCGAGGGCGCCATGACTACCCAACGGCTCACCCAATAAGGAAACATCAGGTTCGTCTGTCCTCCCTGTACCGACGCCGAAACACCGATCTTTGTGAACCTCTCGGCCCCCTGTACCGAAGCGGACAATGCCGCGACTACACAAAAAGAGACCACGATTGCTGTAAGTACCCTAGTGACACTGGCCATCCTGCGCTCCCTTCAACTTAATCGCTCTTAATCATTTTGAACAAACAAGGTTGGTATGAATTACCAACCGGCATAATTCTCGTCACTTGATTTCAGAATATCGTCGAAGTACAACTCGCCGGCGAATAGTATGTACATACGATAGAAGCCGTTTGGAAGGGCCTCCAGATCAAAGTCGGAGACATTTTCTCCCGCCTGGATGAACTCGCCCTTTTGAAGCAGCGGGATTCCCCAGGGAGTGCGATCGGCTGCGCCGCTCGGCAATGATCCGGATAGATCTCCGTCCGTCGGACCAAGCGCTCGCACGAACCAGACTTCGATACGGGTTTCTGCGGGAGCGGACAGGTTCACCGACACGATCTCCCCGCAGGGATTGGGGTAGGCGAAGCCGACCCCGGCGGGGTAACCCGAGATTCCCAGGATATTTCCCGCCTCGTCCCGGTGATAAATACCCGTGATCCGCGGCGGCTCCTGTCCGAACGGCGTGATCGGGTATCTCAGATTGCTCTCGTCGTCACACCCGGCCAGGACCAGGGCGATCGCACATACAGAAAATAGTCGAATCAACCGGCTGGTGGTATACATTGAATCGGGCAGGCTCCTTGTTGTGCAACGTTTCGGCTGCGGATATTATTCGAGAACCCTTTCCAGTAATTTCATGGACGAACCAAGAATAGATGAACCGCCACTGCGAGGCAAGTAATCACACCAACAATTTTTATGCCGTCCGGCGGTCGAACAATGACTATAATAATCCGTCGCGCGATCGACCACCTCATTACGGCACCGACAGGGCCATCGAAGGAAGCTGAAATAGTCCCGATTGCCTCGCAAAGGCCCGAATATTGGATGGATAATTATGGCAGACATGGTGGCGGTGGCAACGTTCCGGCAAGCCCGGCAAGGTTGGTAGGTCAATTTGCATCCAGCGTAAGTGTTTGCCTTGTTAGCACTTCACTTCGCATGTACGGTTATGAGATTAATATCTTGACAGCAAAAGCGGCATGGGGTATACTCGATTTGTGAAGCATTTCACATGGGCAAGTTGTGTGAGTTGAATTACACTGGAGTGTCGATGGATAGCAGCCCGGGCGCCGAGCCCAAAAAGAGAATCTCGGAATCGACGATACACCGACTGTCGCTTTATTATCGGGCGTTGTCGTTGTTGGAAAAGGAAAACTTCGATACCGTATCGTCAAAGGAACTGGCCAAGCGCGAGAAACTCACGCCGGCCCAGGTGCGAAAGGACCTGTCGTTTTTCGGCTCCTTCGGTACCAGGGGGCTGGGATATCCGGTTACCGAGCTGAAGAACAAGATTGCGGCGATTCTGGGCATAGATCGCATCTGGCGAGTAGCCCTGGTCGGCGTCGGCAATATTGGTTCGGCCCTGGTGAGCTACAAGGAGTTCATCAAGCAGGGTTTTCATATCGTCAAGCTGTTCGACAATGATCAGCGTAAGATAGGATCCAACCACAAGGGCATCATTGTATCGGACACCAGGGATCTCGAGACGGAACTTCGCGAGGACAATATCGAACTGGTCGTGATCGCCGTCCCGGTCACGGTCGCCCAGTACATTGTCGATGACGTCGTCAAGGCCGGTGTCAAAGCCATCCTCAATTTTGCGCCGATTAATCTCAAGGTGCCGGATGATGTCTACGTCCGCAACGAGAACATGGCCATGGAGCTTGAATACCTGTCGTTTGCGCTGGTGAACAATCACGAGCCCAAGCGCGCGAAATAAAGATAATAACCTCTGTTTCAAGGATGAAGCCGAGGATACCTCTTTTAAGCATCTCCTTGCTTAAAGGTTAACGGCCCGCACCCGCGGGTCGTTTTTGTTTTCGGGAAGTCGAGAGACTGCCGTTGCCCGACGATAACCTTGACAAAGACCCGATAAATCATACCTTTGGGCTATATGCTTAATATACGAACCTATATGTCAGCTTTTCTGCTGCTGTGCGTCCTGACCTCGATCCCGGTTCATGCCGCTGAGACGAACATCGATTCGGTGGCGGTTTATCAGCGGGCCGGAGGACAGTTCCTCACACGCGGAGAATTCAAGAGCGCCCTCGACGAATACCTGAAGGCGCTGCGTCTTGATCCCGACAATCCCCGGACCCTGGAACAGTTGGGAACGATATATACCCATCTGGGCAACTACCAGAAAGCCATCAGCAGTTTGCAGAGGGCACACCAGCTCAGCCCCGGCGACCCGGACGTATGCAACAATCTTGGCGCCGCCTACAGTCATCGGGGAGACCGCACCCGAGCCATTGAATTATACGAGGAAGCGGTGGCCCTTGACTCCACCGATGCCTTGTACCGTTTCAACCTGGGCCAGGAATACGCCCGGACGGGGCGCATCGGCATGGCCTTGCCGCAACTGCGCCGGGCGATGGCCCTGGACTCGACAAGGGTGGTGGTGATGTACACGCTTGGCAACTGCTTTGCCAAGACGAACATTCTCGATAGTGCCGAATATTACTATGACACCTGCTATGCCTCCGGCCACCACACCCCGAGTTTGCTCTACTTCCGCGGCACGGTCAAACGTGACCTGGGCAAAACCGATGAGGCCCGGAAGAGCTTCCTGGAGGCCCTGGCTCTCTCCCCCGCGCACAAGTTGTGCCTGCAGGATCTGGGGGCGCTATATCTACAGGAAGAGAACTACCCGGCCGCAATCGAGCAGTTTCACCGCGCCGTCGCCGCCGACAGCGAATTCTACCAGGCATGGGTAGGTCTGGGAGCTGCCTACGCTCTCGACCGGCAGGATATAGAGGCCGACCGCGTTTTGACGCGTCTGATCGCCGTTGACAGCTCTCTCGCCGCGCAGATGATGGAATACGTCTATAGTGTTCGGAAGCAAGAGGCCGTGCCTGGCGAAGAGCCATAAGGATCGATTGATTTAAGGCCGCAATATTTTTGATACTCTGCCCGGAGCGCCCGCTCCGGGTTTTTTGTATTGGAAATTCCCCATACCCGGGCTTCCACGCCGATAATACCCCCCTGAAGCCACACTGTAAAGCGTTGTTTTACCGCACTTTAGCCTCCGGCATGAAGTTTGTGTGGTCAACCAGTGAAACACAGTGAATCGAAAGGCAACAACATGATTTCACGGCTTACAGCGGTAGTGGTCCTTCTCGCCCTGTTTTCGACGACATCTTTCGCCGGCGACCATAAACGCGGCGACCGCGGCATCAGCAGCCTCCAGATCAGGCTCAATCAGGTGGAGCAGGCCGCGGTCGAGCACAGCCGCGATACGCTCACCGTAACCACGGCGCTTTACTGCAAGTTGCAGAGTGATGGCGAGACGGCAGAAGCCCGTGGCGTACAGAGGCAATTGGAAGAGATCCTCAAAACCGATCTGAGGTTGACGGTCGCGATGATCGAAAGGTTTGAGCTCGAAATAGCTCTCGCGTCCTCGGACACCGGTTCGCCTGAGATAGAGCGGCCGGGTGACGGGCTGAGCCTCCGCGACGACCGCCTCAGTCTGCGCAACGCTCGGCAGCTACTCCGGGTCAAGCAGCGTCTGGCCTCGAATTTCCTGAAGAGCATCTCCTTTGCCGCCCGATATCGGACCCTCACCGACTTTGTGGGGATTCTGAACAGTCAGTTGCGAATGTCACGGATAGAACTGGCGGACGAATTCCAGGAATGAGGAAATGACCGATGGAGCAGCATTAACCCTGGTCTGCTTTGCGCGTCATGATAGAACGCCGTCGGCTCTGAGCCGGCGGCGATTTTTTACTTTGTTAAGGAAGTGGCGGTGTATCAGGGTCGCTTGCGCCCCTGCAGTCGGACGGACACAAAACCCTCGGCAAATGTTTTTGCAACCTTTGCCGAAACCGGCTTGCTCTCGCCGCGGCAAAGGCAACCATCGCCGGCGGTCTGCATTATTGTTGCCGCCGAGTGGCGCTTGCGGCTCAGGGTTTCCAGATCCACGAACCCCGCCCGCTGCAACATCTTGTTCAACTGCTCCTCTTGAACGGCACGCGAGAGACAGCCATCTCCGAGGTCGGGGACGACGTCGGTCCCGGCCGCATCGGTGACAACGTCACAAACCATGATTCGCCCCCCCGGCTTCAGCGTCCGGTGGGCCTGCTCGAAAACAAGTTGCTTCTGTCGGCAAAGATTGGTGGCGCAGTCGGTCATGATACAGTCAACGGTGCCGTCGGCTATCGGCAGGTTGAGCAATTCTTCCTCGTACAATTCGACGTTCAGGATACCGGCCTGCAGTAACAGGCGGCGGCAGGTCTCGACTGCCTGCGATGAGGCCTCGACCGCAACCACCTTCCCCTTATCACCGACCTGCTCGGCCAGACGGACCAGATCCTCACCCGACCCGGCGCCCATGACCAGCACGACATCACCCGGATGAATCGTATCCACGCCCAACAGCCCCGTGGCCGTCCATGACGCCACCGACCGCCCCGTGTTCTCATCCACTTTCGATTCCGAGTCCGGCGAGATCCGACGGTTTGCGGAACTGTCCGGGTATGTGTTGACACCTTCAGTCGAATAAGCTTCGCTGTTCAAATCGAATTCCATTTATGTCTCCAGAAGTCTTGACTGTATTCAATTTAGTGCATTATTATCGGCGGTCAGCTTAAAAACTGAGCCTCAGTCAAGTTTTTGTTGCCTCCGGC
>CAZVUZ010000168.1:0-6617 GCA_964630485.1 uncultured Ignavibacteriales bacterium
CGCCGGTGGCGGACTTTGTCGGCTCGCCGACATCCGGTCAGTATCCCCTGACGGTGACCTTCACCGATCAGTCGACCGGCGCTCCCACTTCCTGGAGTTGGGACTTCGGTGATGGTGTCGGCACCTCGACCCAGCAGAATCCTTCCTATACTTACAATGCGGAAGGAAGCTACACGGTTACGTTGACCGCGACCAATACCTACGGCACTGACGATGAAGTGAAAACTAACTACATCACCGTAACTGCTCCGGCGCCGCCGGTGGCCGCGTTTGTCGGTTTGCCAACATCCGGCGAATATCCCCTGACGGTGGACTTCACCGACCAGTCATCGGGCAACCCGACCACCTGGAGTTGGGACTTCGGTGACGGAGTTGGCACATCGACCGAGCAAAACCCATCCTATACTTACGACGCCGTGGGTACCTACACGGTAACCCTGACTGTGACCAGTGCCTATGGCTCCGACACCGAGACCAAGCTCGACTACATCAACGTTACCGAACAGAGTCAGTCGGTTAAGGCCTATGCCAATGCCGACCTGCCGGTTGCCGTTACTCTGACCGGTGACTACACCGACACATACGCATCGGACAACGGTTATGAGATTCTCACCGAGGTGGTGTACGACAACCACCCCCGCAAACGTTCGAGTTACCTCGAGCACAAGTGGGCGGTGGATCTCGGCAGTGGCGGATCGGACATGATGTTCTATCTCGAAGGCTATCGCCCGGCCAACAGCGAAGGCGATAACTTCATCTTCGCTTATTCGACTGACAACAACACGTTTGTCGACATGCTGACAGTCGCCAGTGCCACAGAGCAAGTGTACTCCTACAGCATGCCGGCCGGTCTTACCGGGACGGTGTACATCCGGGTTGTGGATACTGACCGTTCGTGGTACAACACCGCTTTTGACGCCGTCTATGTTGACGAGATGTACATTGAGTACGGCGGCGGTCAGCCCAGTCCCCCGGTGGCCGGCTTCTCTGGTTCGCCCACTTCCGGTTCGTACCCGCTGACGGTTAACTTCACCGATATTTCCACCGGTGCCCCAACTTCCTGGAGCTGGGACTTTGGTGACGGCGTGGGGACCTCGACGGCCCAGAATCCGTCATATACCTACAACTCGATGGGTACTTATACGGTTTCGATGACCGCGACGAATGCTTACGGTTCGGACACGGAGACCAAAACCGGATACATCACGGTTACCGACCAGGCGCAGGGCTATATTTACGTCAGCAACATGGTTGTCGGTCGGCGCAAGGTTGGGCCGAATTACCTTGGCACCTGCACGGTAACGATTTATGACGATGTCAATGCCGCCGTGTCCGGCGCTGTCGTATATGTAACGGCCACCGGTCCCACCGGCGGTACCTTCAGCGGTACTACGGCGGCTGACGGCACCGTCTATTTCGAGACGAGCAGTATTAAGAGGCCGTCCGGTGAGTGGTGCTTCGAAGTAACGAATGTCACCCACAGCACCCTGGACTATGATGCCGCGTCCAACGTGGTGACCAAGGCCTGCGAAAGCGGCGTAGTCTATCGCCTGAACAACGACCTCGCCAAGGCCCTGCCGGATCAGTTCGAGTTGAGCCAGAACCACCCCAATCCGTTCAACCCGGTTACGCAGATAACCTTCGCCCTGCCGGTGCCGGGTCACGTCACGCTGGAGGTATTTAACATCACCGGCCAGCGGGTCACGGTGATTGCCGACCGTCAGTTCGGTGGCGGCTATCATACTTTGACCTGGGACGGCTCGGGACAGGCCTCGGGAGTATATTTCTATCGCCTGCAATACGACTCCGTTGTCGAGACGCGTAAGATGGTACTCATGAAGTAGCCAAACGTGCTTTCGACCAGTTCCTTTTATCGGGGCGGGATATTTCCCGCCCCGTTTTTTGTGGAAGCCAACCGACAACAGCAATTCTTGTTGAGCCGTAAACATATCTTGCTTACTTTATGCTGCGTGTTCAAAGCGCCGACTTTGACGCGCTCGGGAAAAAGGGGGGCTGGCACAAGGAGATGTTTTGACAGCCGACTGGATGAAAACCATAGATCTTTGCCGCTATTACCGGCGCGGCTCACATGAGGTGAAAGCCGTCGATAAGGTAAGCCTGGGATTGCGGCGCGGTGAATTCCTCAGTATCGTTGGCGCCTCCGGTTCCGGCAAATCAACCATTCTCAATCTCATGGCCGGGCTGGACACGCCTACCTCGGGACGAATCGAGTTTGACGGTACGGCGCTGGGTTCGCTCTCGCGGCGGGAACTGGCCGTCCACCGGGCCCACCGCATCGGGATGGTGTTCCAGTCGTTCAATCTTGTTCGCCACCGTTCGGCTTTGGGCAATGTTGAACTGGCCCTGTTCTTCAACGATACCCCGCATGGCGAGCGGCGTGACCGGGCCGCCGACATTCTCGGCAAACTCGGTCTCGGTGATCGTCTCGACCACCGCCCCGCCGATCTTTCCGGAGGCGAACAACAGAGGGTCGCCCTCGCTCGGGCCCTCGTCAAGAACCCGGATTTGCTCCTGGCGGATGAACCAACCGGCAACCTCGACCAGGAAAACACCATCCAGATTGCGGAATTGCTGGCGGACTTGAACCGCAAAGGCCTGACGATCATCATGGTCACCCACGACATGGCCCTGGCCGAGCAGAGTGCCCACCGGGTGGTTCGCATGGACTACGGCCACCTCGTCGATAATTCAAAGATGTCCGGCTCGGGAGGTGACAAATGACCCTGCGTGACCTCGTCTCCATCTCGCTGGGGAATCTCTGGCGTATGAAACTGCGGGCCTTTTTGACCATCGCCGGCGTCGTTATCGCGATAGCCACATTCGTGGCCATGCTGTCGTTCGGCGCCGGGATGCAGGCCAATGTCTCACAGCAATTTCAGGACCTCGGGCTGTTCTCGACCATGCAGGTGTACTCGGTCGACGAGGAGGATCTCGGTGATTCCCTCGAGGTCGTCGAACTCGACGCCGCCGCGGTGGAACGATTGTCACAGATACCAAGCGTCAACCTCGCCTACCCCCTGGACGCCTTTGATGTAACCGTGACCCTGGCGGATTCCGAAATCACCGCCACCGCCCAGGCCCTGCCGACGGAGGCCGTCAATACCGGGCTCTTCTCGCAACTCGAGGCCGGTGAGGTCTTCACCGCCGACAGTCTCGACCAGGCCCTGGTCAGTGTCGAGACGGCCGAGAAGCTGGGGTTTATCGAACTCGACTCCCTGGTCGGTCGGCAAATTGTCATCTCGGTGAGAACGGCCGTCTTCGACAGCGGCCTTGTCAATGTCGTCAGCGACGGCGAAGGAAGTATCCGACAGCGTCTTGATCAATTTCAATTCGATTCCCTGATCAACAGTGAATACCGCCGCAGGATAATCTCGGGCGAACTCAAGAACGCCGTCACCCGTTTCATCGACGGCTACATGCACCGACGGGCGATTCGCTCCGACACCCTGACGGTGTGCGGAGTTCTCGACGCTCCCGGCGGTCGCACCCGGGTCAAGGAGATCATCATCCCCCTGAAAACCGCCCTGCGCCTCAACACCGGCGGCTTCATCAGCGACAACCCCGCCGATATGTTCCAGGCCATGCAAAGCGGCAACCTTTTCCAGCCGCCCGGCGACACCACCGGTAAAACCTACTCCCAGGTGACGCTCGACATTGATCCGAATGTAACCCATCAGCCGATCATGGATTCCGTGGAGGCCCTGGGATTCAGGAGTTTCAGCTACGCCGTCCAGTTTGACGAAATTCGGAAGTTTTTCTTCTATTTCGACATGGCCCTGGCAGTCGTGGGGCTGATCGCGCTGGTAACGGCCTCGCTGGGAATCGTGAACACCATGGTTATGTCGATTATCGAGCGTAACCGTGAGATAGGTGTGCTCAAGTCCCTCGGCGCCGACGAACGGGATATGAGATGGCTGTTTCTCGCCGAATCGGGGGTCATCGGCTCGATTGGGGCTATTGTCGGGATTATTTTCGGCTGGGGAATAACCCGGATTGCGGCCCTGGTCGCGAGGATTCTGATGGAACGCGAAGGGCTCGACTTCATGGATCCCTTCGCCCTGCCGCTCTGGCTGATTGTGCTGGCTTATTTCTTTGGTTTGATAGTCAGTTTGATCGCGGGCTACTATCCCTCGGCCCGCGCCGCCCGTGTCGACCCGGTCGAGGCCCTGCGCAATGACTGAGCTATAGACAGAAACCGTGGAGGGAAGGACAATGCCCAAACCCGCTTACAAGAAAAAAAATCCGGCCATGTGGCTGCGCTATGCACTCCTTGGTGGTTTGCTTATGTATGTAAGCTACATTGGCTACATGCATTTGCAACATCAGACAGAGTTTCCGCCGGTCGATGCTATCTGTCCCTTTGGTGGCCTCGAGTCGCTTTTCAGCATTGTTTTTCACGGGACCTATCTCCAGAGGATCTTCATTTCCAGCTTCATTCTCCTCGGAATAACAATTCTGCTGGTTTTTCTGTCCGGCCGCTCGTTCTGCGGCTGGATCTGCCCGCTCGGCACGCTTCAGGGGATCTTTGCCGGAATCGGCCGCAGGCTGTTCGGGATCAAACAACGCACCGGCATGGACCATGACGGCAAAATCCGCTGGCTGCGCTACCCGATCCTGATCATATTCACAGTGGGCGCGTGGTACGGCGGCAAGCTGCTGATTCGGCCCTACGATCCCTGGGTCGCCTGGATGCATATCTGGGATCCCGGCGATGTTATCGAGGAATTCCCGATCGGTCTGGCGGTATTGGTTCTCTCACTGGCCCTGTCTATTTTTATCCCGCGTGCCTTCTGCCGCTACCTTTGCCCGATGGGTATGTTCCTGGGTGTGATAAATCGCTTCTCGCCTTACCGCCTGCATGTCAATCAGGAGACCTGTATTCACTGCATGGCCTGCGACCGCAAATGCCCGGTAGGGATTCCAATCGCATCGGTGGAGGTTGTCAACAAAACGGAGTGCCTCTCCTGCGGCGAATGCGTGCCGGTTTGCCCGGTGCCGAACACTATCGAATTCAGGCTGGCCAAAAAACGCATCGTCTCCCCCATTATGCTCGGCGTTATTGTCATCGTGGTATTCTTCGGCATTATCGGTTTGACCAAAGCCCTGGGCGTTTACCGGAGCAAGCAGTACAGTGTCGAAGAGATGAAACTTCGCGGTGCCGCCAATCCCGAGGATATCCGCGGCTATGTGACCCTGGCCGGGGTGGCCGAACTTTTCGACATGCCTCTCGACACCCTCTACTCGCGGCTGGCCCTCGATCGTAGCGTAGTTGCCCCCGAAACCAAATCCAAGGACATCGGCTCTGTGCTCGGGACCGAATTCGAGACTGACAGCGTTCGCGCCGTGGTGGCCCGATGGCTCGGTCGCGAGGCGCCAACCGGGGGTTGCGATGCCGCGCCCCCTGCAGAGGGGACAGCAACCGCGATTCCGAGTATCATGGGGACGCACACGCTACGTGAGGTCGCCGAGATGACAGATCTGGAGCTTGGGGTGCTGTACAATGAACTGGGGCTGGATTCACTCGTCGTGCCACCCGACACTCCCTGCCGCGATTTGAAGGAGCTTGTCGGTCCGGATTTTCACACTTCGAAGGTACGCGAGGCGGTTGCCCGGCTAAAACAAGGTAATTAGAAGCGGGCGAGAAGTCAGCGAACAGGAATCAAGCCCAGCGCTGGATCTCAGGTATCCTTTGACGTTTTGAACTCGCGTTTGAGCATACCATAGGCGTAGACATCGACAAACCGCCGACCGACCCTCGAACCTTCGCGCCAGCTTCCCTCCCGCGTGAAACCCATTTTCTCCAACAGCTTTACCGAGGGTGTATTCTCGGAAAGCACCACGGCGTAGATGCGGTGGAGTTTCATATCTCCGAAGGCCAGTCCCAGAACCAGGTTCAAGGCCTCGGCGCAATAGCCCCGTCCCCGGTACTTGCGTCCCAGCCAGTAGCCCACTTCGGCGTTTTGATCGGAGCGGTTGATATTCTTGAACTCCACCACCCCCATGAGGGCGCTGTCGGAACTTCGCTCAATCGCAAAATAGAGCGACCTATTCTGCCGGGCCATCCGACGGCAGGCATTGATGAACTTTATCGCAGTCTCTTTGGTGACGTGATCTCGCGCGAATGGCAGGAAGCGGCCGATATCGCGTTCCCGGAATTGCGTTGCAAGTATGGGTGCATCGGCAGCGCGGAGCCCGCGCAGCCGCACTCGTTCACCGTCTATGCGTGGAATCTCCATGGCCGATCCTTCATTCCAGGTGATAGTCAATTAGCCGGGTACAACCCCCGAGATAAAGCGAGGATTCGTTCAGACGATAGTAACTCTTTGATTCCACCGTACCCACGCCCGGCGCAACGTAGACATAGGACGTGTCCTGCCACTCGGACACCGTCATGTATTCATAACACCAGGCCTGACCCAGCGGGTGGTCAAGCGTCGTGTCCGTCGAGGTTACGACCTTGTAGAAAGAACATGCGGCACAGCTAAACGAGTCTCCGACCTGGGCCGGATACTTGTAGAGGACATCGACCGAGAACCCAATGTCGTTATACCAAAGACCGTCATCCCGCAACGTGTACCAGACTGGCGACACGTGAT
>CAZVUZ010000169.1:0-6570 GCA_964630485.1 uncultured Ignavibacteriales bacterium
CGACCGTATCAAGGGGGTCGTAGGCGAAGAACCGGTCGGGATCGGACGACAGGTAGATTTTGTAGTCATCCTCGCCGTTCACAGGCATCGGCATGGCCTGGAAGTCGTCGTAGGTGTTGGCCACGAGGGTGTCCCCGGCCGCCGTTACGGCGCCCATCCAATAACGGATTTCGGCGAGATAATCATGGCCGGAGTTTCGCGGAAATTCGCCCGACGGCAAACCGTAATATTGGTAGCCGCCGATGTAACCGAAGTTGTCCACGGTGGTGGCGATGTTGCCGAGGTTGTGCGTGATCTGATCCTGGGTGAACAACCCCGGCGAGAGGGTCAGCGGCGTCAATGGATCTTCGAGACCCGGTTCGCCCTGGGCGCCCGGTATGAGCGGCCTGGACGTTACCGACGCCACGGCAACCCACAGCAGCAACACCAGCAGCCAAACCCATTTGCGATCATTGAGTTTCAGTTTCATGTTTTCTGCCCCGGGCTAAAAGTTGATTGCCAGTCCCAGGCGCATGGTGCGCGGGGAACCATAGTTTTGCGGATCATGATCGTAGAGCGCATCGAGTTTCGAGAGCTCGTTCTGGTCCAGAGCGAGCCCTGCGCCGGTTATGTTGCCGTCGTTATCGGCAAGACCGGTTCGGGAGTAGACGTTGATGACGTTCTTACGATCGAATAGATTGTCGACTTCGCAAAAAAGGCTGAGCCGGTAGCCGGCCTTCGCGAGCTGGAAGTCCTTGTTGAAACGCATGTCGACGGTGTAATAGGCCGGCAGGCGTCCCTCGTTGCGCTCGCCCAGGCGGTTGCCAAAGGCGTCCACCGGCGTGTATGGCAAACCGGAACCGTAATGGCCCACGACACTGAGTCCCCAGGCTCCCGGGAGTTTAAGGCCGCCGAGGTGGCCATTCCACTCGGAGGGAACGCGGTAGTTAAGGACGGCCGTCAGGGTGTGCCGCTGATCGAAGTCGAGCGGGAACTCGCCTACCGGAGCCAGGGTATCCTCGGTAGAGGTCAGGTAGGTGTAATACGGCTCAGTTGCCGAGGAACCGTTTCCGTTGGCCAGCATGTAGCCATAAGAAACCGAACCGCTGAAGTAGCCGTTGACCGGAAGTTTCTCCAGCGCAATATCAAATCCCTGCACCGAACCATAGTCACCGTTCTCGAAATAGGTGATGGTTGTGGTCGGGTCCTTGAAGGACGACCGGGTAGTCACCAGGTCGGTGACATCCTTATAATAGGCCGTGACGTCGATGCGCAGTTCGTCGTTGATCAGGTGATCAAGACCGAGCTCGTAGGCGATGGTCTGTTCCGGTTCCAAATCCGGGTTACCCAGCAGCGGATAACCGGTCGTGACATCACCCTGCAAGTTGGTGTAGAGATAGTCGTACCGGGGCTCCTGGTAGTACACGCCGTAGTTGAAATGCATGACCGAATGGTCGGAAATCGGGAAAGACACACCCAGGCGCGGCGAAAGGCGCGTGGTCGGGTCGGCCTCGACGTAAACACTTTCCGTGTTTTCCATCGGGTTGTCGCGGGCGGTCAGGTTATACGAAATATCCGAATTGCGGTAGTCGAAACGGAGTCCCACATTAATAATAAAGTCGCGGTATTCCATTTTGTCCTGCAAATAGGCCGACATCACAACCGGTTTATTGGAATATTTCTCACCGTAAGGATTGTTGTTATAGAACTGTTTGAAATCCCAGTCGATATCATACTGGCGCCATTCGAATCCACCCTTGACCTGGTTGGATTTGTTCACCTGGGACAGCAGGCTGACATTGAACGAGTTGTATATGGCTTCCCGTCGCGCATAGGTCGGATTGAAATCGTCGCCGACGGTGAAGCCGGTCACCTGCAGCGGATCGGCAAAGTCCTGGTAATTCAGGTAATTGTCGTCATCGAGGGTGCCGTTGTAATTACCCTCGTCGTCAACCGAATAGCCTGGCCACTGGTCCCAGTAGAGATCCATGAGGTGATCCGGGGCCTGGTGCGTGAAAGTGCGAAAACGATTGAAGGTGGCCGATAAGATCATGTTCTCTTCGAAATTGTAATTCGTGTTAACTCCCAACAGGTATGATTCCTTTTCATACGCCGGGAGTCCGTCCAGGTTGAAGTCATAGGACCGGCCGTTGACGTCGCGGTGGGTGTAGACATCACCATTGGACTGGTATAAGGTCAGGTTGGTCTTGACCTTCATATTTGCGATCGGCTGAGCCGCCAGCTTGGCCGTCCAGGCATATGAATTGTAGCCGTTGGTCGGCAGCGACGTCTCATTCTTGAGATACTCGCCGGCAGTGAAGAATGTGAACAGCCGGGGGTTCGCACCGGGCACAGGGCCGGAGAGGTTGAAGGACAACGACCGGTTGCCGTGGCGCTTGAGGGCGCCCCAGTTGCCGGAATTGACATTATATAGATGAGTTGCGCCCTCATAGGCTTTGACGCTGCCGTGATACTCTGATCCGCCCTCGCGGGTAACGGCGCTGACGACCCCGGACAGGGCCTCGCCGTACTCAGCCGTGTAGCCGCCTGACATCAGCGAGAGTTCTTCCAGCGCCGTCGGCATAATCCGTATACCGGCCGAGGCCGAGAAGGGATCCTGGACCGAGAAGCCGTCGAAATAGTAGGCTACCTGGCCGGAGCGACCGCCGCGCACATGCAGGCGATCGTCGCGTCCGACCACAACGCCGGGATAGTTGGTCAGGATGGCCTGCACGGTCTCGATGTTGGGCAGGTCTCGCAGCCGGTCAGCCGTGAAAATTACCTTCGACTCCGTCAGGTCCCGCTGGATTATAGGGTTCGAGGCGTAGACCACGATCTCCTGGCCGATCTCGACGGCATCCTTGTCGACAAGAAAATCGACCGGGGTGGTGAGATCGACGAGCACGCGGACATCTTTTTTGGTAATGGCTTCGTAACCCATCGAACTGACGGCGAGGTCATGTTTGCCGATGGGAATGTTGATGATGAAATACTCACCATCGTCGTCGGTTCTTGTCGCCATATTGGTGCCAACAACGCGGATAGTAGCCCCCACGATGGGATCTCCTGTTTGGGAATCAATCACTTCCCCGGAGATCTTCCCACTGACGCCCGCCTGGATTGACATGACCGCCACCAGCGGTAGCGCGACGAGCACAAGCAGGAACAACACTTGTTGTTGTTTACGCAAAGCGACTCCTCCTCTTACGGTTTGAGAACATACTGATCTTCACTAGAATCCGTTTTCGCACTGTGAATGCACTCTTAATGTTATCGGACGGCGGGTAGTTTTCTTCACGTTCTGATTATACTAATTATACCAGACGGTCTTGTTTTTTTTGGAGAAATTCATTCGGGAGGTCAAGTTTCCGCAACTCGCTCCGATACTGCTTATGATGCAGAGAGTTGCACTCTTCTGACAACCGAGCGAAGAGCGTTGCTAGTGCGACAACCTTGAGCAAAGGAAGAGGTTCACTCGCCCAATGAAGAAGTTTCTCAGGAGACTGGCCGTAGTCGCTATGGTGGCTGGATTGTTTCCCTGTGGCGGTGTTTTGCGTGCGGCGGACGATATCCACATTGCCCTGCTGACGCACGATAGTCTCACCTCCACCATGCGGACCCTGCACGCTGCGCGCAAAGTCATCAAGCGGCAGCACCAGCAGGTGACGTTTCACCATTTCCTGGTACGCGATGACGTACATGACAATCTGGCGATAGCAGATTCGATCAACCGGGTAAAACCCAACGTCATCGTGACCGTCGGGAGTTCCGCCACGGAATTCGCCCAGACGAATTTCCCCGATGTCCCGGTAGTATTCTCGGCCGTTATGTACCCCGTAATGTCGGGATTCGTGGAATCGCTGCACAAACCCGGAGCGAATATCACCGGATCCTCGCTCAACATACCGGTTGATGTCCAGTTTAAGTATTTCAAGAAGATCGTTCCGGACCTGAAGGATATCGGGGTTCTTTATACGGTCAACACCGCGAGCTTGATTCCGTCAGCCAAGGTGGTGGCCAAAATGGCCGGCCTGAATCTGGTTGCCCTCGAGGTGAAGGATGTCAAGGATCTGCCGGCCGCTCTTGATTCGCTGGCGACCACGGTCGACGGTATCTGGGGGGTGGCGGATCCGACCCTTTTCGATCCGCGCTCCACGCGTTATATCTTGCTCAATACCCTTCGCAAGGGTATTCCGTTCATGGGCTTCTCGCGCCACGTCGTGGAGTCCGGGGCTCTTTTTGCCCTCGATTTCGATTATAAAGCCATTGGTCTTCAGGCCGGGGCGATTGCCAATCGCGTCCTCGGCGGCGAGTCCCCCGGACGTATACCGGTCACCCTTGCCGATGTCCTCTGGTTTCACTACAACGAGAAAACCGCCCACCACATAAACGTCAAAATACCTGAAGAACTGGTCGCGGTGGCCAAGGAGGTGTATCGATGAACCTCCTTAAGATCTTTGAAAAACCCCGGCTGCGGACCAAGTTCGTATTTCCGATCTCTCTGATGCTGGTGGCCAGTATCCTCGTTATAAGCGGCTACCTGATTCAGCGCCAGGCGGAAAGCATCCGCCGCGAGCTTGAAACCAACGGCGAAACCATGATCAGAATCCTGGCCATGCAGGCCGAAAGCGGCGTGCTTTTCGAATCGAGCTACGAACTCGACGAGCTGTTGGCCAAGTTCTCGGTCTTCGATAATGTCGAGGGCGCCATGATCTTCAACAATCAGGGCGAACTCCTGGCCGAAATCGGTTCCTGGCGTGGCGACAGCATTGTCCGGCTCAGAGACATCGACTTCTCGGTGGATCCCGAGGGTATCGCGACCGAGAATTTCTACGTTGAGGACATGGATGGCCTGGTTTTTATAGAGCTCAACCATCCCGTCATTACCCGCCGGGAGAAACTCGACCGTGAAAATCTCGGCATTACCAGCGGTATTGACCAAACGCTGGGGCGTTCTTATGTGCAGGAGGAGATTGGTTCGATCAAGCTCATCCTCAGTCTCGAGGCGGTCAATGCCTCCATCAGTGCCGCCCGGACGGCGTCCTATGTCCTGACCCTCCTGGTGGCGGTCCTGGCCATCGTGGTCCTGACCTTCTTCATCCGCTTTGTTACGCGGCCGGTGACGATGCTGGTCGAGATTACCGACCAGGTCAGCCGGGGCGATTACAGCCAACGGGTAAATATTACCCAGCGGGACGAAATCGGTCAACTGGCCAATACCTTCAATAAGATGATCGAGTCGCTCAAGCAGTCTCGGGACGAAATTGAAGAGTACAACCGCACCCTCGAGGAAAAAATCATCCAGCGCACGCTGGAATTAGAGGATGCCCAGGCGCAGTTGATTCAGTCCGAAAAAATGAGTGCCATCGGCCAACTGGCGGCCGGCGTTGCCCACGAACTCAATAATCCCCTCGGCGGCATTCTCGGCTATGCCCAGTTCGCCCTCGAGAAAATGAAAAAGTCCACGCCGGAAAACACCACCGTCAAACAAATAGCCAGCTATGTCCGCTACCTGACGGATATCGAAACCCAGGCCCGCCGGTGCAAGGCGATTGTTCAGAATTTGCTCCGCTTCTCGCGCTCGTCGCGGTCGGCCGAGTTCTCGGACGTGGATATCGCGAATATCATAAGGGACACGATTACCTTCGTCGAACATCAGTTGCACATGAACCAGATTGAACTGGATCTGCGGGCAGATCCGGATTTGCCCCTGATACAGGGTAATGCCGGGCAGCTTCAGCAGGTTTTCACCAACCTGATCATCAACGCCATGCATGCCTCGCCGCCGGAGACCAGCATCAAGGTGATTGCCAAAAGCAGTCCCGCCCTGGGGGAATTCGGGGGCGCAATAGAACTCTCGTTCATCGATGAAGGCGCCGGAATAAGCCCGGAGAACCTGAAGAAGATCTTCGAGCCGTTCTTCACGACCAAGGACGTCGGCAAAGGAACCGGGTTGGGCCTGTCGGTCAGCTATGGCATCGTCAAGGATCACGGGGGCGAGATCAAAGTCGATTCCGAGGTGGGAAGAGGGAGTACTTTTACTATCATTCTGCCGCTTCAGAAAGCGGCCACCGAGACCGACACTAACAGTAACGAGTTTACAAGTAACCTCACATTTGATCAGAGCTAACATTTGACAATGACTGACACCGAGAATAAATCGATACTGGTTGTGGATGACGAGGAAGTTATCAGAGAATTCCTCGGTGAGGTATTGGGGGAAGACTACAGCGTCACTATGGCCTGTGACGGCGATGACGCGATAGAAAAGATCCGCCAATCTCGCTTCGACCTGATCATAACCGACCTGAAAATGCCGAATGTTGGAGGGGAGGAAGTGGTCAAGTTCGCCCGGGCTCTTGATGCTGATTACCGCGTGATCATCATCAGCGGGTACTCGACCCTATATGCCGCGAGCCAGTCGGTTAGCAGCGGCGCCTGTGCCTTTTTATCGAAACCGTTCAGCGTCAGCGAATTGATGCAAGCGGTCTCAAGCAGCCTGCAAACATGAGGACTAAACGATGGCAAAGATATTGATTGTAGATGACTCCAAGGTCATTCGGGATCTGCTGTCGGAATACCTGGCCGAGC
>CAZVUZ010000170.1:0-6554 GCA_964630485.1 uncultured Ignavibacteriales bacterium
TGGTCGATTACATGTTCGGCGACGGCCCCGATCTCAACCCGGGGTGTGAATAGGGAACAGAAGTGCAGATCGCCGGCCGCAGGGCGGGGTGAGCGGATTCCGGATTTTCTCAAAGCAGGGTTCCTTTGAGCTTTGTTAGCAGACCGGCTCGGGACCCTGCTGGAACATATAGTCGATTAAATACAAGAGATCGGCAACATCGATATTCCCGCCGCTACCGTCGAGGTCGGTCGCTTCCGACTGCGGGGGCGGGGGGCCATTCAGAAACATATATTCAACCAGGTACAATAAGTCACCGATATCGGGCCCGCTGCCGTTATTGTCAATATCACCGCATACGAGGGTGCCGTTGGAGGATCCCGGGGTGGATGGATTCATGACACCCCAGTAACGTCGGCCGTCCCACAGGCGTCCGAAAGCGACATCGGTGGTCTGGGAACCAAAGCTGAGGGTGTCGATCGGGTGAATACCGTCCTGGTAGGAGGTGAACAAACCGATTTGCTCTCCCGAGGCCCCCAGCTTGAAACTGGTGTGCGTGATACCGTCATCGTCGTCGTCATCGGCCCAGAAAACGATATATCCCCGGGCGGGAATCGAGGTATCCCCGATAAGATATTTTTCGGGCTGTTCGAGATTGTCGGTCAGGTACATCCCGGACAGTCTGACGGCGGTATCGGCGGCATTGTAGAGCTCCAGCCAGTCGTCATAGTCTCCCTGCGGATCGGCAACGATATAGCCATTGTCGGCCATGAATTCGTTTACGAAAATCGGCAGTGGGGCCTGTCCGACCAGATAACGGAAGGTAACTTCCCCGGGAACGGGCGGCTCGAAGGTGACATAGCCGGAGTCATCTGTGGCGGCGATGTAGAAGACGACTTCGCTGCCGTTTTCCACCGGTGGTATCGCTCCCGACCATATGCCGTCTCCGGCGAGAGCGTCACTTCCCGCACCATCATCACTCATGGCTATGTCCGTATATCCGACGCCGGCGTCGAAATGGATGTCCACTCCGGCGAGACCGCTTTCATCGTAAACCTCGGCCGTGACCAGAACGCTGTCGGTGTCAGTGACGGGGTAGGGGTCAAAACGACTCCATCGAATCTTTGGAAAGCGATTCCCGGGATCAACGTTGAGCTCGCCGGGGCTGGGGAACCTGAAAACATAGGCCGATTCCCAGCCGTCGGGGTAGCGGCCGTACGACCAATCGCTGTCCAGCGGACCGAAGCTGACGCTATCGACAAAGGATCCCCCCGGTTCGACCAGGGCGACCTCTCCGCCGAAATTGCCCAGTGTGAAACCGGCGTGCAGGGGACCCTCGGGTCCCTCATTGTCCGCCCAGACCAGCATATATTCACCGGGTGCAATTACGGTGTCGGGGAAGGCCCACTGGTTGGGTTCAGCATAGTAGTTTGTGAGGTGATAGCCGTCGAGACTGACGGGATAGAGATTCTCGTTGTAGATTTCGATCCAGTCATCGTGATCGCCGACCTCGTCGGCAATCGTAGTGTCGTTTGAGGCCATTAACTCGTTGATACAGATCTTGTTGGTCGGCACGAAGTCGGCCATCTGCCGCGAAACGAAGTATATGCGCCAGTGCACGAGATCCTTGAGGCCGACGATAGTCTCCTCACCGTAGTAAACGGGCAAATCGAGGTTAGTCTCGAACTCGGCGTCCGTAAACATTTTCAGCGTGTCCGCGTACACGGCGTCACGAATCAGATCGGCATAATGATCGATACGCGCGGACATGTGCTCTTCCGTGAAGATGTCCTGCATCAGGTAGTCGACCCAGTTCAGATACAGGTCGGCGAAGTAGGGATCCCAGAGTATCCGCTCGTAGAGCGGTTTGTAACCGACCGGCCCGAATTGCCAGAAGAGGTCGTGCATAATGATGTTTATGCGGGGCATGCCCATGGTGTAGGCGCCGAAGGACTCATTGACATCCCATGGAATGTGCGTAAAGCGTTCACCATCGTCGATGCCGTAGAGATAGTAGTTCTTGGTCGCACCATAATAGCTGTCGAGATTGACCAGCAGGTTGTTCATGCCCTGGAAAGTGAGGAAGTTGCGGACGTCGAAAGCATGGGGCAGAACTTTGGCCAGGCTGTCATCCGGCATATGATTAAGCTCATCGATAAATCCGATCAGGTCATCCCAGGGGTTGTCGGTCTCCGCCTCCTTCAACTCGTAGAGGCTGTAATAGGGCTCCGGGTCGGCCCCGTACCAGACCAGGTTACCGCTCGGATCGCCTTTGAAGAGGTTGCCGTCAACGTCATCACTGAAATTTGCACGGAGAAAGGTCTGATCGACCTGTTCGGTGACGGTGTATATCCCCCAATAATCGCCATTGATATACACCCGTGCGAAACCGGCGCGACTGCAGGGAATGAAATCTCCGAAGAATTCGTAAGTCAGTTTCTCCCGCATAATAGTCGGGTCTTTGTAGGCGTTGTGGAGATTGAGTTTCTTCAGGCCGAAGAAGAGCTGGTCGTCGTCGTAGCGGTTAAAATCGAGTTTGAGAGACTTCTTAATACCGGGGTAGAGCGTGTACGATGAATTGCCCTTCAAGCGGATCCCGATATTCTCGAATAGCGAGTCCTCGTAAATGAGGTCGCAGGCCATGTACTCCTCATCGAGGATTTCGAAATTGTAAACGAGCGAATCCCAGAAATCCTGCTGGTGAAAGACGAGGTGGTACTCCTGTACGATGCTGTCGCTGAAAACCCGGTCGGCCTCATCAGCCGCCTGTGCGAATTGAAAGGTCAATACGGTGATGATTGCCGCCAGAGCCAAGATGAGTCGGCCGTGACAGATTCTGAGCACCCGGTAACCTGGCTTCATTCCATACCTTCCCTTAAACCGATACCACTGCTGTTTTCGCTATGGCCTCAAAAGTATGTGAAATGTACCATCAACGGACCGGTTGAACGACTGCTTTCCCGTTGACGCTTCCTGCAAGTATCATAAAGCTTACACCTGAATATAGCGGTTTGCCTCGAGGGTTGCAAGGAATCCTCGTCACGGATGGATCTCGAATTGTGGAGTCGACACAGAACGGCCGCCGGATCCAGCGATCGGCGGCCGTTCCACCCTGTGATACGGGGCTTCGTAGTCCCACACGAAGTTTTGTATCAGGGACAACTCAAGGGTTCACCATCGCCAAACATGAAGTCAACCAGTGTCACCACATCGGCAACATCAATCACCCCGCCCGAAGCGTCAACATCCGCCGCTTCGATCTCCGGCGGCGGGCCGGCGGCAAACATGAAATCGACCAAATATACCAGGTCGGCTATATCCGGGCCCTCTCCGTTTCCGTCAATATCGCCGCAAAGCCAGGCCGGACTGACGACTATCGTAACCGGAACCAGAAGGGGAGAGTTCAGAGGGTCATTGGCTGTCAGCACAATCGTATCCTGATAAAGTCCGGGCGCGAGTCCACCTGCGATAACGTGGCAATTTATAGTGTCCGCCGCACCCGGAGGTATCTCACCGATGCCGGCGTCGAGGTTCAGCCACGAGCCGTATTCGTGACCGGCCGTATAGTCGAGGGTTCCGGAGCCCTGGTTGCTGACAATAATCAGGTGCGTGGTAGAGTCATCATTGAAAAGGCTGTCGGCGATGTCGCCGGGTGCCACCGCCATCGCGGCGGGATAGTCCAGCCGGACATTATCAACGAACCAGTCATCGCACCCCTCGCAGTCGCCATCAGAGGTTAACCGCAATTGGAAAGCCTCGTGCCGGCCATCGGTCGGCAGGGCAAAGGCCACGGGTTCGAAAGTGAGCATTGCCGGTCCCGCGCCGTAGAATGATGCTAGCGGCATCCACTCGTCGACATCATTGAGGTAGTCCACAGAGAGATCATTGCCTTCAGATGGCGCGTCCCCGGCACCGCCGCGCTGGTAAGCCAGCGAGAGAAAGAAGTCACCGGAGCCGCTCAGGTCGATCGGCTGACTGACAAGGGTGTCATTACCACCGTCCAGATTGAGTGCATAGGGTGGCGAGAGCGGATTGAGGGCGTCCGTCGTAATGGTCACGCCGTTGTTGTACACCCAGCGCACGCCGCTGAGCGTCAGCAGGTCGAACAGATCCGCCCAGGGGATGCTGCCCGCCGCGCCGGAGTAGGGATCGTAGCCGTCGAGATACGTTGCGCCGGTGTTGTCGGGGTCGAGCCAGTCGCGAAGGCGGCTCGAGGCGGATCCTCCCCCGGTCCACGAGAGCGAGAACTTGCCGTACCAGTCGGCCGTCAGGCTGTAGCAGGAGGCGTAACCGCCGTGAAGCTGACCGACGATGCGTTGATTCTGATCGAAGAGGGGCGAGCCCGAGGAGCCGCCCTCGGTGGTGCCGTCATCCCATTGGGCCACCCGCCAGTGCGTGGTACCGGAGGTCGAAAGGTAATTCGTCGAGGTAGCGGGGTCGTAATCGAACGATATTTTCTTAATATCGCCGGCCGGGTGATGAATACCGGTGGAGGCCTGCGAGGCGGTGTTCTCGTTCGACCAGCCGGAGTAGAAGACATTATAGGACTCCGGGGGCGCTTCACTGATACGCAGGAGGGCGAAATCGGAGGTGGAATAATTGGCCAGCAGGGTCGATCCCTGCAGAGTCTGGTTCGTGGGGCCGTCGATATTGGCGCAACTCGGGCTCTGGTAGTTGAACATGAAAATCCACGAACTCTCGCCACCGAGGCAGTGATTGGCTGTCAGGAAATATGGGGTTTCGTCCTGTCGGACATTGTTGACCAGCGAGCCCGAGCAGAGGCGAAAGCCGCCGCCGGTGAGAATCATAGCCACCGACCGGATCTCGTCGCGCCAGGGTTCGCCCTCGGCGCAATTGACATTGTTGTTGCAGGAACCCGAACCGCCGAACCCGGCCGCGTCTTTCATCAGGTTGTAATTGAAGATGTCTCTGTAGGCGTGGACAACGCGGGAAATAACAAGTTCGCCACGCCCGCGCACTGCGGCAGGTTCATGGTACTCGACGATAGTTACTTCGCCCTTGACCGGGGCCGTGGCGAATAGCTTACCGTCCTTGTTGTTCTGCGCGGTAAAGGCTCCGAGGACGTGACTCTGATCCTCGCTGTAAACGAACAACCGGGCGCCCTCCGGTAGATAATAGCGGTTGTACATAAGGTTGATCGAGAACGCGTCGCGGCAGAAAACGCGAAGACGCCAGACACGGTCACCGTCGGGAAGCTCTTCCCAGGCGCCGGCATTGTCCAGTCCGAGGTTAACGTCAAAGGGATAGCCGAACCGATACGGCAGGCCCATTTCCTCTTCGATGGTGTCCTGTGCCAGCATGGCAGGCACATCGACGGGCGCCATTTCCACGGTGGGAACGGCGGCCCCAAGTTTCTTTTCGAAGCTCAGCGGCGTGCCGCCGGCGCTCAATTGCGCCATGGCCGGTCCGCTGAGCAGGATTGCTATTGTCAGCGTAAGACCGATTGTCGAGATCGTTTTCATCCTCGCCTCATGAGTTTGTCGGACCGGAAAACCGCGCCACTGCGCAGTGGCGTCAACGGTATTTGGCTCATGGTTCCACGTGAGCCCGTCCGGCCCGAGGCCTGCGCATTATCAAATTCCGATTAGTCCTATAACCACCAATGGTAACAAAGAGTTCTATTGTCTATGATGCGATTTTGAGAGGATCGCGCACGCGCCTTGTATGGTGTTATAGGATAATGGCTTAGGTCGTTAGGTGGATGGTGTCGGAGAAATGTGCGTTTACCGACACAGAACGGCCCGGGCGATGAATCCACCCGGGCCGGCTGTGTCAGCGTATTTGTGCGGCTGTAATCAGCTGGTCAGGTCTCCCAGTCGCCGACGCGTGTCGGTGATTTCCTTGATCTCCATGTCCGGATTGTTCCAGTATTTCAAGACCTCGCGGTAGTGGTTGATGGCCTCCTCGGTATTGCCCAGGGCCTCGTGGGCCACACCCAGGTAATAGCGCGACTGCAGGTACGTCAAAGCGTTGCTGGTTTCGTACTCACCTTCAATGCTGGGTTCGAGGTTCGTGATACCATCCTCGTAGAGGCCGGTCTGGACCTGGTACCGTCCCATGATGGTGTAGTTTCCGGATCCCCCGGACTGCCCCAGAGCATCGATCTGTTCCTGTAGTCCCTGGATGATCAGGGTCGTATCGGACTGTGCCAGACCGTCGAAGTAGACCCGCAGGGCTTCAACCAGCGGCCAGAGTTCCTGGGGTATCCTTGACTTGAAATTCGTGACGGCATCCCTGAACATGGGCTTTGCCTCACTGGCGCGGTCGGGATCGACACGCACCAGGAAGAGAGGGTAGTCGAGGGCATTCAAAACACCGGCCCAGTCGTATCCTTTCTTGGAGAACATCAGGGCGCTGTCGGGCATGTCGAAGTAGTAATAACGGGAGCCCATGCCATCGTAGGTGTTGGCGATGAGGTTCGAGTCGAGGGTGGACAGGGCGGTTTCGAGCGCCCGGTGCATATTGGTGAGACCACTGCGGAATTTGCCTTCCCAGTTGTCCACGCCGGCCAGGTGCTGGTAGTGATTGACCACGACATAGGGATCGTCCCCGGG
>CAZVUZ010000171.1:0-6533 GCA_964630485.1 uncultured Ignavibacteriales bacterium
GGCGTAGGCATGGCCGACGTGCGCGAGCCGGTCGAGGTGCTCGCCGCCCGGCCCACGGTCGAGGGGGCCGGGGTCCGGCTCCGGCGGGCGTTCGGGAACAGCGAGGTCCCCCGGTTCGACCCGTTCCTGATGCTCGACGACTTCCGGGCCGACCGGCCCGAGGACTACCTGGCCGGCTTCCCCTGGCATCCCCACCGCGGGATGGAGACGGTGACGTACATGCTCGCGGGCGCGATCGAGCACCAGCTGGAGGTCCACCCGGTCCAGATGTCGGGACTGTTCCTCGGCCTCGTGGCCGGATCCACGGTGGTGGTGGCGGGCTACGGCTGGTGCGGCCGCGGCCTGGCCACACGCATGATGGGTATGGGGGCGCACGTGATCGTAACCGAGGTCGATCCGGTCAAGGCGATCGAGGCGGCCATGGACGGGTTCACGGTCATGCCGATGGCGAAAGCGGCCCCGAAGGGAGATCTCTTCGTGACTCTGACGGGCGACATCAACGTCATCCGCATGGAACATTTCCGCAAAATGAAAGACGGCGCCATCGTTTGTAACTCCGGCCATTTCAATGTCGAAATCGACCTTGCCTCGCTCAAAAAGGCTTGCCGTAAGAGCAGGCTGGTGCGGCCGAATGTCGAGGAGTTTACGCTGGCCGGGAAGAAGATCTTCATCCTCGCCGAGGGGCGCCTGATCAATCTCTCAGCCGCCGAGGGACACCCGGCCATGGTGATGGGTATGTCCTTTGCCAATCAGGCTTTGGCCGCCGAGTACCTCGTGAAGAACCATGCCCAATTGGACAGGAAGGTGTACGTGGTGCCGGAAAAGATCGATACCGCCATTGCCACCCTGAAGTTGAAATCAATGGGGATGGGTATTGACCGACTCACGCCCGAGCAGAAGAAATACCTGGCCTCATGGGAAATGGGCACCTGAGCCTGTCTCACGCCATAGAATAAATATGAGCCGCCGGTGATACCCCATCGGCGGCTTTCATTTGTGGTGACGTTCGTACGGGGGGCGCCCTCTAAAGGGGCTTTCTGACCTTCAATGAAAACATCAACGGGTATTTTGGCGGTCCTCCCGGAGGATACCAGCTGCCGTCCTTTTCGTACCACTCTTCGGTGACCGGGTAGTAGCCCGAGTCGTATTCCCTGAGCTTTTCGATGATGAGGCCGGCGTCGATAAAGGCGTTGATTATCGTCGAAAGCGTGTGCTGGTGCTCGACCAGTTCGGTCTTGATGATATGGTTCCGGTTCATGTAGTCGGGGCTGTTGGAATACCTCAGCGGCTCGACCTGAAAATACGAGGTGTAGTCGTCATCGAATACGGCGGTAATCGGGTGCTGGTCAATAATGTAAAACAGTCCGCCCGGTTTCAGATAATGCGCCACGACGCGCGCCAGACGGTTCATGTCCGAGAGCCACATATAGGCGCCATATGACTGAAAGATGATATCGAATTTACGGTCGATAGCGCCGATAAGGTCGAGGACGTCGCAGCGCACGAAGTCGGCTTCGAGGCCGGCCATCTCTTTCAATTGGTTCGCGCGGATAATGGAATTGTCCGAGATGTCCACGCCCGTTACGATGGCTCCCTTGCGTGCCCATGACAGGGTGTCCATACCGAACTGGCATTGCAGGTGCAGCAGGGTTTTGCCGGAAACGTCGCCGATCTCTGCCTGTTCGATCCGGTGCAGGCTGTTGTAGCCGTCGATGAATTCTCTGACATTGTGGTCGCGATGTTTGAAATGGACCTCGACCATATCGTTCCATGAGATGCGGTTCTTCTCGTGATCCGGGTGCGGCATGCTACTTCCTCGTTCTTATTAAGGAAATGAGCCCGATGAGGAAGAAGACGCCGTTGACGCCCCAGACAGCCACCTCCTGCGGCACTTTCTCATTATAGCCGGCCGATTGCAGGCTCCGGAACAGGACGAAGTAGACCAGCGACAGCAGGGCGCCGGCGGCAAAGGAGACCGCGATTCCGCCACGCCGGGGGTTGGAGGCGAAGGGAATGGATAAAAGGACCACGATGAAGGAGGCCAGGGGGTAGGCCAGTTTCACCTGGAGATCTATCGATTCCCGGATATGCGGGCCGCCGGTGCGTTTCATGATGTCGATGTACCTCTGCAACTCGTCGTAGCCCATGTCCTCAGGCTTACCGATGCGTTTGGAGAAGTCCTCGGGGACCTCAAGTATTTCGGGCAATTCGAGAACCTCGAATTCGCTGAACTGCTCGGCTCGATTACGGCCGAAAGTTCGTTCCACGCCATCGGTGGCAAACCAGCGGTGGTCGATATAATTCAGCTTTTTGGCCGTGACAATCTTCTTGAGGCGGTCCTTCTCGGTCAGGTAGACCCTCAGATCGGTGCCTTCCGCCCTATCGACATTGAAACTGGAGATGGTATAGAAGTGACCGGGGTTGATCTGGCGGTAGATATTGGTCACCCGGTTGAGGGCGCGCTTTGATTTTTTCTCGATGGTGAAGTTCTTTATTTCCAGCCGTCGCTTGTTTGCCGGCGGGTAGACGTACTCGTTGTAATAAAAATGCCCCGCCGAGAGCAACAGGGTGGCGATGAGATACGGCGCGGCGAGGCGGTAGAGGGAGAGTCCTGAGGCCTTCATGGCCAGGATTTCATTGCGGCGCGCCAGAATCGAGATGGAGAAAAGCGTGGCCAGAAGGGCAAACATGGGGAAGAACGACTTGACGACCCAGCCGCCGAAGTAGGCGTAGTACTCCAGAACGGTTAAAATCGGCACTTTGTGGTCGATGAAGTCGCGCAGTTCCTCGACGACGTTTATGAGGATTACCATCAGGCCCACCGCCACCGTCACGACCAGCAGGGCCGAGAAAAACGATCTGAGGAGATAGCGGTCGAGTTTCTTTATCATGGTCCGGTCACTTTTTCCTTCTGAAGAATGATAGAACCGGTTTTTCCGTGACAACGATATATAACAGGTACAGCCCCACCGCTCCCATGAGGATGTTGGCCGCCCACATGGCGATGAAGGGGGATATCAGGCCGCGGTCGGCCAGGTCCTCACCGCCCATCAAAAAGGCCCAGTAAACGATGAAAAGCAAAATGGAGATAGCAATGGCCATACCCATGCCGCCGCGGCGGGTGATCACGCCGAGGGGCGCCCCGAGCAGGATGAATGCGAGTGAGGCCGCGGGAATGGAGTACTTCTTGTGTATTTCGATGTCATACTTGTTGGCAATCTTGTGCTGGGAAAGTATTTGCTGGCCGCTGCGTTCGACATGGCGAAGAGTGGCGGCGGCCTCGGCCCTGACTACCTCGTAGGCCGCCGAGTCGTTGAGTTCCTTCTCCTGCGAAAATGCGAAACTGTCCGAGAACAGGTAGTCCATGCGACCGCCCAGGTGCTCCTGGATGCGTTGGCGAAACGGCCCGATAGCCGCCTCGGCCCTGTCGACCTTGTCCTGCATCTGGCGAATGGGCATTTCTCGATCGTTGCTGTATTCGGAATCGGTACGGACCAGCTCCGGGCGGGGTTCGGAGACATTTATCACGTAATTGTCGAAATCAACTTTGCGATAGTTGGTCGGGTCCTCCGTATCCAACGAGTGGATCTCACCGTTATAGAGCGTGAACTGCATATTGGAGCCGTGGTCGGTGATCTTGAGGAAGCCATACTCGGCGATGACGATACGCGGTTTGGTATTGTCTTTAGTCTCGGTTATCCGGACCCCCTCGACGCGCGAGGTCGTGTGATCGATACGGTCGATCAGGACCAGGAAACCCCGGATGTCGGTTATGAAGATGCCGGAGCGAAACACCAGCGTCGGTCGCATGGCGGAAATGTCGCCCCACAGGAGGCGCGAGCGCTTGTTAAGGTCGGGCAGGATCTTGTCGTTGAACTCAATCATCCCGACCATGATTACCACGCCGGCAATCAGGAGGGGGAAGATGATGCGAAGCAGGTTGACCCCCGAGGCCTTGATGGCCGTTATCTCGAAGTCGGAAGTGAGCCGCCCGAAGGCCATGAGAGTGGCCACCAGCACCGACATCGGCACCGACAGGGCCAGTATCCAGGCCAGATTGAGACCGATCATCTCCAGTACGATCGCAATATCCAGGTCCTTGTCAATAACATGATCGATGATCTTCGGGATCAGGTCGATGATCAGCAGGAAGGTGATCATCAGGAAAGCGAAGAGAAACGGCCCGATATGCTCCCGCAAAATGTATCTGTTCAGTATCTTCATAAGCCAGACCAATATATTCTCTTATACAATCGATGGCAAAGTTTATATTCCCGAACCCGGTTTGACGCGGCGATTGCGCCGCGGAGCACAGAATTTCGTTGGTGTAGCCGGGCAATAATGTTAAATTGCAGTCATGGCTGAAAAACATATTACGGACTATGTCGTCGAGGATCGCATAACCGAGTTCTTCGCCGTCCGGAAGAAAACGGTTCGCGAATATGCCCGGGGACGTTTCCTGAGTCTCGAGCTGGGCGATTGCTCGGGTCGTATCAACGCTGTTATGTGGGAGCCGGATCAGTTCGGGCTGGCGGAACTGGCCGAGGGGATGGTGATCAAGGCTCGCGCGGTGGTCGGGGAGTACAACGGGCGGCTGCAGCTGACCATTGACCGCCTGCGCCTGGCCACGGATGACGAGTATTCGCTGGAAGACATCCTTCCGCATTCGAGCCAGCCGAAGGAACACCGCCTTGCCCGCATCCGGTCGCTGGCCGAAAAAATCGAGAACGGCTACATCAAGAGCCTGGCGGCGTCATTTCTGGAGGACGAGGAGTTTGTGGAGGGATACCTGGCCGCAGCAGCCGGTAAGCTCTGGCACCATGCCTACATCGGTGGTTTGTCGGAACACTCCGCCAATGTCACCGAACTGACGTTGCAGGTGGCCGCCAACTACGGCTTCCTCAACAAGGACCTGCTCATTTTCGGTGGGCTCTTCCACGATGCCGGCAAAGTGGCCCAGTATTCGCAGACGACCATGATCGATTACACCGATGAGGGTCGCCTGGTCGGGCATATCTCCATTATCGACCACTGGATTTGCAGTCGGGCGGAGGTTATTGAGGCCTTTCCCGCCCAGTTGCTGGCCAAACTGCGCCATATGGTACTCTCGCATCACGGGGAACTGGAATACGCCAGCCCGGTGGTGCCGCAAATGCCCGAGGCCTTCATTCTCTACTATTGCGACGAGATCGATTCCAAGATGGGTGCCATCACGCGCATTCGCGACCGGCATGACGGCCACGGCTGGTCCGATTTTGTCAAAATGCTCGGCCGCCATCTGTATTTCGGTGAAGAACCGGAGGCATAGACCCGTGGACGATGCCAGTGTCATCCTCGAGGTGGCAAACCTCTCCCGCGTGGTCGAAACCGCGAGCGGCCCGAAGGCCATCGTGGATGACTTCAATCATCATTTCCGGCGAGGAACAATCTATTCCGTCATGGGTCCCTCGGGAGCCGGTAAGAGTTCTCTGCTGAGGCTCATAAACCGCCTGGACGAGGCCACCTCCGGTGTCGTTCGATTCAAGGGAACGGATACGCGAGAGATACCACCCTGTACACTGCGGTGCTGTGTGGGATACCTTTTCCAGACGGCGCACCTGTTTCAGGGGACAGTACGCCAGAATGTGGCCTATGCCAGAGATAGTATCGAAGATACCGAAATAATGGCTCTCGCGGCACAGGTGCGACTGCCGGTGGACAGCATCGAGGCCCCGGTGGAGAACCTCTCGGTTGGCGAAAAACAGCGTGTTGCCCTGGCCAGACTCCTGGCAACCGATCCCGCCGTGGCCCTGCTCGATGAACCCACGTCGGCGCTGGATCCTGGCCGCACCGGGGCCATTGAGGATCTCATCAAATCAATCGCCGTCGAGAAGGATCTCACCGTGGTGATGGTCAGTCACAGTCCCAACCAGGTTTTGCGCATGGGGGGAGAGGCGCTTCTGATGGTGGACGGAAAACTTGTTGAGCACGGACCGGCCGGGGATTTGCTGGGCAATCCGCAGACGGAAGCCGGGCGTCGCTTTCGTGACCGGGAGCTGCAATGACGACACCGGGTCTCACTGAGGTACTGCTGTCGTTGATTCTGGTGGCGATAGCCATCGGCGTCAGCCTGTGGTGGAAACTGCCCGTCGCCGGCGACATGGCTATCGGCACCGTGCGGGCTTTCATACAACTCGTGGCGGTTGGTTACGCCCTGCACTTTATTTTCGATCTCAAATCGCTGTGGCTGATTATTCTGGCCATCATGATAATGATCACGGTGGGAGCCCAGGCGGCAGCGGGGAGGGTGAAACAGCTGAAAGGTGTCTATCTCATCGCTTTTTCGGCGATGGTGGTCGGTTCGCTGTTTACGCTGGCGGTTATGCTCGGGTTTGGGATCATTACTCTCGAGGCGCGCTTCGTCATTCCGCTGGCGGGGATGATAATCGGCAATTCCATGAATGCCGCGGCGTTGGCGATCGACCGGTTGGCCTCGGATATCAGGCACAGCCGGCTGGAGATCGAGCGGCCAGAAGCGCGTCCCGGCCGCCTGC
>CAZVUZ010000172.1:0-6453 GCA_964630485.1 uncultured Ignavibacteriales bacterium
TCGACCGGGCGCACTTTCGCATCGTCGTACCCCCCGGCCGCACACCAGGGTCCGTGGAGGCAGACCGTGGCCACGCTTTTGCCCATGGCGTCAAAGAGGTAACGGCCCATGCGGTCTTCCTCGAAACGGATGAATTTGCCCTCGTCATCGACGATCGGCTGCAGGTACTCGGTAAAGGCGTGGTGCAGTCCGCAAGAAACCAGCACCTGGTCACCCCTCTCGACCTCGTGAAATACGTACGACGCCCATTCGATCTCGCCGCAACCGCGCCAGACTTTTCGTCTCAGAGAATCTACTTCGAGGTCAGCCTTCGTCTTGATATAGCTCCAATCGGTTGTGCAATTGATGCCCAGGATACGGAATTTCGGATCCCTGTCGGTCAAAGTGGCGTTGAGTTCCCAGGCTGTTCGGTAAATTTCCAGGTAGTCCTGGAAAGCCCAGCGCGGGTTCCAGTTAAAGAGAAGGCGACGGGCCAGGGATTCGTCGAAGGTATCTCCGGCCAGAAGCTGATCGATCATAGGCTGATCCTGACTGCGGGCAAATTCCATGGCGAGGATGAAAATCCGCTTCTCATAGAGCTTCGGAATCAGCGACCGGATGAGTTGCTGGTCATGATTTATGCGATGCCACTCACCGAGGCAGACGACCTCGTACTCATTGAACAACTCGAGGATATAGTCCTCCGGCGACTGTTGGTGGGCAAGGATGTACTCCTGAAGTTCCTGGATCACTGGCTCCGGAGCCGGTTCGTTTTTGGCGCACCCGGCAAAACCCACCACGGTCGCGACAACAATGAGTAAAAGCAGTATTCTGACTGACGGCATTCCCTGATCTCCCTGATTTTCCCGCAGGTTTCGGATTTCTATGATGGGCTGTTCCCCTGGGCCGCTACTCCCACTCGATCGTGGCGGGCGGTTTGGATGAAATGTCGTAGGTGACGCGATTGACGCCCTTGACATCGCGGATAATGCGGTTCGAGACATGGGCCAGTATATCGTAGTCGATGCGTGCCCAGTCGGCCGTCATGGCATCCACCGAGGTCACAGCTCGCAGGGCAACAACGTTTTCATAGGTTCTCTCGTCGCCCATCACCCCCACCGCCTTGATCGGCAGAAGCACCGCAAAAGCCTGCCAGATGTCGTCATAGATCCCGTTTTTGAGAAGCTCATCGATGAATATGGCGTCTACCTCACCGAGCAGGCGACAGCGCTCGCGGGTAACATCGCCAAGAATACGCACCGCCAGCCCGGGGCCCGGGAACGGATGGCGACGAATGAACTTCTCCGGCAAACCGAGCTTACGGCCTAGCTCGCGCACCTCGTCTTTGAACAATTCGCGCAAAGGTTCGATCAGCTTGAGTTTCATGCGATCCTTGAGACCGCCGACGTTATGGTGTGATTTAATCGTCACCGAGGGGCCCTTGAACGACACCGACTCGATAACGTCGGGGTAAAGCGTTCCCTGGGCCAGGTAATCGACCTGTCCGATCCTCTCGGCCTCGGCCTCGAACACATCGATGAAGGTATTGCCGATGATCTTGCGCTTTTTCTCCGGGTCGGAGACGCCCGCCAGGCGCGAAAGGAATTGCTCGGAGGCATCGACCGGGTGCAAGTTCACACCGAGAGTACCGAGCATGGCCGTAACGTCGGCGAATTCGTTTTTTCGCAGAACGCCGTTGTCGACGAACACGGCATGCAGATTGTCCCCGATAGCCTTTGTCAATAGCATGGCGGCCACGGTGGAATCCACGCCGCCGGAAATCCCCAGAAGGATACGCCCGTCCACCACTCGTTCGCGCACTCTCGCCACCGTGGCATCAATGAAAACCTCGGTGGTCCAGTCGCCTTTGAGGCCACAGATATCAAAGAGGAAATTGCGCAGGATATTGCCGCCTTCCTCGGTGTGGTGTACCTCCGGGTGAAATTGCAGACCGTAAAAACGGCGTGAATCATCGGCAATGGCAGCCGTCGCGAGCGATTCGGTGGCCCCGATAACGCGGAAATTATCCGGAAGGCGCGTGATCGAGTCGCCGTGCGACATCCAGACCTGACTGCGCTGGGGGACACCCGAAAAAAGGGCAGCATCGGACCCGGCTTCGAGGTGCGCCCGGCCATACTCGCGAGACTGCGATTGAACCAGCTCCCCCCCGAAAACATCGGCCAGCAGCTGCATCCCGTAACATATTCCGAGAATCGGTTTGTCGGTATCGAAGAACTCCCGGCCGAGGCGCGGCGAGTCCGGATCCTTGAGCGAGGAGGGCCCACCGGAGAGGATGTAGCCCTGTATGTTCCTGTCGGCGAAGGCGGTCATATTCGTATTATAAGGTACTATTTCGCAGTATACGTGAGCCTCGCGAACACGCCGGGCGATAAGCTGAGTGTACTGGGAGCCAAAGTCCAGAATAAGAACCATCTCGGTGCGAGTTGCCGAACTAGCGGTCATCCGTGAGCCTTCCTTTTATAATCGTGTCCTTAGCCACGTTGTCCGTCCTCGCCGGGTAATCTTCAACGTAGTGAAGTCCCCGCGATTCATGCCGGGAGAGAGCGGACTTGACGATCAATTCCGCGACAGTGGCCATGTTGCGCAGTTCCACGACATCGATCGTGGCCGGTGTAGCCAGATAGTACTGCTCGATGGCCTCTTTTATCTGGCGCACCTTTTCGAGGGCCAGGTTGAGGTGGTCCTCGGTCCTGACGATGCCGACGAAGTCGGACATAACCCGGTTGAGTTGGCGGCGATCGTGGGCCACGAGAATTTTCTGCCGCGGGTATTGCAGAGACGACGAGGGCGGGTTGTCAACCGGCACCGCCTTCGGGAAATCGCATCCCTGCAGATAATGGGTGGAGGCCATGGCGGCAAACTTGGCCATAACGACGGCCTCAAGCAGGGAGTTGGAAGCCAGCCGGTTGGCCCCGTGCATCCCGGTCATGGCAACCTCACCGGCCGTATACATCCCGGCCAGTTGCGTCTCGCCATCGGTATTCGAGACAACCCCACCGCAGGAATAATGCGCCGAAGGCACCACCGGGATGGGCCGTTCCGTTATATCAAATCCGCGGCGCAGGCATTGCTGATATATGTACGGGAAACGCTTCTTGATAAAAGCGGGATCGAGGTGACTTATATCAAGATGAACGTATTCCTCACCGGTATCCTTGAGTTCCTTGTCAATGGCGCGGGCGACGATATCGCGTGGCGCCAGATCCTTGAGTTCGTGGGCGCCTTCCATAAAATAACGGCCGTCAACCGAACGAAGGCGGCCGCCCTCGCCGCGCACGGCCTCGCTGATCAAGAAGGGCCAGCGGCCGGGGTTGTAGAGCGTGGTCGGATGGAACTGGATGAATTCGAGGTTACCCACGGAGACACCGGCCCGGTAGGCGATGGCGACCCCGTCGCCGGTAGCGATCTTGGGATTGGTGGTGTGATAATAAACCTGGCCGAGACCGCCGGTGGAGAGCATCGTCACCGGAGCATAGAAAAAGTCGAAAGTCCTCTCGGCCTCGGAAAAGACGAAGGCACCGGCGCAGACCTGACGGCCTTTGTCCGGGTAAGTTATTAGCTCCAGGGCCATATGATCCCGGAAGATGTGTATGTGTTCCTTCTTGTGGCGGCAGGCCGTCAAGAGCGCCCGCTCAATCTCACGACCGGTCAGGTCGCGGGCATGGACAACCCGCGGCACCGAATGGCCGCCCTCACGCCCCAGATGATAATGGCCCTGCTCGCGGGTAAAGGCCACTCCGTAGCCGACGAGTTCCTCGATCACGGCAGGCGCCACCTCGACGACGTGTTCAACGACATCACGATGGCAGAGACCGGCGCCGGCCTTGAGGGTATCCTCGACGTGGGCATCGAAGCTGTCGGTTCCCTCGAGAACGGCGGCAATCCCGCCCTGGGCGCGATTGGTGCTGGTGTCCGTCTCCCCTTTTTTGGTGACCAGGGCGACTTTTGCCCGGGGATTGAGTTCGGTTACCTGGAGAGCATAAAACAGCCCCGCGATGCCGCTCCCGATAACCAGATAATCATAGTGCCGTTCCATCAAGATTCCCGCTTCCTTAAGTCCAGGCGTTCCTGCAGGTAGCTTATCAGTTTTTCTTCACCCGGGTCGAGGTCGATTGATTGGCCAAGATAATACAATTCGCGCCCGAATGCAAAGTCGGGCAATTTCACCCAATCCTTGAAAGTCGTCAGGAGGACATCGGATTCACACCGATCGGCCTCCTGCTTGATTTCCGCCAGGATGTCTTCGTCATATACCTGGTGATCGGAAAGCTCCATAGCGCAATCGAGATCGGCGCAGAGCGCCGTGACCTGTTTGCGGAGGGGCTTGAAATTTCCGATACCAGCGAAAAGCAGCACCGATTTATCCTCGAGGTATTTCACGTTGCGGCGGCCCTCGTCGTTTACTATTTCGGTGGCCACGAATTGGGCGCAATAGTGCTCCGCTTTGGGGCTCAACTTTATCACGCGGCGCTGAAGGACACCCAGGTCGCGGGCAAAATTGGCCCGCGTGATTATAACGACATCCGCCCTTTTCAGCGCCGTGATCGGTTCGCGCAGGAGTCCGAACGGGAAAGCCCGAAGGAATTTTTTTGTGACGGCGCCGTCATACGTAACCAGATCGAGATCGCGGCGCAGGCGATGATGCTGAAAGCCGTCGTCGACGATTATCAAATCGACCTCGCCGGTATCAGCCAGACGGCGGGCGGCTTCGGCTTTGACCCGATCGACGGAGAACACGGCCTCGGGCAAAAGCCGGGCCAGGAGCATTACCTCATCCCCCGTAACGTCGGCCTCCAAATTCTGGACGCGATAGCCAGGCTCGAGGATAGTTTCCTCCGACCGGCGTCCCCAGCCGCTGGAGACAATACCCACGCGGTGCCCCTCATCTAACAGGTACCTCGCCAGAAATTCTACCATCGGCGTTTTGCCCGTCCCCCCCACGGTAATGTTGCCAACGCAGATAACAGGTACCGACACCTCAACATCCGCCTTCGCCGTCCGGGTGCGGACAAAGACAACCAGTCGATAGACAAGAGAAACCAGCCACAGGAATAGCGCCGGGACAGACCACAGCGAGAGACCTTTACGGCGCAGGGTTTTCTTCCAAAGGCGTTCAAGCATAATCGGTGCGTTCCAGTATATAGTTGCCCGCCCGGGCGGTGGCCGAATTGGTCAGGTCCTCTTCGTCTTTCACGGCGAAACTTCTCTCCCGGTTATGGATTTGCCGGATGACCCGCTCAAAATCATCCGCATCAGCTATCTCACAACCGTAATTGCCCTTTTGAATGTACGCGGCCGCCTCGCGGACGTTATCAAGGTACGGACCGAACAAAACGGGCGTCCCGGCCCAAACGGGTTCCAGGATATTATGCCCCCCAATATCGACCAGCGTCCCGCCGACAAAGGCCACATCCGCAGCTACATAAAGATCGTTAAGCAAGCCCACTCTGTCCACCAAAATCAGACCGGCGGGATTATCCGATTTTTCAAAAACGGAAAACTCCAGCCCGGCCAATTCCATTTGCTCCATGAGTTGACCAGCGCGCTCGACATGGCGTGGCGCGATGATCAGCCTGAGGTTATCCATGTCTTCCGAAAGCCGGCGCCATAAATCAAACATCGTTTGTTCTTCGCCTTCGCGGGTCGAGCCGGCCACTATCAGAAAATCCGAGAGTTCGGCGCCACAGCGGGCGCGAATCGCCAGTATGTTCTCCGGACTGCGATCCGGCAGCGGGGCATCGAATTTCATATCCCCGGCCACTTCGCAGTGATCTTCGGGAACCCCGAAGAAACGATACCGTTGGGCATCGTCCTCGGTCTTGAAAAAGAACCTGTCATATTTCTTCAGTAATTGCGAGAGGGAGCCGCGCAGATGGCGGTAGCGACCGAAGGCCTTTTGCGACATGCGGCCGTTGACAAGACAAACAGGGATCTCGCGCCGCGCCGCCTCGAGGATCAGGTTGGGCCAGATTTCGGTTTCGGCGATGACGATGGCACATGGCTTCAGCGTATCCAGGGTCCGCCGGATAACGCCCCGCGAATCGAGAGGGAAAAACGACTGAGTGACCTTCGCGCCCAGCAGCTTACCGGCGGTCTCAAAGCCGGTCCTGGTCATGGTTGTGACATGGATCGGGAGGCTGGACCTCTTTCTGAGGTAGTCGACGAGGTAGCCGACAACGCGCACTTCACCCACGGACGAGGCGTGCATCCAAATGCATCCCGGCGGCGGTGGCTCGATCTGCCCCAGCCGTCCCCGCCATAACTCATCACCCCGGGCCGCCCGGAAGACAGCATAGGGATAGAGGATGCAGAAAACCATGAAGGTTATGAACCGGTAAAGGACCGTCATCTCAACATCCCCGCTATGGCCTCGGCCGCGCGCCTTGCCGCGCCCTCTCCCCCCCAACACGAAGGGACCTCATTCAGTCTCGTGCGAACCTGTTCATAGGCATC
>CAZVUZ010000173.1:0-6451 GCA_964630485.1 uncultured Ignavibacteriales bacterium
AGTGGGCGAGATAGAACTGCATCAGGTCATAGGCCAGGTGCTGTTTCTTATGGGTGAGGCTGACCGCGATGGACCCGACACCGCCCGCGAGAACTTTGCGGCTGTGGAAGTTCATGTTGTAATCATAGAAAATGGCGTCGGCGAGCAGGGTGTCATCGTCGTAGACGCCATAGAGCGCCACGCGCTCATCCGTCAACTTTTTCTGGAGGCGCTCTTTGACTTTCTCTTTTTCTTCTTTGGTACCGTTGCCGTAGGCGGGGTAGGCGTCAAACTGGATATCGACGAAGCGTTCGAGATCCGCATCGGGGAGGATTTTGATTTGTCTCATGTCTCTAAAAAACGCCGAATCGCGGCCAAAAGCAAGCAGTCAGACGCGTGTGGGCCGACCTGGACTACCTGGCCGCCTTGCGCACTTTCGACCAATAGGGCCAGTGTTTTTTCTCCGCGGGAAGATCCGGGTTATTGGCCTGTTCAATTGCCGCCCGGAAAACATCCTCACAGCAAGGGTCATGTCTCTGCCCGGTGATTTGCTGTAATTGCTCGAAGAGGTTATGGGCGTCGAGCCCGATGAGATCCTCGACCCGGATAATACCCAGGCGGTCGAAGTCTTCCAGTGTGGCCGGTCCGACCGACACCAGGTCCTGTAGTTTTCTTTCGTCACTCATGAGCAGATAATACGGGTTCGCCGATGACATGGGAATCACATATTAAAACGACGGCGTGCCCCGCGGGACACGCCGCATTTATGCAGAGAGTTCATCATCGACAGACCGGGGGCGGTCCGCCACTGAACATGTCATCTACAATCCAGACCAGATCTTCGACATCGATCACGCCGCCCGAGCCATTGGCATCGGCGGTCACCATCACCGGCGGCTCCGGTCCGCCGCCAAACATGTAATCGACCAGGTAGACGAGGTCGGCAATGGTTATGATCGGGTCGCCATCGCGGTCGATGTCGCCGCACATGACATTGAAGTAGGTCACGGTGCCGACCGCCGACGGCGTGGAATTGAGCGCGCCATCGGTCGCGATGACTTTCCAGTAGCCGGGGACCCCATCCGCCAGGAAGTCGACGGGGGTGTATTCCGTTCCGGTAAGGCCTTCATAGGTTCGGGTCTCGGGCGTACCGGGGAAGGCGGGATTGGTGGAGATGTAGAGGGCATAGGTGACCGGCGAGTTGAGCTTGAACGATGCTGTCCACTGGAAGGTCGGCGTCGGGTCCAGGGTCTGTTCGTTATCTGGCGGGCCGAGGAGCACCGGTGCATCGGGCGGGGTGGTGTCAGCTTCGAAGGACCAAACCTCGGAGTAATCCGAACTGTCGGGACTGGTGGTTTTGAGCGACTTCACCCGCCAGTAATACGAGCCCTCGGCGAGGGGCGCCACGGGTATATAAAGATTGGTATCCACTACGAAGGAACTGACGTTTTCCACGAAGGACTCGTCGGTGGATATCTCGATCCGGTAGCGGTCTTCGTTGTGTTTCCACGAGGTCGCCCAGTGGAAGGACGGATAGGCACCCGCATAGGCCCCGATCTCCGGAGCGGAGAGCCTTGGTTCGAGCAGGGGCAAATACCAGTTGGCAGTGTAGATTTCCGAGTTACCGTCACGCGAGTCGGTCCAGAAGGCGTTGATCTTGTCGTGGAAGGCGGTGACACCGATGTACTCACCTATCAAACCCGCCCGATCGCCCGTTCTTAACGGCTGATAGAATCCGTTTTCGTCGATCGTGTAGGCCTGCTCCTCCCCGTCGCTCTTGAGACTTCCCGGTGATGACGACACCGTCGAAATGCGGTGGTTGGAGGTGAAGGTGGCGCCGCCATCGAAGGAATAGGCCGCCAGGGCATCGAACAGGTAGTATGAGGGCGCGTCGTAGCGCTGGTCGTAAAAGATGACGATCACCACGCCCTCTTCATTGACAATGAGCCAGGGGTGGAAGCTGTCAATGTCCTCAGTGTTGGCGCCGTCATTGATTTGAAGACGCGGCGACCAGGTGAGGGCGTTGTCAGTGGAGCGAACGAAATCGACATCGCTGTTGCCGGAGTCCTCGGGGCCGGTGTTGGTGAAGGATATATAAATGTGGCCGTCAAAGGGTCCCCCGGTGATATCGGCATCGCCGGCCGGCTGCGAATAGGTGTTGATGCCGCCGTCGGCCGTCATGTAACCGGAGACCTGGAGAATGGTGTCCTGATAGGTGAACGAGGCCCCGCCGTCGGTGGACACTACGTGCTTCATGGCCATATGCCCGGTGCAGACATCGCCCGAATCGAGCGCCGTTCCCTGCCAGAATACGTGAACGTCGCCGTTGGAGCTGACGACCGGGATGCAAAACTGGCCGGCGTCTGCTACATTCGGGGCACAGCCGGATGATGTCTGGGTGGGGCCGACCACGACCGTATCCTCAAAAGAGGCGACACCATCGATGGAACGCACGAGGACGATACGGTCGGGATTGGGAAAGCGCGTCCAGGAACAATAGAGATGGCCGTCATACGGCCCGCCGGTGCGATCGACAGTCATGAATTGCTTGTCCTCGAAAATGTTCGGGTCGCCGGTCCACATGCCGGGCACCGGGCCGGTCCACGAGATCCCCTTGTCGGTGGATTTGTAAAACGAAATGGTCGAAAGGCACGAAAAGGGGACACCGTCATAGTCGAGGGCCGACATATAGAAATTACCCAGGCGGTCGACGGTCATGGTCGGGTCCGATTGCTTGGAGTCGTAACCGAAATACTGCATGTCCGGTCGGCTGATCAGCGAGTCGGTCCAGGTCAGCCCGCCGTCGGTGGAGCGGCCGATGCCGATCTGGCGATAATTGAGCCGGAAATCGCGCCAGTTGGCGATAATGATGTTGCTGTCGGTGGGACAGATAAATACCTGCTCCTCGTTGTTGAGCTGTGGTATGTTGGTCACACGGACATTGGGCGGCGGCGGATAACTACTGTCGGCGAAGGCGGCGCCGACCAGGATGAGGGTGAGGACAACGATTAGCACAGTTGAACGTGGCGTCATTTTACGATCTCCCTGCGTATGTGTTTTTTACCGGGCCGCGAGAGCGGATCGGTTATTGAGATTGCGACGAATGCCGGAGCATAGGTCGATTGACACCCCTGGGTCAGAGCGGGTGAATAAATCTCCTTTGATCTATATTATGCAATATGGCAAATTAATGAGATATGTCCAGTGCTAATCAAGGCGGCGAGACTGCAAGAGCCTCGCCGAGGACCATGATTGCGCTATAAGTCGCTGTTAGCCAGCATGTGTCGGGGCGCTCGCCTACACCTCCATGCGCTCGACACAGCCCGCGATCAGGTCGCGAAGTTTCGGCTCGGTGCGCGAGGCCGTCCCGATCACGTCATCCAGTGAGCAGGGATGCATATTGTCCGGCAAACCCATGTCGGTAATGATAGAAAAGCCGAGAATGCGGCTGTGTTGCTGATGAGCTGTAAGGACCTCCGGCACCGTCGACATACCCACCGCATCGGCGCCGAATCCCCGGAACATGCGATACTCGGCCGCCGTCTCAAGGCACGGTCCGGTAAGCCCGAGATACACACCCTCCTGGACCCGAAGTTTCTGCTCGATCGCCACCTCTTTCGCCGTCTGGATCAGGTCGCGGTTGTAAACCTCGTACATATCCGGAAAGCGGTCGCCCCAGCTGTCGTCATTGGGGCCGATCAGGGGGTTGCCGGGGAAGAAATTGATATGGTCCTTGATAATCATGATATCGCCCGGCTTGAAATTGGGGTTCATCCCGCCGGCGGCATTGGAAACCACCAGCGTTTTCATGCCGAGCGCCTTCAGGACGCGGATGGGAAAGGCGATTTGCCTGAAGCTGTAGCCCTCGTAATAGTGAAACCGTCCCTGCATGCACACCACCTGCTTACCGCGCAGGTTGCCGAAGAGCAGGCGCCCGGCATGCGACTCCACCGTCGAGACAGGGAAATGGGGGATCTTGTCGTAATCGACGGTGCCGACCATCTCGATACCGTCAACCAGCGAGCCCAGGCCGGTGCCGAGGATGATGCCGACGCGAGGTTCAAAACTGATCTGTGATTTAATATATTCGACGGCCTCGCCGAGCATCCGATTTATTTCTTCCGGGGTATTCATGGTATATCTCCAATTCAGGTCAAATGGTCTCTTTATTCGTGGAGAATATACGCATGGGAAGGCGGTTGTCAGCAAAAAAGGGCCGCCCCGGCAAACTCTCGTATGTTACCGGGCAAAAAAAGACCGGCCGCGAAAGGTAGCTGCGACCGGTCCCCTGCATTCAGGCGGGTATAAATCTAGCCCTTGGCTGCTTTGTCCATTTCCTCTTCGAATTTGGCGGCAACTTCATCCAGCTCTTCGGCCAGGGCGTTCGGATCAACCGGCTCCCGGGACGTATTCACATCCCTGGGCAAATCTTCGATGACGGCGGCCGTGCCCCTTGGTCTCGACGCTGCCGTTTCCACCCTGTCGGTGGCCGAGCTGTCACCGCCGGAGGGTTCATTCTTAGCGATGAATCCGGGCGGAATATCTTCAGCATTCAAGGTCGTCTCGTTAATTTCTCCGGGCACCGTGGGAATGGCTCCGGTGTCTCTGGAAACATCGGTGTCGATGTTCGGGGCCTCTTCGGTCCCCGATTCCTTGCCCTGGTAGCTCTCCAGCGCCGCGGCCAGTTCCGGATCGATAGGTTTCGGTTCTTCCGCCGGTGTTTCCACGTCCGCTTCACCCGAGGCCTCGGCAGGCTGTTCGGAGGGATCTACCTCGACGATCTCGCCGGCGGCATTGGCCTCTTCGGTTTCAATTGACGCTGTAGCGGAACCACCGGTGGCAACGGTTTCCATCTGGTTACGCTCAACCTCTGCCGAATCGGTGACCTCGATGTGCTCGGCCTCGTTTTCCCTGTCCGCAAGACCCTCGGAGAATGTCAAAGCTTCGACCATTTCCAGGTGTGACTCGATCATCGTCCGCAGTTTGCTAAGGTAAGATCTCTTGACCAACTCCGACCTGGCTATTTGATCTTCGATTTCTGTGACCTGCTGGGCACGGGAGCCGACGATACTCTCGGCCTCGGCGCGCGCCTGGCTGAGGAGCTGCTCGGCTTCCTCCCTGGCATTGGCCATGGTCGTGTCCGCATTGCGCCGGGCATCAATGGCGGCATTCTTGATGGTGTCTTCGAATTGTCGCAAACCCTCAATCTGGGTCTTGAGCGAGTCAATCTCCATCGACATTTTCAGATTTTCCTGTTTGACAGTATCCAGGGCAACGGCGACCTGGTCAAGAAAACTGTCAACATCATCCTTGGCGTAACCGCGCATCTGAGTCTCAAACTCGTAACCGCGGATATCGTTTGGCGACAAATCCATAATCACTCACCTATCTGAAGGTTGGCATAAATTTCTTACTCGTTTCCACCGGCGATGCCTGTGCAGAACTGGTACAGGCCCGACCGAACGAATCTCTATTTCTATTATCGTAACTTGCCCCAAAATAATTAGCCCCGCAGAGGGCTTCAAAACGGCTTCGGGCCACTATTTAAGGTTGAAAATGTGCGGCTGGAAACGGGGCCTTAGGTCTAGCGGTGACCGAACAGGAGAGTGCCGACGCGAATCATGGTTGATCCTTCGGCTATGGCGGCCGGGAAGTCGTCCGTCATACCCATCGACAATGTGTCGAAATCGTGGCCGACAAGATCTCGTCCGGTCTTGAACAGCTCATGACAGACGGCAAAAGCCCGGTGGCTGGCTTCTTCATCGTCGGTAAACGGCCCGATCGTCATCAGGCCGACCAAGTTTATGCAGGGTAAAAGGTTAACTTTCTTAACCAGGTTCAGGCAATCTTCCGGGGAGACGCCGAATTTCTGGCTCTCACCGGTGCTGTTGACTTCGATGAGGCATTCGATAGTGCGGTCGATTTTCTCCGCCTCACGATTGATCTCTTCGGCGACCTTGAGGCTGTCGACCGATTGGATGACGTCGAAAAGGCCGACGGCCTTTTTGACTTTATTGGTCTGGAGATGTCCGATCATGTGAAAGCGCGCGATCGGCCCCACCTCGGTGATTTTGGGCTCGGCTTCCTGCAGGCGGCTCTCGCCGATATTGTGGAGCCCGAATGCCACCGCGGTCTTGATGATGGCGGCGGGGTGGGTTTTGGTGACGGCGACAACGGTGATGTCATCGGCATCGCGGTCGTGTTCCTCGCAGGCCTCGGCGATACGGCCGCGGAGCTCAATTATATTCTGGGCGATTTCGTCTTTCATGTACCGCTAATATCCCACAGCCCGCGCCGATGCGCAAGGGTAAAATGGGCGACGGTGGCGGCGGGGCACCGGCGCTCCAGAGCTGCTATCTGAAATGGGTTCGTTTCTCGTATTTTTAAGTTTGGCGCTGAAATGGGTTCGTTTTGCGATTTTTCATGTTCGGTTGTTAAGATTGGCAGGTTTTGTTGTGGGCGGCAGACGCCC
>CAZVUZ010000174.1:0-6430 GCA_964630485.1 uncultured Ignavibacteriales bacterium
ATGGTGTCGACGCCCACGTTGCCGGAGTTATCGGCGATCGAAACGATCATCCAGTCAGCAGAGGCGGTAGCCTCGGCCGGAACGGTCACGACAGCGTCGCCACTGCGGACATCGTTGGCCCAGGTCCATTCGACATCGTCGGCGGTCAGGATAAAGACCGGGTTACCAACGTTGTCACCCTGGACAAAGGTGAAGGTCGGGTTATCGGCAAGCTGAGCGTATTCGATCATATCGCCTTCGCCGTAGTCACCTGACATGGTCAGGTCAAACTCCAAGGCGTCGACGTCGTCATCGGCGTTGTCGGCGGAGCCGTCCTGGCCAATAGCGAAGTCGGGAGGCGTCTCGTCACCGATGGTAATCTCGGCTGAGAAGTCACCAGCGCCGGTCCGGTTGACCGCACGGATCTTGAAGGTAAGCTCAGTGCCGCCGGAGAACGGTGTCTGGATTCCATCATCGTTGTAAAGATCAAACTGCAGATTCGCCGTATCGGTTAGATCAACATTGCCACCCTGCCACTGATGATAGCTGACATCGTCAATACTATCTTCAACCAGGATATAGTCAGTGTTGGCCTTGTTGTCTTTGGCAAAGATCTGATAATACTTGGCATACTGAACACTGTTCCAGCGGAAGTCGATGGAAGTAGTGTTCCAGTCGGCCGTCCAGCCGGTGCCCATCTCGGAATAGTCGATGGCAAAGCCGGCAGGAGCGGCGGGAATCGGAGCAGTGTTCTCGGTCGTGAACAGCAGGTCACTGCCGCGGACTTCGCTGTCAGCAACAAAGTCACCTCGCAGGGACGAGTAGATCTTGAAGTCGAGCCAGTAAACACGATCCGACTCAAGCAGGTTGACCGGATCAATGGTCAGGATATTGCCGGCCACCGAGTAAGTGATATTGACCTCACGAGAAACTTCGGTGTCGTACAGGGTAATGAATCCGGTCAGCAGATCGCCGTCGACCGGAGCGGTCGGGACCATATCAAACTCGATAGTGATATTGGCGTCAAGCGGGAAATCATTGAACGGATTCTCGACGTCGCCGTAGTTATCGAGGTTGGTGGCCACGTAGCGCATGCCATCCTGGGTGTAAAGAGTACGATCCCAGTTGGCATCGTTGTCTTCACTATCCAGGAGAGGATAACCGTCAACGGACTGGCCACTGATAACCATATTGTATGAGTTGTCGGGAATCAGGGACAGGGCCGGATTGATGGTCAGGACCATATCAAGCTCATCCCAGGAGATGGCGAAGTCGCCACCGATGCCCATGCTGATATCAACGGTGGAGACATCCATCGGCTTGGAGAAGTTGATTACGATATCATCGGTAACCTGGAAATCACCAAGCTCGAAGTTGAAGTTGAGAACCACCGGCTGATTGGTGACCACGGGGCCGTCAGGATCGCCGGCCAGCGGCATGAAGATGTTCATCATGTTGGTCACGCCGGGCTGCATTTCAACCGGGAAGGTCTCGGTATTGTAGGTCGAGTCACCCTGGGTGAAACCAAGTACCCACATGACAATACCATCATCTACGTTGAGCGCCAGGTTCTCGCCATCCTTAGCGGCCGCCTCGCCCTCGAACATGTCGTACTGACTGCTGAGGATCAGCGGAACGTTGGTGAAGGTGTAGTAACCTTCGGCGTCCGTGGTGGTGTAATACTTGGTGGAGTCAAACGGGAAATTGGCGTAGTCGAGAATCAGGTCGACATCACCGGCAACCGAGACCAGACGCGGATCGTCGGCGGCCATCGGGTCGGCGCCGTCCTTGCCGGCCGGCAGGGCGGTGTAGATACGGCCCGTGACGGTACCGGTCAGCGGCGCCATGGTGGCGTCGAGAACGGACGACACGTAAATATCACCGGCGGGCTGGTTGTCAGGCCTTCTGACTTCTTCCAGCGTCGGGATATAGGAAATTCCCCGAATGTCGGTATAGCCGGCCTGCTTGAACAGGAATTCATAGTAGCCGGAACCAAGATCGGCAGGGGTAGTCCAGATACCGTTGGCGTCCGTCGTCGTCGAACCGCTCGCTTCCTGGTTGGACCAGTTAACAGTGACGCCGGCCAGACGGACGTCGTCAAAACTGTTAATCACCACACCGTGGACGGTGCCGATCACCCTGTCCTCGGTTTCAATAACGACCGTCGTATCATTGGTCGGGATATCCTTGGACTCGATCACTGTCGAGTCGTCACCGCAACCGCTGATGAAGAAAGCCGCCGTAATGCTGCAGGCAAAGATTGCGAGCAGCAACAGAAACTTCATGTTTCTTCCCATTCTAGTTACTCCTTTAAAACCTTGGTTTGAACTTGTTTTCGTCATGATAGATAGCTGTTTCTATGTTTAAGCTTATTTCCTTTCCAGCCCTGGTATCTCTAATAAACTACCCGCAATTACGGGCTTCTTCCTCCCGGTTTCAACCTCAAAAAACCTCCTTCGTAAAAAAAAAATCTTATCTGATTGTCTTTTTCATTAACTAATGGATTTATCGGCCCACCAGCCTAAATCATTACTGCATAGCATCTTCTATATGACAATTCTCCTAAATTGGTCGGTAACATAATTTGGCGACCAAAGAGTGTCAAGAATAAAAAATCCCGTAAAAACTACTTTATTCAAGTTAGAGGCCCCTGTAAACTCTCTGCCGACAGCGCCTTATCGCACATTGTCGGATGCAGGTAAACCTTCCTTCTTAGCATTGTGAAAAACCCAGCGACTGACGATAGCATCCTTTCAGGGCAAAAGCAAGTATTAATTGGTCATTTTGCCCAAGGAAAAGTGGCTTTCGAGGCCGCCTCAGGTCATTGCCCGAAAAGCCCTTAGTGCCTGTTTCGATCGGGGCCGAATGCCACCCTGAGAATGCTTTGAGAATTTATGGCTCCCTTCGCTCGCATCCCTACGCATCAATAAATATCATACCCCGTCATACGTCGATAGTTCCCCGGGGTTGCATACCGGCTTCAGGAGTGATCGATACCACTCGCCAAGTCATACGTCAATACTTCTGGAACAACTCTCCCCATTCGGTATTCTTCAGCCACTCGCTGAAGATCTTCCGCCCCTTCGTCGGATACCAGAACCGGTCATGGTAAAACGCCGAGGCAAACACAAATATATACACCAGCGGCGTGTGAAACAACAGCTTTTGGAACACTTTCAACGGCGAGAACCAGAAAACATCCCCGACGGTGGAGGCGAGGTTATCCCCGACCGTAAACTGGAAGTTGACATTGGAAATGTCTTCTCCGACGACCTCGATCTCATCGAGGCGTCCGTGCCCCAGCCCGCGCTCGTGGGCGACATTGATATACTCCAGGGACATAGGGTCGAAACCCATCATTTTCGCGGCCACGGCATCGATAGACACCTGGTCGGCAGAGCCCAGGATATAGTTCTTCACATGCGGAATCATCGTCCGCGGCCCGGGGCCGGATCCGGCCGTGGTGCCGTCCATCATGGCGAATATGCCGGGGTGGATTTCCTTCTGTATCGCCAGCAAATCGACCAGCGTCTTATGGATGACCGAATGGGTATAGTGACGCCGCGTATTGAGCAATCCGCCGAAGGCGTTCTTCATCGATCCCGTGGTGGTCGTGTATATGTGCGTCTTGACCGTCGGCAGATGCACGATGTTTTTGCCGTGGAAAAACTCCGGGATACGGATACCCTCGGGGTAGATCTTGTCGAGCACGAGCATTTCGGCCTTCGGGCGGAAGATCTCCCATTTGAGGTCATTGGGATCGTTGTTGAACCGCTCGGGTATGACGTACTTTTCGTAGATGGGCTTTAGCTTGCACAGTTTGCCCCCGACGTAAGGGTTGGTCACGACGGTGTTGTTGTGCACCGCCACGAGGTCCTTCAGACCGCTCGCGTGAAGGGCCTTGATGGTGCCCTCGAGTTGCCACGGGACGGTATTGGCCCCGGGAAAAGGCAGATGCCAGGAGATATTGTCCTTGAGGATGGTGGTACTCGACGCATCCAGGGCATCTTTCATGCCGGCCAGCTCCGCCAGGCGGACATAATCGTCCAAAACGGCATCGGGTCTGGTCTTGATGACGGCGACTACAGATTTTCCAGCACTCATCGGGTGGAACTCCTCTCAATTTTACGGCACATTCCGGTAAACCGTTATATCAAGGCGCTGGTTCACGAGAACAGTGTCTTTCGAACACATTTCAAGTGCCGTCCGGCATTCTGAGCAAGTTTTGCACGCCTCCCGGTACGACAGCAGCTGCAACCCAAATATGGGCAAACATCCCGCCCCGTGTCAATTGAAAACAGCGTCAACGTAAACTACCGGCGCGCGTCCGCGAGAATCACGCCTGCGCCCCGGGGAGCTTTCGCAACACCAGGGCGGCCTGCGAAAGGGCGGCCGTCACGGCGTGTTCGACGCGCAGGACCCAGGGTCCCAGGCTGAAACTTCGAAAACCGATCTCCGTAAGCAGTTCCGTCTCAAAGGGCACCCAGCCGCCCTCGGGACCGATGGCGAAAACAATATGCTCGTGCGGACCGTGATAAACGGAGTCCATAGCAACCTCGACCTCAAGATCGGGCAGAAGCATGACCGGAGGAGGAGCGGAATCACTCAAGGATGCGGGGAAGATATCCTCGAAATAGCGGCGGAAACGGTCGTGGACGGCGACCTGCGGCAGCCGCGTATTGCATCCCTGGCTGAGGCCCTCGATAAGATGCGACTCGAGATTCTCCGCCTGAAGCAGGGGCGAGTGGAAGTAGCTTTTCTCGACCCGGTTGGCGCGGACGAGATCCAGGCGGCGAACGCCCATCATGGCCGCCGTGAACAGCACTTTCTTGAGGGTTTGAGGACGCGGCAGGGCGCATATGAGGTCCACTTCGGGCCCTGGCGGCGGTACGTCCCGAAGCTCACCAATCCGGAGAACCACCCCGGCCTCAGAGATTTCGTCCACCACGGCCTCTCCCCTCGGGCCGTTAAGCAACCCGACCTTAATTTTATCGCCCGCCCCCACCTTCAGAACCGTGCGGATGTGTTCGGCGCGGTGGTCCGCCAGATGGTAGATCGTGTCGCCGCGGTCGTCGTTTTCGGTCAGTATTATCAGGTTCATATACCCTGAAAGCCGACTTCACCGGCGGAAGCCGCCTATTGCTCCTCTTCATAGGGGCTTGAATTGGTGCCCATGCCGGCACCGAACATGACGGCGTTGACGAACATCCGGCGCGTTCCCCACATATAGGCCCTCAAATAGGGCTCGGCGGCGAACATAATGAGCTGTCCCGAGCCCATCCTCTCGCGGGTGGCGATGGCGCTCCCGGCCCAGCGTTTTCGGGCCTCCGGCCAGAGCAGACCCGACAACCGGAGGCTGTTCTTATCAGACGTGAGCCGAGCCACAGTGGACACCGGCGGCTGGGAAAGCAGAGCATAGTCGGTATAGAGCATCACCGGAACCGTTTCATCCATGGCGAAGGCCAGCCAGGATTCGCGATCCACCTCGGCCTTGAGAAACACTCCCCGGGGATGGAACCGTCGCGCCCATTCGTCCTGTTTCGGGTCGGCTTTGCCGGCCGGGGCCGCTTTCTCGATGGCATCTGCCCCTTCCTGCGGCGGCACTTTGTCGGGGTGCCAGAGAGCCATGGTGTCGATCTCGGGCGCCTCGGCGGCAATTTCTCTCCTGAGGGAGGCATCATATTCATCGAGTTCATCCAGCACCTGGCGCCGCTGGCGAACCTTTGACCAGCCGGTGGCGGTGTCGGCCGCCCATGGCGTCGAGCTGCCGGTTGTTATGAGCGTCCCGCCGTCCCGGACCCACTTCCCGAGTTTCGACTTGCCGCCCTGGCCCAGCACCCGATCCGGCCCGCCCCAGACACCGGGCATAACGATGGTATTGAATTTTGACAGGTCACTGCGGGCAAGGCTGGAGGCGTTTATCAGGGCGTGGTCGACGGCCAACTCCTGGTCGAGCACATACCAGAGCGCGCCGAACGAAGTATAGTCAATCCCCTCGCCGGCGAGGATTCCGATTTTCGGCGCCGCCAGCAGTCGGAACGAGGACGCCCCGAGATAGGATCCTTCGGAGGTCTGAGCGGTGTTGACGCCGCGAATGGTCAGGCCGATCTCGGCAGCCAGGCGATGCAGGGTTTCCGGCATATCGTCGGGGTTACCCCGGCGGCGCAGGAGAAGCGTCCCGGAGGGATAGTCGATGCCATCCATTTTGAACGGATCTTCGCTGCAGTAGACAATCAAGTGCTCCCCGAACAGCTTCACCAAAAGCCGGTGGACCCTCTCGCCGGACATGCGAACGAGAAAACCGAAACCGGCATCGGGGTTGATCAGCTCCCCGGCGGACGCCGGAAGCGGCAGAGTTACCGGCTCTTTTCCGACCGTTACCGATGAGCCGGTGACAAAGGCGTCAGCATTATAGGCCAGCGGCAGGGACCAGGTCGAGACCTCGTACATC
>CAZVUZ010000175.1:0-6424 GCA_964630485.1 uncultured Ignavibacteriales bacterium
TCTATCCGGTAAGCTCTTACCCTGTTGTCGAAGAAAGTGGGGATCAGGAGCAATCTCATAGAAGGAATGTAATCGATATCGGCAGCGTTGATCCCATCCGCCCCGGTGTCGAGCAGAACAACCGCCACCTTATCGGGATAAATGATCTGTGTGAGTCCGCTCCAGTCCGAGATTACGTAACCGCCGCGTCCGTCCGGGGCGAGGCCGTCGATACTGCCCGTTCCCTCGATGTATTTAACGCCCGTCTTTTCGACCAGTGATACCCGGTAAAGGTTTCCCTGAGTGCCTACGAGCAGATAGCCGCCCTCGACAAACAGGCCGTTGGGACTTGGCGCATCCATTTCGAGCCAGGTCTCAAGTGAATCCCCCCGGATGCGGTGGATCTTCCTGGTGCTCATATCGGAGATGTATACGCTTTTGTCCGGGGCAATGGCGATGTCGTTGAGGAAAACGGCGTCTTTGACCGGATAGCGCCTGGCGATGCGGCCGCCGTCGATATCAATCGCCACGACCTGATCGATGTCGGTGACAAAAAGCCTGCCGTCGACTATCCCCATGCCCTTGGGGGCGTTCAGGCCACTGACCCATTGCAGGGTCTCAATCCTGCCGTCGGGTGTAAGTTTGGAAATGAAACCGTTGCCGTCTTTCTCGGTCGGTTTGCCGTTTATGTTGGCGACATAAATGACATTCCTGACGGAGTCATAGTGAACCGATTCAGGCGTTATCAAACCTTCAGGGGTGTCCCAGAGGTGAGTCGCTTTGGGTGAAGATTGCGCGATTGCGGCCGGCTTCGATGCCGACTCTGATGAGCCACCCGGGCAGGCGAGCATGGCCCACAGGACCAAAAGACAAGTCTTGCCGAACATTGTGAACCTCCTTTGCTGACGGGGTCAGTAACTCAATGGCCGTTCCCCTCTCGAACGGCTACATATGTTCTTTCAGAATATCAAGATACTTGTACCCACTGCCGGTTATGAACGCCACGATGCGGTCCTTTGGATCAAGGAAGCCGTCTTTCAGGAGTCGTTCCAGCGCGGCGATACAGGCGCCGCCCTCGGGGGATGAGAAGACGCCCTCGGCGGCGGCGAGTTGCCGGGTGTAGCACATGATCTCACCGTCGGATACGGCAATGGCGGTGCCGCCGCTTTTGCGAATGGCCTCCAGCATCAGGAAATCGCCGATGGCCCCGGGAACGCGCAGTCCGGCCGCCAGGGTATGCGGGTTCTGCCACTCCTCGGCATGGTCGAGTCCGGCTTCGAATGCGCGGGGGATGGGCGCGCAACCGTCAGCCTGGACCGAGATCATTTTCGGACGGCGACTGTCGATCCAGCCCATCTTTTCCATCTCATCGAAGGCCTTCCACATCCCGATCAGGCCGGTCCCGCCGCCGGTCGGGTAAATGACGGCCTCCGGCAGGTCAAAATCGAATTGCTCGGCCAGCTCATACCCCATCGTCTTCTTGCCTTCAATACGATAGGGTTCTTTGAGCGTCGCCACCGAAAACCAACCTTCCTCGGCGGCCCTTTCGGCGGCCCTCTTTCCGCAGTCCTTGATGGTCCCTTCGACGAGTTCCGTTTCGGCGCCGTGATAAACGCAGTCGACCAAGAACGGCGCCGGGACATCCTTGGGCATGACAACCAGGCACTTCAAACCGGCTTTGGCGGCATAGGCGGCCACGGCGGAACCGGCATTGCCGGCGGTGGGGATGATGAGTTTCTCGATGCCCAGTTCCTTTGCCCGCGATACCGCCATACCGAGACCCCGCGCCTTGAAAGATCCGGTGGGGTTGAGGGTCTCATCTTTGAGAAAGAGGTTCTCGCAGCCGAGGGAGCCACCCAGTGTCCGGGCACGGGCCAGCGGTGTGCCGCCCTCGCCGAGGGTGACGATGTTTTCATCATCGAAAACCGGCAGGACTTCAGCGTAACGCCACATACAGGCCGAGCGGGGGGAGAGCGTCTCGCGTGTCAATCGCTGCGAAGCCTTTTCGTAATCGTAGTCGACCAGGAGGGGGGCCCCGCAGTCGCAGAGAGCTCTGATTTCATTGATCGGGTAGCGAGCCTGGCATTTGGGGCAGTAAAGATCCTGTACGCATGTGTTGGTGGCCGACATGTGTCCTCCGCGGAATGGGTCCTGGTGTCTCTCGGTTAGCGATGTCTCCCGCCTATGATAGCAAATCACGGCGGCGGAATCCAGCGGCTTCTGCTGATCGCCGGGGCCGGCATTTGCCGCTTTACATTCCCGGCAAAAACCATAATTTGCGGGGACTGTCAATCAATACCGACTGATCGGAGCGACGATTTGAAACCGATATACCTTGATTATAATGCCACCACGCCCATCGACCCGCGCGTGGCGGAGGCGATGTTGCCATTTCTTCATGAGCACTTCGGAAATCCTTCCAGCAGTCATGAACTGGGCATAACCACGAAAAAGGCCATTGAGAAGGCCCGGCGCCAGGTTGCGGCCCTGTTGCATTGCGAGGCCGAAGAAGTGATTTTCACATCGGGTGGCTCGGAGTCGAATAACTACGCCATCAAGGGCGTTGCCGGAGCCTTCCGAGAGCGCGGGAATCACATTATCGCGTCAGCCGTCGAACACCCGGCCGTGACGGAGGTATGCCATTATTTGGAAGAGCATGGCTGTAATGTGACCTGGCTCCCGGTTGACGAATTCGGCCTGGTTAATCCGGCCGAAATCGAAGATGCGATTACGCCCCAGACGATCCTGATCAGTATCATGCATGCCAATAACGAGGTCGGCACGATTCAGCCCATCGGCGAGATTGCGGAGATCGCCCATCGTCACGACATCCTGATGCACAGCGATTGCGCTCAGTCGGTGGGCAAGATTCCGGTGCGGGTGGACGAGCTGAAAGTTGACCTTTTGAGTGTGGCCGGCCACAAGCTCTATGCTCCCAAGGGGATCGGGGCGCTTTACGTCAGGGGCGGGGTGAAGCTCGAGAAGCAGGTGCACGGCGCCGACCACGAGCGGAACTGGCGGGCCGGCACGGAGAATGTCCTCGAAATAGTCGGCCTGGGCAAGGCCTGCGAGTTGGCGGAAGGCCATCTTGAGGTGGGCATGGCGCACCTTGAGAAAATGCGTGATCGCCTCGAGCAGGGTCTGCTGAGCCGTTATCCCGAGCTTCGCGTAAACGGTCACCGCGAAAAGAGATTGCCGAATACCTGCAGTGTCAGTTTCAAGGGGCTGGAAGCCAACACCATATTGTCCGAACTCACCTCGGTGGCGGCATCGGCGGGGGCCGCCTGCCACAGTGACCAGATTGAGGTCTCGACGGTTCTCGAAGCGATGAAGGTCCCGCTCGAGTACGCTATGGGGACCATCCGTTTTTCCGTTGGCCGTTTTACCACCGCGGACGAGATCGACCGGGCCCTTGAAGCGACCGGCGAAGTGATAGACCGCCTGCAACCAAATGCCGTGACTCAGAGTGTTGATGAAGATGACGCTGAGATCCGCCTGACTCGCTTCACCCACGGCCTGGGTTGTGCCTGCAAACTGCGTCCGCAACTACTCGAAGAGGTCCTGCGCAAACTGCCGGTCCCGGATGACCCGAACATAATCGTGGGGACGGATACGGCCGACGATGCCGCGGTGTACCGGATCAACGACACCACCGCCGTGGTCCAGACCGTCGATTTCTTCACGCCCATAGTCGATGACCCCTATCAATTCGGAGCCATCGCGGCGGCCAATTCCCTGAGCGACATTTACGCCATGGGGGGCAAGGCACTTTTTGCCCTCAATGTGGTCGGCTTTCCGAGCAACCGCCTGCCCATCGGAGTGCTCGAGAGAATCCTCCGCGGCGCCCATGACAAGGCGGCCGAGGCAGGTATTGCCATCATCGGCGGACATACTGTCGATGACACGGAACCGAAATTCGGCCTCGCCGTGACCGGAATCATCGATCCCCGGAAGGTGCTTACGAACCATGGAGCCAAAGCAGGAGACGTGCTCGTTTTGACCAAGCCCATTGGCACCGGCGTTCTTTCCACGGCGCTCAAGCGCGGCTTGCTGGAGGAGGCACAGGTGGAAACCCTGATCGCGACTATGGCGAGCCTCAACAAAGCCGCCGCGGAAGCGATGCAGGAAACGAGCATCCATGCCTGTACCGACATAACCGGCTTCGGACTGCTGGGACATTTACTGGAGATGATGAACGGCTCCGGGACATCGGCGGAAATTGACAGCGATAAAGTGCCCCTGCTCGACGGCGCCCGCGATATGGTAGTCTCGGGGGTTGTCCCCGGCGGCACGCTTGACAACGAGGCTCACACTGCCAGGAGCGTACACTATGCGGAATCCGTGTCAAAGACCATACGAACGCTCCTGAACGATGCTCAGACATCGGGGGGGCTGCTCATCAGCGTGCCGTCTTCGAACGCCGGGAAACTCCTGAAAAATCTCGAAAACCGCCAAGTAAAGGGCATCGTTGTTGGTCGGGTGATAGACCGGGGCGATAACGCCATCGCGGTTAGATAGCTACCACTATTATTACGGTTTTAGCCCCCTCGCGGTAGTCTGGAGCAGGTCCCAGGCGTTTTCGACGTCTTCCTTTTCCACCCTTGTCTGGGCGGTGACCATGCGCAGGGTGAACTTGCCGTCCAATTTGGTGTGCGTGATATACATCCGACCGGTGGCGTTGACCGCTTCCAGTAATCGCTGATTGATCTCATCCAGCGAAGCCTCGTCAACGTCCTCTGGCCGGTAGCGGAAGCAAACCACATTGAGCGGCACCGGAGCGAGGATCTCGAAATCCCCGGCGGCACGGATACGCTCCACCAGATCCCGCGCGATCCCCAGGTGTTTCCGAATAAGCGCCTGCAATCCGGCAACACCGTAGGTGCGAATCACGAACCACAGTTTCAAAGCCCGGAAACGGCGGCCGAGCTGTACGCCCCAATCGCGGTAGTTGTTGACGCGGTCGCCCTCCTTCGTCTTGAGGTACTCGGGAAGGATCTCGAAGGTGCGGACAAGGGCCTCGACATCGCGGACGAAATATGCCGAGCAGTCGAAATTGGTGAACATCCATTTGTGCGGGTTGAACACGAAACTGTCGGCGGTCTCGATGCCGTCAATCATGTCGCGCATCTCCGGCAATAGTAAGGCTGTGCCGGCAAAGGCGGCATCGACGTGCAGCCAGACGGCGTGTTTACAGCAGATTTCAGCAACGGGTCGGATGGGGTCCATAGCCGTCGAGCTGGTCGTCCCCAGGGTGGCGATGACGCACAGCGGCGTGTAACCATCGGCAACATCGCGTTCGATGGCCTCCTGAAGGGCTTCGGGTCTCATGGCGAACGAATCGTCCACGGCCACCCGGCGCAGGTGCTCGCGACCGATCCCGGCGATTTTGACGTCCTTCTCAATTGACGAATGCGTCTCGGTGGAGCAGTACACGGTGAAGATCGGGGCGTCGGCAAAACCGTGTTCGTTAATGCCGAAATCGGTCCGGTGCTCGCGCGCGGTGAGCAGGGCGCACAGGGTCGCGGTCGAGGCAGTATCCTGAAGCACCCCGGTGAAAGTCTCCGGCAAACCAATCATTTTCCGGAGCCACTGCATGACGCGCTCCTCGAGTTCCGTCGCCGCCGGTGAGGTCTGCCAGCTCATGCACTGCGCGCCCAGGGTCGCGGTCAGCATCTCCGCCAGCACCGAGGGCGGGCTGGAATTGGCCGGGAAATAGGCGAAGAACGAGGGGTGCTGCCAGTGGGTCATGCCGGGCACGATCAGGTTGCGGAAGTCCTCGAAGATCTTATCGAATGGCTCACCCTCGGCGGGAGCGTCTGGTGGCAGGGCGGTTGTGATGTCACCCGGCTGCACCGGAGATTTTACCGGCAGGTCGCGGATGTTTTCAAGGTAGTCGGCCATCCAGTCGACGAGGACGTGGCCTTGTTCTCTAAACTCTCTGGTATCCATACTAAAGTCCTTTTTGGCGCCAAACGGCGCGGCGATATCGCCGCGTTGCTATCTGACATTTAAGCTATTATCTTGAGAGGCGTCGGGAAAGCGTTTTTCGTCTCGCCGAGGGCAAAAGTGAACGTTACTAAGGCATTGGAGATAAGATGATTAATATGAAAGACAAGGTGACCTTGATAACCGGCGCCTCCCGGGGGATCGGTCGGGCCATTGCCCTGCTTTTCGCCCGCGCCGGCAGTGATATCGTCGTCAACTATCACAGCAATGAAACCGCGGCGCTGGAGGTTGTCGAAGAAGTCGAGAAGACCGGCGTCTCGGCGATGGCGGCCCGGGCCGATGTTGCCGACCGGGAACAGGTGGAGAAAATGGTTGCCGACGCTATCAGCCGTTTCGGGCGGATCGATGTGCTCGTCAACTGCTTGTGAGAGTGCCTGCTCTGCCCAAACAGATTTATTGCGAATGGTACAGATCCATCTTCCGGCGAAAATCGACTTCA
>CAZVUZ010000176.1:0-6420 GCA_964630485.1 uncultured Ignavibacteriales bacterium
TCTACACCGTGATTTCCGTCGACGGAGAGAACTCCGTGATAACACCGGGCCCTCCGACTTCTCCGTTATTGAACCTGCCGGGCCGCATCGAGAACAATGAAAGCAAAATCATCGAGATCAATACTTACACTACCCGACCGGATGTCCTCCCCCCTGTCGGCGATACCACGAGACCGCATTCTCTGCTCTGGACGGCGAGCTACCTCCTTACGAATCTCGGGCGGATCTTTCCGCTGTCCGATCAGTGGTTCCGACCGCTTCCCCAACAAACATCGAGACGCGACTACTATATCCCTGCCAACCTGAAATTGACCAAAGATCTCAATCTGGTAGCGGATGACTCAGACAGCATCAAGGTGACTCTTGAACGCACTCCCGGTAAAGTCCTGTTAGCCTCGTTGCACATAAGACATGGCAGCTACCGCCCGTTTCTACCGGATTTGTCCGATGTCTTGCTACCTGCCTCGTCGGGCGCCATAAGTGGCGACACCCTGCATTGCAGCCTGGAATTGTACGAGGAGGAGGCCGGTTCTCATAGTCATGGGATGCTTCGGCCACTGTGGAGCCACCCGTACGCTATTGTATTAAGTGAGAGACAAATGAAAGCTTTACGTAAGAAGGAATCACGAACCAGGAAGAAGACCAATTTCCCTGATATCGGACAGGCTGTTAGTCGCTTTTGACCCCTGTGCCCCTACCCTTCCCGCAACGCCTCGATCCGGTCGGCCTCCTCGGGCGTAAGACCGATGTGGTCGACGAGAAGACGACGCAGTCGGTCATGGAACTCACCGGTCGTCATCTGCTCCTGCGCCAGAGCCGTCTCGCGGTCCATCTGGCCGCCGTTGATCATGTTGCTGTACCCGAAACAGGCTTTACTGCACCCCAACGGATTGACATAGCAGTAATTCACCATGTCATGAAGCACACAATCGGTGCGCCAGCTCGAGGCGTGATCTTCCGGCTTGCGCCATCCGAGTTTGCCCATGATGGTACTTTTTATCCGGTCACGGTCCCATTCGACATAATCGAAAAGGCTCAATTCGTGAATGTCGGGATCGTTTAGCCTCGGCGGCTGGTCGGACAGAATCGGGTTCGCAGAGGGCCGGAACTCCATTCGCTGGAGGATATGATACCAGCGCAAACGGTAATACTCGGGATCGAGCAACTTGGACAGTGTCGAACGCGGCTGCCCGTGGCCGGATTGTCGCTGGACCTCATCAAAAGCATTCACGGCATAATCCTCGGACTTTTCCATTTGCGACGAGCCCCAGACGATGAGCGGCACCCGGTGTTTCTCGGCCTGGCGATAGGTGATACTGCGGTAGCCATAGGCGCAGGCAATGCACAGGACCATAATGATCCCCGGCAAACCCATCGGCAGTTGGTGTCGGATTTCTCCGCGGACGATTTTTGTGGCGATGTCGCGTTTGGAGCGTATCTCGGCCAGATCGACCTTGAGCTTGCCACAGGCGGTGTGAATATTGCGCACTGCCTGCTCGGCCCGAAATTCGTTGTCGTAGTTGACAGCCAGAACGCGCAGGCCATAGTCGGCGGCCATGGTGTGGAGAACGAAGGAACTGTCGCGGCCGCCGCTGAGCGGGACAATGCAGTCGTACTTCTCCCCCTTACCGCGAATTGACTCCACAATTTTGTCGAGGGCCTCGCGACCGCGATACTTGGGTTCGCTATAGTTGCGGCAGAGCGTGCAGACACCGTTGTCGTCGATCTCAATACCCGGCACGGTGTCGGGCATAATACAGCGCTGGCAGCGGTTTGGCTCCGGCATATCTCTGATTGCCTCCTCTAAACGCATCGCGAATGAAAACGATGATCTACTAAGATTATCACATATAATCGGCCGGTGTCAAGGACTAACTTAGTCTGGATTCACCCTGACGACATGTTCACGCCGAATCTGGGCGAGGCCTTAAAGACATTGCGCGCCATCTCCCCTGATATTATCTTCTTTTAATGAACAACGACAACGCGGCAAGACAGACGGATTCCGACGCCTCAAGCCGGAAAACGATTGAAAGCATACGTGCATATCAGCGGCAACTACGGCGATTGACCTCGGAGTTGTCACTGGCCGAAGCCCGCGAACGCCAGGAAATCGCTTCAGACCTTCACGATCACATTGGCCAAGCGCTGGCCTATGTTTCGCAGAAGGTCGGTGTGCTCCAGGGCAATGCTGTCTTTTGCGGTATGGAGGACGACTTCGCAGAGATTCTCTCGATCCTCGACCAGACAATTCGCTACACCCGCGACCTGACGGTCGAAATCAGCCCCCCGGTGCTCTATGAACTCGGCCTGGCGGCGGCCATAGACTGGCTCTCGGAAAGAGCTTTGCACCGCCACCAGCTCAAGGTCGTATCAACCCAGTCGGGTCAGCCGGAACAAGTCGGCGAGGACATCCGGGTATTTCTGTTCAAGGCTATCCAGGAACTGATCAACAACGCCGCCAAACATTCCGGAGCCGACCGGGTGACGGTCCACACCAGCTGGCGGCCGGAACGGATCGAGATTCAAGTCTCTGACGAAGGCCGCGGCTTCGACACCTCGGCCTTCAAACAGGGCCTATCGGCCGAAGGCTGTTTCGGACTTTTCAGCATTCGCGAGCGCCTTTCGTATGCCGGCGGCACGATAACAATCGACTCCGCACCCGACCGGGGTACGGTCGTATCGATATCAGCCCCCTATATGCTTGCCGGAGAGGATGACGATGACTAGGATACTGCTCGCCGACGACCACAAGCTCCTCATTGACGGCTTGCGGCCCCTGCTGGAAAAACAGCGCGATATCGAGGTTGTCGGGGTAGCCACCGATGGTCTGCAGGCAACGGAACTGGCTATGAAGCTGAAACCCGACCTGATCCTACTCGATATCTCAATGCCACGGCAAAACGGTATCGACGCCGCCCGGAATATACTTCGTGAATTACCCGAGACGAAGATCATTATGCTGTCCATGCACGCTGATCGCAGGTTCATACAAGCTTCCCTGCGCATCGGAGCCCGCGGCTACATCCTCAAGGAGTCCGCCGCCCGGGAGGTTATCGAGGCTATCGCCACCGTCCGCGAGGGTCGACTGTTCTTCAGCGAATCCGTACGCGAGCAAGTCATCAACGACTACATCCAGTGGGTACAGAAAGACAACGACCCATCTGATTCTCCGCTTTCCGGGCGTGAGCGCGAGGTGCTGCAAATCCTCGCCGAAGGCAAATCGACCAGGGACACCGCCGAGATGCTGAATGTCAGCGTGAAAACCATCGAAAGCCACCGCAAACAGATCATGGACAAGCTCGACCTGCACAGCATCGCCGAGTTGACCAAGTATGCCATTCGCGAGGGACTCACCCGCCTGGACTAGCGTACCCCCCCCCCCCCGATTCGACCATCGCATCACACGACTTTAAGGTATTGCGCACCTGAGATTCAGGGAATGCCCTATTCCCGTATTGACCCCGATCTGACTTATTGTTCCTACCAAAATTAGGAGTAACTATATGTTTGACACTGGAAACACCGGATTCATGCTCGTGGCCACGAGCCTGGTCATGTTGATGACACCTGGTCTGGCCTTTTTCTACGGCGGCCTGGTGGGGCGCAAAAACGTGCTCTCTATCATGATCCAGAGCTTTGTCTCAATGGGCGTAACGACCATCCTCTGGTATGCGGTAGGCTTCTCGCTATGCTTCAGCGGCGGCGAGGGAGGCATTATCGGCAACCTCGACATGGCTTTCCTCAACGGCGTCGGCCCGACGACAGCCTTCGGCGACGGCCAGATTCCGATGCTGGTATTCTTCGCCTACCAAATGATGTTCGCTATCATCACCCCGGCCCTCATAACGGGTGCCTTCTCAAACCGCGTGCGCTTCCCGGCCTACCTGATATTTTTGGTCGCGTGGCTTCTGCTGGTATATTTCCCATTCGTGCATATGATCTGGGGCGGAGGCATCCTCGCCGAATGGGGTGTTCTCGATTTCGCCGGCGGCATCGCCGTGCATAACATCGCCGGTATGGCCGCATTGGCCTCGGTGCTTTTCGTCGGCAAACGACGCATTGCGGAGTCCGGACCGCACAGTATTCCCCTTGTCGCTCTCGGCACGGGACTGCTCTGGTTCGGGTGGTACGGTTTCAATGCCGGCAGTGAATTACAGGTTGACGCCATCACCGCCCTGGCCTTTGTCAACACCGACATCGCCGCCTCCTGTGCCGCCATTTCGTGGCTGTTCCTGGAGTGGACACTCTCGAAAAAACCGCGCTTCGTCGGCTTATTGACTGGCGCAGTAGCTGGACTGGCCACGATAACCCCGGCCGCGGCCTACGTCACCCCGGCATCGGCCGCCATCATCGGCCTCAGCGCAGGCATTATCTGCTACGGTGCCGTGTCGCTGAAAAACAAACTGCACTGGGATGACTCCCTCGACGTCTGGGGCGTTCACGGAGTCGGCGGCGCCCTGGGAATCCTCATGCTCGGCCTGCTGGGTACTACCACCATCAACCCGGCCGGCGCCGACGGGCTCTTCTACGGCAATCCCGGGTTCTTCGTCAAAGAGCTCGTCGCGATCCTGGTGTCCTCGGTGTATGCCTTCGTCTTCACTTACGGCATGCTGTGGATCATTAACAAGATCACCACCGTCAAGACAACCGAGGCCGAGGAGACTACCCTTGACGAGTCCCTCCACGGTGAAAGCGCATATGGGAACTGATCCAATCAACAAGGAGCTTCATAAAATGCTGCGGAAATACATCTACGGAATAATGCTTCTGTTACTGATGGCCTCGATGTCGGCGCCGGTGCAGGCAGAGAGCAATGCAGTCAGCCTGTCCACCAGCGTCGATATCTACAACCGCTATGTCTGGCGCGGGCTGGATATCGCCAACACACCATCCATCCAGCCGTCACTCTCGATCGCGTACAGCGGCTTCGAGTTCGGCACCTGGGGAGCCTACACGATGTCGAATGAGGCTTCCGATAGCGATGAGATCGACTTCTGGCTCAGCTACACTGCCAATCTTAACAACGGCGTTTCGTTCAGCCTGATTGCCACCGATTACTACTTCCCCAACGCCGGCATCGATTTCTTCAACTTCAACGACTATGATGCCGTAATCGAAGACACCATCCCCGACCCGGGCGCTCACACTGTCGAGTTGGGTCTGTCGGTGACGCTGCCGGAGTCGTTCCCCTTGACGCTGTCCGGATACGTCAATGTTTACAACGAGGGCGGCAACAACACCTACTTCCAACTTGACTACCCGGCAACGGTTGACGGCACCGATCTCAGCGTGTTCTGCGGCGCCACCGCCGGCAATACCGATTACCCGGACTACTATGGCGCGGACGACTTCGCCGTCATCAACCTGGGACTCACGGCCGTGCGCGAGATAACGGTATCGGAAACGTTTTCCTTACCGCTGTCGATATCGCTGATCGTCAATCCTGAGGCTGAAATGTCACATCTTCTGGTGGGAATGAGCTTCTGAGAGGTAACTACTGCGGCCCACGAGGGCGTAGACAACGGCCGCGAGCTAAGTCTCGCGGCCTTTTTTGTTTTCGAGTAGAGGTGTTCACAACCGGTGTCCCTCGCATCGGCTTCACAAAACCCTGGGAAATCTCCGCCCAATCAATTAGCTTGTCTTTATTACGAATCATTGAGAACAAAAAGGGAGATTGGTATGAAGTCGATCCCGATCGTGGCCCTCTGCGCCCTCCTGACTCTGGCCTGCTGTTCACAGAAGACGGAGAAGCCAAAGACCGAACCTGCGACGACAATCAGCCACTTGGCCGACACCGCCACCTATTACGTCGGACTCATCAAATCCGCTCCGGACCGAGCGGCGATATCCGATGAGGAAGTCCAGCGTATTCAGCGGGCCCACCTGGATAACATAGGTCGCCTCGCGGACGAAGGTCTGATGGCTCTGGCGGGTCCGTTCTGGACCGAGGACAACACCCACAAGATACGCGGCCTGTTCTGGTTCCGCGTCGCCAATCAAAACACAGCCGACTCGCTTTCGGCCACAGACCCGGCTGTGATCGCGGGACGGCTGATGGTGGAAAATTATGCCTGGCTCGGCTCGGCCAATATGGTTTACGATACTATCGACGGCATGGAAGGCATGCGCGGTTATTTCGCCTCAATCTTCTGGCGCGGCCCCGGCGGCGGCGGCGAGCCGCCTTCATTTGATGATCTCTACGCCAATCAGAAGGACTTGCTTACGGCCGCCTGCGACACCGGACGCATTGTCATGGCGGGACCGTTCACCACCTGTCGCCGGGAGGGTCAGCCGACGGCAATGTTCATCTACTCTGCCGATTCCCTGAGTACGATTGAAGAAATCGTCGCGGCGGCCCCCGGGATGGCCGATGGCACTCTCACCGCGCTGACAATCAACTGGTACGGCCCGGTAGGC
>CAZVUZ010000177.1:0-6394 GCA_964630485.1 uncultured Ignavibacteriales bacterium
TACGAATTCTCTGAAACAACTCTCGATGCACTCATCTTCACGAAGACTCTCCTCTGGCACACCTGAATCGAAAACGGCCCACGAGTCACCAGCCTCAACCCCAAGGGCTGCCTGTAAATCCTCAATGTCTTCGTCATAATGCAGGACATGGGCTGTGAACGTGTTGGAACCGGTGCATACTAGCACGAGCAAGTCACCGATCTTATCTGGAGCTAACCATGGAAACTCGCGCCCGAATCTTGTGAGACGGTATTCGCTTCGAGTGTCCTTTCCGTACCACTTCACGCAAGAATCGGTGACTCGGTCATCCGGCCATGCTATTTTAACTTCATGTTCCTTATTGTGCCCGTCCTCAGGCGGATCCAGTGTGTAAAGTCGCCACGCCGGCTTCGGAAGATAGAAGCCGCACTGATGACTGCCGGTAATCCCTACTTCGTTGGGAGTAATGAACTTGAGCAGCGCACTTCCATACTTGAATGCATCATCAATGGCCAGTTGTGCTACATGAGATGCCATCTGCTTTCTACCTCATTGCTGTTTCTTTGCCCTTAAGAAGGCAACCGTTCCCCGTTCGCGCCACTTGCCACGAAATCACATTGACAACCTGCCTGCCGACGGCCTCAACCACCTTCGGGACCACGGCATTGCCAAACTGCCTATAAGCTTGCGTATCAGAGACCACAATGTCAAGGAAATCTTCGAAACCCATGAGGCGCGCAGCCTCGCGAGGCGTAAGCCGGCGCGGATTCATTCCCTCCTGCGGAATGAGCACTTCAGAACCGTCCTTGTGATATCGAGCGCTCAGTGTACGGGTGATCCCGGTCAAATCGGCAAGTCCGAAACCAAATCCGTTGCCCTTGGCCCTGTGCGACTCAGCATATCGTTGCAGGTAGTTCCATAGATGGTCGCTCAGCGTGTACTTCTCGTCCGGTTCGTCCTCCAGTATCGCGCGGAGCTTCTGTCGCTTGGAATCCGGCTGATCTGGGTATTGGAAAGGCGGGTTAGCCCCAAAAACTCGCTTATCAAAGCAGACAATGAATATCCTCTCTCTGTGCTGAGGGACCCAGCCGGAGGCGTCGATTATCTTGTGGAACACGACATAATCGAGCTCTTCGAGAGTAGACTTAATCGTCTGCCACGTTCGCTTCTTGTCATGGGACAGGAGATTCTTGACATTCTCAAGAATCATCACGGGCGGGCGCTTAACATCAGCGATGTTGGCTATGTGGAAGAACAAAGTTCCCTGTGTCTTGTCCTTAAAACCATGGTCTCGGCCGAGGCTCTTCTTCTTTGACACGCCAGCGATCGAGAACGGTTGACAGGGAAAGCCAGCGGCAAGTACATCATGGTCGGGTATCGTGGCAGGGTCTACCAGCGTTATATCACCTTCCGGGACCTCGCCGAACCACTCGTGGTATGTCCGTTGTGAGTATTTATCCCACTCATTCGAATAGAGACACCGGCCGCCGACGCGTTCCAGACCGATCCGGAAACCGCCAATGCCGGCAAACAGATCAATGAACGTGAAGGGGGGAACTAGTGCTGCCGACGACTTAGTGTCAGTGGACGGCTCAAATAATTCCTGTTGTGGCTTATCGCCTTTGGCCTCAAGCAGTAGAGTCAGCAAAAACTCCTTCTGATTCATCATACGCCGGTGGCGTTCCTGCTCGATCCATTGTTTAATATCCTCAGGGACGTCCCGTATAAGGATTTGCGTTGGCATGACAGGTCTCCTTGCGGGGAACTTTTGATAGCAATGATATCAAGAATACCCAGCGAAAGTCAATCACAAACTATGAGCTTACTGAGAAATGTGATGTGGGGGCACATTCACTCCACCACCAGCCTTACCGGCCGCAGGTGATAGGCGTGCTTGCGCTCGGCGTTGTTAAAGACAGCGACACCCAGAAGAGTCTCGGCGTCGAAGTAGTTATCAAAACGAGAACCCGTCTTCAAAGTCCGGGAGAATTCGACGGTCCAAACGCCGCCCGCCCAGCGTCCGCGAGCCCGCACATCGCCGCGATTACCCTTCATCGGCGCCGTCAGTACCGAGGGCACTTTACTGCCCACAGCGAAAGTATCCATGTCCGGTCGGAGCATCACAGCATCATCCATGTCCAGCGCAATCCAGTACCGCATACCGCTGTGCGTCGATATGAAATACGGCTGCTGCCAGTCGGCGTTGAGATTCAAAAAGTACCCCCCGCCGGCAAGGTTGTCCTCATGACGTCCACCCGTGACACTGTCGTCATAGATCCCCCACCACAAATCATCGGCCTGCCGCACCGGGTTGGTGCCCAGCGCCCGCCATTGCCAGACATCGAGCGTGGCCGCATCGGTATAATGCCTCCCCATCCGCTCCCCGCCGCCCATGTGGCACGTCGAGGCGCAATCCTCATTGCCGAATGACAGCGCCACCATGTCCTCGTAGTAAATGCTTTCGCCGAAGATATCCAGGTATTCCGACACCTGCGTCACCCAGCCGGTGTCGGTCTTGACCAGATAGCGGTTGTAGGATCGGTCCGGGTCGTTCCAGCGCACCAGGAAGTAGACGTTCGAGCGATAGTGAAAGCTCTTGAGCGTCACCTCGGCGATTCCGCCCGAGTAATTGGCGCCGCCTATGGCCGGCACCACCACGCTGTCGACACCGTCCCATTCGCCGTCGCCGATGTTACCATCGACCACGCACCGTCGCTCCAGGCTTCTCGACACCAGCGTGGCCGGTTTCATCAGAATCACACTGATCAGTAGCCCGGCGATGAGACCCACCAGGCAGGCGACGAGGAAGAACCGGCGCTGAAGGACCCAGTCCCAGTCGCGGGCAAAGAACATGCTGTTTATCCTCAGCCCCTTCGTGGCGATGACGTCGATGATATGCCCCAGGCAAAGCAAGAGCAAAATGATAGCGCCATAGTGATGGGTTGCTTTGATGAAACCATACCCGCCGTTGCCTTCATACATCCCCGTATAGAGGGTTATGCCGCTCAAAATCGTGACGGACGCGAAAACCATGATCCACAGGTAGAACATCTTCTTGCGATAGTCGCGGCGCTTGTCGGTGAAAAGGGCCGTATAGCGGAATATTTGCCCGCCCAGAAAGAGATACACCACATAGACAATGCCGACAAACAGCAGGGCCAGGCCGATGTTGATATGCCACAAATGTGCCTGACCCGCCGGCGTGAAAGTGTCTATTACACTTCCCGGTTCGAACAGCGGTGACTCGGAGTTTAACCAGGCCATGCGCAGGCCGGTTAACATTGACAATATCAGCAAAAATGTCGTGATGAGGTGCGTGCCGCGCACGACGAAGTCGAACTTGTGTCCCTGGTATGCCATACCCTAAATAAGGGGCTGACTGCTTTGATTGCCAGCAAAAATGCCTAAGGCCTTTAGCCCCCGAAGGTGTCCTGGGCGAGTGGGGCTTCGTGGAGGCGGTCGTAGATGGGTCCGCGCGGGGTCAAAGTCGATTGGAACAGCACCAATCGGTCGAGAGTCATGGGGATATCGTCGAAGCGAAGGTCCTTCATAAAACCCGAAAGAGCTTCCAGCCCCCCTGGATCCCGCACCCGTCCCAGGGTAAGGTGCGGTTTGAAGGACTTTTTGTCTTTCTCGAAGCCAAGATCGCGCATGGCGTGTTCGATCTGGCGGGCCATTTTCTGCATGGCTTCCACGCCGCCGTCCATACCCGCCCATATCACGCGCGGACGGTTCAGGTTGGGAAAACCGCCGAGGCGGAAGATAGTAGTGTCGATGACGTCATACCGCGGCGCTATCTCGTTCAGGGCGGCTTTGATCTGAGGCACCTGTGCCTCGTCGGTGTCGCCTAAGAAGCGAACGGTGATATGGATATTCTCCGGCTTGACCCATTTGACCGCCCCACCCTGTTCGCGCAGGCGCTCGATCAGCCCGGCCAGGTGTTCGACCGGTGACGGCGGCAGGGGCAGAGCGATGAAAAGGCGTATCATTTTATGTCCAGGATTTCCCGCCGGAGCAGTTCGAGAGCGGCATAGGTAGCCCGCGAACGGTTGCTTTCGCGCCGGGGACCGAGGTTGAAATGCCGAGCGGCGGCGTTGTGGGCCGAGGCCACCCCGACAAAGGTTGTCCCGACCGGTTTGTCTTCGGTGCCTCCGTCCGGCCCGGCGATCCCGGTAATCGACAGGGCATAGTCGCTCTCCAGAAACTTGCGGCATCCCTGCGCCATCGCAATGGCGCATTCTTCCGACACCGCGCCGTGCTCTTCGATAATAGCCGGATCCACCCCGAGCTTGTCGATCTTGACGTCGTTGTCATAGGCGACGACACCGCCGCGATAATAGCGAGAGGATCCCGGCACCGAAGTTATCAGCATACCGAGCTGTCCGGCGGTGCAGGACTCGGCGGTGGTGACGGATTTGTCGTTGTCCGCAAGAAGCTGGCCGACCACGCCCTCGAGGGTATCGGTGTTGCGGCCGTAGATGTATTTGCCGCAGGTAGATTCGAGGAACTTGACGAGATTGCGGGCCTTCTCGTCCGCTTCTTCGTCATTGTCGCCCGAGGCGATAACGCGCAGGTCGACGCCGCCGAACGAGGGCAAATAGGCCAGTTTCACGCCCGATTCGAGCTTCAGTTCGGGCATAATGCGCTCGGCAAGCTTGGATTCCACGACGCCTGTCGTGCGGAGTTTAATCACCTTGATCGTCTGACTCGTTCTCAGCCCGCGCAAGTATGGTATGACCTCATCGGCCATGATCTGTTCCATCTCGAAGGGGACGCCGGGCAACGAGATGAATACGCGGCCCTCCTCGGCAATGCAAATACCGAGCGCCGAGCCATACTTGTTGGGAAAAAGCGTCGCTCCCTGGGGCAGAAGGGCCTGGTTCTGGTTGATGGCCGGCATATCGATGCCGCGGGCGGCGTAACGCCCTCGGATATCCTCGAGGATGTCCTCGTGGAAAATAAGGTTGCGCTTGAAAACGCGGACAATGGCCTTCTTGGTAATATCGTCGTCGGTCGGTCCCAGGCCACCGGTGGTGATTACCAGGCGCGCCCGTTTCAATCCCAGTCGGATAGCCTCTTCCATGTCCTCGAGGGTGTCCCCGATCGAACTCATGTACTTGACGTTGAAACCAAGGTCGAGCAGACTGCGGGCGATGAACCCGGAGTTACTGTCGGTGGTGTGGCCGGTTATAATTTCGTCGCCGATGGCGATTATTTCTGTGTCCATAAGTACTCTTTTTGATTATACGAACAGGTGTTCGTAACCGTACCGGGAAAGGGCGATTATTACCAGTTGCGTGGCTATATTGGCCTGAATGCCGGCGATAACGTCATCCATGGTCACCCCCCAGCCTCCCGGCAATCGCTCGGCCTGCCGGGCCGGTGGTATCTTGACAACATCAAAGCCGCGGAAGGCGAAGAAGGCGATGGCGTAGGCGGCCAGGGTATGCGGCACGAACAGTAAAGTGATGAACATCCCGGCCCATTCGTCAATGACGATCTTACGGGCATCATGGCCGAACATCTTCTCAGCCTCGCCGGCGGCCCAGATCGAGACGAAAAACGTCACAAGGGCTGCCGCTCCCAGGACAAGCTGGTTGCCGCCGATGATAAACCATGCCATCAACCAGGCGGGCACGGTGCCCCAGGTGCCTGGATAGGGTCTTCCGTAACCGGAGTAAAGTCCGGTGGCAACGAGTTTCGCCAGTTGGTTTTTCATTCGTTCCTTTATTTCAAGACGCTTTTGATCATAGAGAAATACTTGTAAACGTAATCAACCCCGGTCCACACGGTAATAACAGCCGCCGCCCATAGCAAGAGATTGGCCCAGAAATATTGGTCAAAGGTAAGCATTTCGGTCACCGGACTGTCGAAGTGCCGCAGGGTCGTCATGAGACTGATATAGCCGATCACGAGTCCCACCACGCTCAATTGCAGGAAGGTCTTGACCTTGGCCCACCAGGTCGGAGGGATGACCACGCCGCGATAGGCGGCCAGGAGCCGGAGGCCGGTAATCGAAAACTCGCGGCCGATAATGAGCATACCCGGCAGAGGGGAAACATAGTGCAGGGCTATAAAAGACACCAGGGCGCAGGAAACCAGAATCTTGTCGGCCAGGGGATCCATAAATTTACCGAAGCCCGTGACGATGCCGTATTTGCGGGCATAGTAGCCGTCGGCCAGATCAGTCAGCGAGGCGATAACAAACAACCCCAGGGCAATCAACCGCATATAGAAACTGTCTATCAGAAAGAAATACATGAATATCGGTGCGATTATTACTCTGAGGAGGGTCAATTTGTTAGGCGTGTTCATGGGACTGGTAATTTACGGTTACCCCCGGGCGGTGTCAATGTCGATTTGAGAGGGATGTTTCGGACCGGAAGGCGCTGTGGACATTGCTAAAATGCTTGTG
>CAZVUZ010000178.1:0-6381 GCA_964630485.1 uncultured Ignavibacteriales bacterium
TAGGACCAGGCATAGGAGGCCTCGGTGACCTCGATATTGAGCGGCCGGTGCGCTCGTCCGAAATAGTCGTTGGGGATGCCTTCGGTGAAAGTGTCGGTGTACACCGAGACATAGTCCTCCTCCGAAACTGCGCCCTCGTACTCGGGAGCGTTGGGGTCGCGGATGGAGCGGTAGACCATTTCGCCGAACGGAGCCTCGTCGGGATACATCTCGTACACCCACTGCCAGCCGTCGGCCCCTACCGACACCAGCGTGTCGCGGCCGACCACGGCGCCGATCCAGAAAGCGCCGCCGAAAAGATATTGCACCGAGGAATTCTTGGGATACTGGCAGGAATAGGGGATATCCTCACCGGTGAACCAGTCCTGGGAAGGCCCGGGGTGGTAGTTATTGCCGAAAGTGCCGTTGTTGGCCACGGCCAGGGAAATCTTGCCGATATTGTGGATGGCGAGGCAATGCACCGGCTGGCCGGCGGACATAGCGGCTCGCAGATCCTTCTGATCGGCCGCGCCGACTTTCATCCGGGCCGAGATGGGACCGGCAGCATACGCGCAGATCACCCCGATGAGGGCGACCTTCAAAATCAATCTGTTCAATGTCTTTCCCATATCCGCCTGCGCTCGGGGTAACAGAGTTACTTCTGGACACCAGAATCGCGAACTACCCTACGATAAGGCATTTCTATGGAGATTATCAAGTCGCTTTTTCCCCGGTGTGCTAAACCCATCTCTCACGCGGGGCTCTGTAAAAGACCTATGTTTCGATCAGATAGTCACTTAACGTCGATCCGGAGTGAAGAACGGGGATGCTAATCGACCCGTCTTAGAATTTTATTGATAAAATTAAACTGATTTATTAACTTTTTCAATGTTGCTCCGTATACAAAATTAAGATATTCAATATGGAGGACGACATGTCTGAAGATTGGCAGGAACTGACAGCCCTTACTACTGGAAAACCGATCGTGGTTGAGCGGGTACGGCGAATAGACAGTGACACCATAATCGAAGGCGAGTTTGAGTTGCCGTCGAAGGCTCGGCTTTCGGCTGACGAACAGTTTTTCCTGATCGCCTTCGCCCGCAGTTACGGCTCAATCGATATGACGAACATTGTCTTAAAATAGTGAATTTGGAGGAAACAATGGCCAGAGTATGGCAGGAACTAACGGCTCTCACTTCGGGAAAACAGATCGTGGTCGAACGAGTGCGAATCGTCGAGAGCGATATCGCTATCGAAGGCGAATTCGAACTGCCGTCAATGGCCCGTCTTTCGGTCGAGGACCAGGTTTTTCTGGCGGCTTTTGTGCGCAGTCACGGTTCGATCAAGCAGATGGAGAAGTACTTCGGAATCAGCTACCCGACCGTGAAAAACCGTCTCAATGCGCTCGGGGAGAAGATGGAATTCGTCGAAATCGGCCAGGTGTTCGAACGCAGTGAGGTACTGGACCGCCTGGAACGGGGGGAGATTACAGTTGAGCAATCTATTGAACTTTTGGGTAAGGAGAAAGACCATGAATAACGAACGGCGACAGATTCTGGACATGCTGGCGACGGGGAAAATCTCGGCCGACGAGGCGGAACGACTCCTGGACGCGCTGACCAAACAGGAAGAGCCGGAAGCGAAACCGACGGCATGCGGCAGCCCCAAATACCTGAGGATCGTTGTGCAGGAAGGCGACCATGGCAAGGACAACGTCAATATCAGGATTCCCTTGGCGCTGGTGAAGGCCGGGATGAAACTCACCTCGCTTATTCCCGAAAGCGCCCGGAACAAAGTGAACAACAGTCTCAGCGAGAAGGGGCTTCATATCGATTTGAACAATCTCGACAGCGCCACCGTGGATGAGATCATTTTGGCCCTGAAAGAGACCAGCATCGATGTTCAGGACGGCGACGAAAAAGTTCGGATTTGCTGCGAGTAGATCCACCCGGTTTCAAAAGCACAAAAAAAGCGACGCCTTTGAGACGTCGCTCTTTTTTAATCAGTAATAACCCTCACTCAACCGTGACCGACTTGGCCAGATTGCGCGGCTGGTCGACGTGGCACTCGCGCATGACGGCGATGTGGTAGGCCAGCAACTGCAAAGGAATAATCGACAACAACGGCGTCAGCAGGCGGTTGGTCTGCGGAATGTAAATGACGTGGTTGACGCGCTCGGCGATTTCGGTGTCGCCCTGGGTGGCGATGGCGATGACCTTGCCCTGGCGCGCCTGGACCTCGGCAATATTCGACATCACCTTGTCGTAAACGGAGTCTTTCAGGGCAATCACGACCACCGGCATATTCTCATCGATCAGGGCGATCGGCCCGTGTTTCATTTCCGCGGCCGGGTATCCCTCGGCATGGATATAGGATATTTCCTTCAGCTTGAGGGCGCCCTCCATTGCGACCGGGTAGTTTATCCCCCGACCGAGGTAGAGACAGTTGTTGGCGGAGTAGTATTCGGTGGCGATGGCCTTGATTTGCTCTTCGCTGCGGAGGATCTCCTGGACTCGATCGGGAATACCCTGGACATGGTCTATAAGTTCCCGCCCCTGCTGAACGGACAGATGGCGCATGCGCCCGAGCAGGATGGCTATCAGCGAGAGGACCATTACCTGCGAGGTAAAGGCCTTGGTTGAGGCCACGCCGATTTCTGGGCCGGCGTGTATGTACACACCGCCGTCAGATTCACGCGCGATGGTGGATCCGACCACATTCACCAGGCCCAGGGCCGTGGCGCCGCGCTGTTTGCCTTCGCGCATGGCCGCCAGGGTGTCGGCGGTTTCGCCGGACTGGCTGATGGCGAAAAGCAGGGTGTTGTCGTCGATTATCGGGGAGCGGTAGCGGAACTCGGAGGCATACTCGACCTCTACCGTGACGCGGGCCAGCTCCTCGATCATGTATTTGCCGATCATGGCGGCATGCCATGAGGTTCCGCAGGCGGTAATGATAATGCGGTTGATACGCCGCAGTTCGTCATATTGCAAATTCAGACCGTTGAGCCGCGGGATGCCCTCTTCGAGATTGAGCCGTCCCCGGAAGGCGTTGCGCAGGGTCGTCGGTTGCTCGTGGATCTCCTTGAGCATGAAATGGTCGTAGCCGGCCTTCTCGATCTGGTCGAGGGTCCAGCTGACCTCCTCGATGGGGCTGTCAATTTTCACATTGTGAATCGTCGTGACCGTGAAATCTTCGGGTGTAACCGTTGCGATCTCGCCATCCTTGAGATAGACCACCCGGTTGGTGTGCTCGAGCATGGCCGAAACATCGGAGGCAACGAAATTTTCGTGCTCGCCATGACCGATGACCAGCGGCGAACCCATCCGCGCCGCCACGATCACGTTCGGCTGATCGGCCGAGATGACCGCGATGCCGTAGGTGCCGTCGACCTGCAAGAGGGCGTTGCGCACCGCCTCGGTGAGGTCGCCGTGGTAGTAATAGCGTATCAGGTGAACCAGGATCTCGGTATCGGTGTCGGTCTTTATTACGTATCCCTCGCGGGTCAGGAATTCCCGCAGGGCGCGGAAGTTTTCGATAATGCCGTTGTGCACCAGCGCGATTTTGCCTTCACCGTCGGTGTGCGGGTGGGCGTTCAACTGCGTCGGCTCGCCGTGCGTGGCCCAGCGGGTGTGGGCGATGCCGTGGGTGGAGTCGACCTCAACCGCACGGATTTTCTCCTCGAGCCGTACAATTTTTCCGGCCGATTTGGCGACCATGAGACCGCCGGCGGCGAGAAGCGCGATTCCGGCCGAATCATAGCCCCGGTATTCAAGGCGCTTGATACCGTTCATCAAGATGGGCTTGGCCTGCTTCGGGCCGACATAGCCGACAATACCACACATAATCTATCCCCAGTTCATTTGAAAATCTTCATTACCTGCTGCGTTAACCTGCGCGTAAGGTTCGGGTCGTCTGTTTCAACAATCAATCTGAAGATTGGTTCGGTGTTGGAGGATCTTACCTGAACCCAGCCGCGATCGAAATCGAAGCGCAAACCATCCCGGCGATCGACGGATGTTTTGCCCAGAAGACCCTTGGTCTCCTTCTCCAGCTTCCGGAGCTTACCGGCGAAATTACCCGGAAGCTTCGCTTTCGACTTTATAGTGTAATAGGTCGGCAGAGTTTCAACAAGTTGCGACAGGGTGCACTTCTCTTCGGCCAGGAGCGAGAGAGCCAGGGCGGCCGCTATAAGCGAATCACGTCCGGCATGGAAGGCCGGGTAAATCACGCCACCGTTGCCCTCGCCGCCGATAACGGCTCGCTTGGCGTGCATCATCTGGACCACATTGGCCTCGCCAACCCGCGAATAATAGAGCCGCGATCCCATCGCACGGGCAACATCGGCCGTTACGCTCGAAGTCGACAGGTTAATCACCGTGCTGCCTTTGGCCACGCCCAGGATTTGTTTGACGGCGATAGAGAGCGTTAGCTCCTCGCCGATGGGTTGACCTTTCTCGTCCACGAGGGCCAGCCGGTCGGCATCGGGATCGCAGGCCAGGCCGATATCCGCTTTGTGCTTTTTCACCGCCCGTCCGAGCTGGGTGAGATTTTTCGGAATCGGTTCCGGCTCGTGCACGAAATCGCCGTCGCCCTTGCAATTGATCTCGAAAACTTCAACGCCCATGCGCCGCAGGAGCTCCGGAAGAGCCGTCGATCCGGCGCCGTTGATGGCGTCCACTACCGCCCGGAAGCGGCGTTTCTTAACGGCGGCTTTGCTGACGCCCTTGACGCCGAGGGTCATTTTAATATGTTTATCGATCCACTGCGACTGACTGGTAATGGCGCCCAGCTTATCGGTTGGTTTATAGGCGAACTTGCCGGTATTGAAAATACCGTCGAGCTTTTTGTATTGTTCCGGGGTGATGAACTCGCCGCGGTTGTTGAAGAACTTGAGGGCGTTCCACGGGGTCGGGTTGTGCGAGGCGGTGACGCACATGCCGCCGGAGGCATTGAGCTTTTTGATTGCGATCTCCACTGTCGGGGTGGGGACAATGCCGATTTCGACGACATCGACGCCGGTTGCCACGAGCCCCGCGACGACCGCCTTGACGATCATATCACCGGAGGGCCGGCTGTCGCGGCCGACAACGACCGGGCCCTTCTTAAGAAACGTGCCGAAAGCGGCGCCGTAGGTCGTCGCCAGAAGCGGGTCGAGTCCATTGCCAATAACGCCGCGGATGCCCGAAGTCGATTTTATCAGGATTTCTTTACTCATAATTACCCATTTATATTATCGAGCGGTCTCATCAATCGTGTTAGGAAAATAACGGTAACAAACGTCAAAGACAATGGTTGTCTCAAATTGCGGTGGGACGGCGGTTTGAGCGGGGATAACCGTCCGCGGCCGGTATTTCACTCGACAAAAAAGGGGGCGGGCAAGACCACCCACCCCCGATACTTGTCCAGAAAGTAGCTACGCTACTGTCCGGGTTTCCAGACCTTCCAGACTTTGCCGACGAGGTCGGGTCCGACTTTGAGGGTCGGTTTTCCGGGTTGCCATTCGGCCGGAGTGGCCTCGGCGCCCTTGGATTCGCGCACCAGCTGATAGGCCTGAACCTGCCGAATCGTCTCGGCGAAATTGCGTCCCACCGGGGGCGTCATGATTTCCATGGCCTGGATGACGCCGTCGGGATCGATGATGAATCGCCCGCGGACATTGACGCCTGCGGCTTCGTCGTAGACACCGTAGACGCGGCCGAGGTTACCGCCGCCGTCGGCGATCATCGGAAACTGCACCCCGCCGGGGACCATCTTGGAGAGTTCTTCCTCGTTCCAGATTTTGTGGACGAATTTTGAATCGACACTGCAGGCAAAAACTCTGACTCCGAGATCCTGCAGTTGTTTGTATGAAGCGGCGACCGTCGCTAATTCGGTCGGTCAGACAAACGTGAAGTCACCCGGGTAGAAACAGAGCATTACCCAGTGACCGAGGTGATCGGAAAGTTTGACCTGGCCAAACTTTCCCTCGTGATAGACGGGCGCTTCGAAGTCGGGCGCCTTCATGCCGGCACGCAGAGACATAGGCTCAGCCTCCTTAGTGTCTGGTTGTTGCTTAACCTGGTTCTCGCCCTCTTTTTGACCGAGCACTTTACCGGTCGGTTGGGCGCAGCCCACTTGTTCTGCCATACTACCTCCTCGACAGGTTCGCTATCGGCTTGTAGTTGTTTGGTAAGGGATAAATACATCCTTTTAGGGCGGAAATCAAGTGTTAAGAGGGACGATCCAATGAACCGCCGCGCACACAAAACGACAGGTCTACAAATCACACCCCCTCTTTCGGCGGGCAAGCGCGGACGGGTGGGCTACCGGCTTCCGTCAGGAAGGGATTCCTGACGGCTCGGAATCGAACTGAAAGTGTCAGGAGCACAGGGCTCCTGACCTACTATCTGAAATGGGTTCGTT
>CAZVUZ010000179.1:0-6346 GCA_964630485.1 uncultured Ignavibacteriales bacterium
TTTGATAGACAGACCTATCAGACCATTATTCCCATCAGATTTTGTAAATGAAACATTAACCAGGACAATGACGCGTTCGGTGATATATGTGACAATTGCCCGACGGTGGGTAATGCAAATCAGGCCGATAGCGACCTCGACGGCGCCGGGGATGTCTGCGACAACTGTCCTGCCATTGCCAATCCCGATCAGCTCGACAACGATGACGACCTCCTGGGCAATGCCTGTGACAATTGCCCCGAGGCGTCTAATCCGGGCCAGGAAGACGGCGACGGCGATACGGTTGGCGATGCCTGCGACAACTGTCCGTCACTTGCAAATGTCGAGCAGGAAGATGGTGACGGCGACAATTGGGGCGATGTCTGTGACAACTGTCCTGAAGACGCCAACTACGACCAGGACGACACCGACGGTGACGGCATTGGCGATGCCTGCTGTTGCATCCTGCGCGGGGATCTCAACCATGACGGGGTGGTTGATATCAGTGATCTGATTGATTTGGTAGAGCGCATGTTCGATACCTGGTATCCGATACCTTGTCCGGAGGAGGGGGATATCAATGGCGACGGTTCCGAGATCCTGGATATCACCGACCTGGTGTACATTGTGGATTGGATGTTCAGCGGCGGACCTGTTATGCCGCCATGCAATTGAGGTTGATCGAAATAAGAAAGTCTCTCAAGGGTACGTTTCGTTATATGTAAAAAGGTCAGAACCGAATCAGGTTCTGACCTTTTCTCATAGTAGAGAACACGAGGGGGTACTTTTATCAGTAACTGGTCTCGTCCAGCTTCACTTTTCCTCGGAAGATCCAGTAAATGCTCGAGGTATAGGTAATCACCAGCGGCATGCCGATGGCGGCGATGATCAGCATTATCTGCAGGGTTTTCTCCGAAGACGCACCATTGTAAATCGTCAGGCTGTGGGCGCCGATCGGGTTCGACAGAATCAGGTTGGGATACATGCCGATACCGAACAGGGCCAGAAGGGCCACCATGGAGGCGCATGACGACAGGAAAGCTCGGAAGTCGCGGCCGTGATGGATCTCACGCGGAATATTGGCGATGGCCAGGACATTCAAAAGGGGCAACAGGAACAACAGCGGAAACGCCTTCAGGTTCTCCGACATATGCGGCAGATAAATGAGGGTCATGAAGGTCGTGGCGGCATAGCAGATGATGAAAATAATGATCGTTTTGTTTATCCAGGTGCGTATGAGCGCCTGCAATTCACCCTCGGTTTTCATGACGACATAAATCGCGCCGTGCATGGCGAACAGTGCCACCGTGGTGACCCCGACCATCAGGGCGTACGGGTGCAGCAGGCCGAGGAAGGTGCCCACGAACTCGTGATTGGTGTCGAGGGGTATGCCCCAGGCGATGTTCCCGAGGGCGACCCCGATGAGGAGGCTGGAGACGATGCTCGAGACACTGAAACTGGCGTCCCAGAAACGCCGCCACCACAGCATCGGTTGTTTGCTTCGAAAATCAATTGCCACCGCCCGGAAAATGAGACCGACGAGCAGAAGCATCATGGCCAGGTAGAAGCCGGAGAAAGAGGTGGCGTAGACCTCGGGAAAGGCCGCGAAAAGGGCGCCGCCGCCGGTGACCAGCCAGACCTCGTTGCCGTCCCAAACCGGGCCGATGGAGTTAATCATGATGCGCCGGTCGATGTCCTTTTTGGTGAACAGGTGCAGGGCGCCGACGCCGAGATCGAAGCCGTCAACGATGGCGTACCCCGTGAACAGGACTCCCACCAGGAGGAACCATATACTGTTTAGATCAAATGTGAAACTCATGCCGTATGTCCCTCCGCAACCTTGAGATCCTCAGGGCCGTGCTGAATCTTCTCGTTCAGCAGATAGATGAACAGGGCCCCAAGCAGAAGGTAAATCAGCCCGAACAGGATTATAGAAGTCAATACCTCGCCGGCGCCGACGCTTTTGGAAAGGGCGTCCTCGGTGCGCAGGAGGCCGTAGACGATCCACGGTTGTCGGCCCACCTCGGCTGAGAACCAGCCCAGCTGATTGCCCAGTTGCGGAAGGACTACCGAGAACACGAAAATAAACAATAGCCAGCGTTTCTCGAAAAGCCAGCCGCGCCACCAGCCGAGAACCCCCAGCAGGGACAGTAGTATCAGCAGCATGCCGATGCCGACCATGATGTGGTAGCTCTGAAAAACGGCGTTGACCGGTGGTCGATCCTCCGGCGCAAAGGCCCTGAGACCGGTCACCGGTTCGTTGGCGTCCTGGTAAACCAGCCAGCTCAGAAGTCCCGGGATCACGGGGCCGATTACTTCCTCGTTTTCCTCGTCGACCCATCCGAAGAGATAGGCTCCGGCGGGTGCGTGGGCCGGGTAGTGGCCCTCAAACGCGGCCAGCTTGGCCGGTTGCGTTTCGGCCACGGTTGCCGCACTCGAATGGCCGGTGACCAGTTGCATGATCGAGGCGAAGACCGCCACGACAATCGCGATTTTCATGGAGCCCACGGCGAAATCCCGGTGCTTTTTTCGCAGGAGATAAAAGGCGCTGACACTTAGCACGAAAAACGCGCCGACCTGCCAGGCGCCCATGTAGGTGTGGGTGATGCGGTCAATGAAGGACGGGTTAAACACTACCTGCCAGAAATCAACGATTTCGGCTCGGAAACCGGTGGCGGTTTCTACAATGTGATGTCCCGTGGGTGTTTGCTGCCAGGAGTTGGCCACCACGATCCACACCGCCGAAAGATGCGCCCCGAAGCAGACGAGGATGGTGCTTATGAAATGCGTGCGCGGTTTGACCTTGTCCCAGCCGAAAAGAAGGATGGCCAGGAAACCTGATTCGAGGAAAAAGGCGAAAACCCCCTCAGCGGCAAGGGCGCTTCCGAAAACATCACCGACAAACCGCGAATAGGTTGCCCAGTTTGTCCCGAACTGGAACTCCATGACAATTCCGGTGGCCACTCCAAGGGCGAAAACCAGCCCGAAGAGCTTCACCCAGAAGCGTGTCATCCTCTCGTACAGTTTGTTGCCGGTCTTGAGATACGCACCTTCCATAATCACCAGTATCAGTCCGAGGCCGATACTTATCGGCGGGAAAATGTAGTGAAAGGCTATTGTCAGTCCAAACTGCAGCCTGGATAGTATTTCAAGATCCATTAACTAACCACCCTTTCGAAAATATGCACTGGCGCCTGATGATTTTTCGCATGATTGCTAAGTCCTATTTAGAGAGCCGCGCCGCGGCCGTCAAGTTTTATGAGTTTTAGGCACCGCCTTATTTCGCGCGTCCAGAGTAGCGGCCTGTTCATGTTTTGCACAGCGGCTGGGGCCATTGCCTGCGGCCCATCCGGAATCACGATTCCCGGACTACGAATCTGGCGATCATTTGCCGATGAAGAACTAAAACGGACGTCGGGCCAAAACCGCCATTGAAGGCGATCTGTAACCATCGGCAATCGGGGCAATCAACGCCTCCGGGCCGGATTGATGGGATCTCGACACTGCCCGGGTTGGATCAAAAGCGTCCTGTTTTATGTTATAATAATAGATGAGCATTCGTGGAGATTACATTATGAAGTCAGGCCTCTTGTTAAGCTGTTTGCTACTTTGCTTCGTCGTCGTAGTGGCGGATGAACCCTCGGAGAGCGATGCGGAATATGTCGCGTCCTTTGTCTCGAAACTCGATTCATATGTAACCTGGCCGAGTGACCGGGTCGCCGAGGGTAATGGAGACCTGTTTGTGATTTCCGCGGTGGGTGAATCAATCGTTCTGGAGAAACTGCGCGGCCTGGCGGGTGAGAAATCGGCCGGCGGTCTCAAGATCAAATTCCGCAAGGTGCGGCTGGATCTCCTTCCCTCCAATTCGCATGTCCTGTTCATTGCTTCCGATGACCCGCTTTACCTTGAGAAAATCCTGGCCCAGATAAAGGGCACAAAAACCTTCACGGTCAGTATGGGTGAAGGTTTTGCCCTCAAAGGGTGCATGATGAACTTCTTCCACGAGAATGTCGGCGGGGAGAAGAAGGTCAAGGCGGAAATAAACGTTGATGCCATCAAGGCCGAGAGCCTGAGCGTCAAACCGGCGCTCCTGAAAATCGCCAGTGTTATGAAATAGAGAGGGCCCGTCGGCCCGGTCGGGTGTTACACGCCCGATTTTACCCCCAGTAATTCAACTTCGAAAGTAACCTTTTTACCCGCCAGCGGGTGGTTACCGTCGACCGTCACCCTCTCGCCTTTTATTTCCGTAACAACCAGGTGAGCCACGCGGCCGTCACCCTGCGGCATCTCCAGTCGTTGCCCCACTGACAGCTTCAGGTTCTCGGGGAATTCCGTCTTCTTGACCCGCATGATGAGATTCCGGTCCCAACGTCCGAAGGCCTCGGTTGCACTTAGATTAACCGTCTGTTTGTCGCCGACATTCATTTTCAGAACAGCCTGCTCCAGACCGTGCGATACCTCGCCTCGACCGATTATGAATTCGAACGGTCCCCTTTGCACGGTACTGTCAAAGATAGTGCCATCCTCAAGGGTGCCGGTATAGTGAATTGAGACTCTGTCGCCGTCTTTCAATTGTGTCATTATTCCTCGTTTTTCTTTCAATTTTACTATCAGTCCACCAGTTCCGACTCCGGTTTAACCGTGTCCTTAACGGGTAGGCGGAACTGATCCGGTCGCGCCCGCAGGACGTCGCGCAGCCAGCTGTCGGGGTAGCCCTTGCCCTCGGGGCGCCCCTTATCGTTTTTTACGTAACCATCGTTGTATTTCGTAATAAGGAATTCACCGAGCTCCCGCCAGCGTTCGACAACCTGCTCACCGCGCGAGACGGAATAATCGGTCAAATAGCGCCGGGCCATCTCCGGGTCGGATTCCAGCAGAGCCAGGGCCGTTTTTTCGACCGTTGGCTGCAGGGCCAGGGAGGTGCCTTCCAGCTCGCGTTGGACCGCCAGGATATCCTCGATCATCCAGGAGTATTTCAAATTGGCGAAATTGGCCACGAAGTTGAAAACCCACCAGGCCGATTCCCATGAGAATTTGCCGAGACTGCCGACCGTAAACGGCTTCGGCAGAGCATCGATACAGCAGTAAAGCGGGAAGTAACAGGTCGTGTAGGTGTCATCGACGCCATACCACAGCACCCCGCCGACCTCGCGGGGAAGACTGCCGCGCGACTGGGCAACCATGGAAAAACCGGTTTGCTGGGTCGAGATCGGTCGCTCCCAGACATAGGTGACACTGTCAATTTCCCAGTCCATGGGGCGCCAGCGGTTGGGTGTGCCATAGGGTCCGGCATCGACGCCCTTCGTCATGTCAAAGTCGGTGCCTTCATAATGGTCGCGCATAAGGGCAAAAACAGCCTTGAGGTCAAGCTTCTCGTCCGGCTTGATCCAGAGCGGATAGGGTTCGGCGCCGTCAACGGATCGGTGGTAGTCGGCCGACCACTCCTGCGAGGGTGCGGCGCGGCGGAAGATGCTCCACACCCGGGCGTCGGCATAGCGCTGGTTGCGCGGTGTCGAGGGGCAATAGGCTTCATTGAAAAGGAAAGGCTCGCCCGACTCGGGATCGTAATATCCTTTCTCGACCGCGAAGGAAATGACATTTTCCGAGTAGATACAGTTCTCCGGGTCGTCGAGCGGAAATTCGCCGATGCGCGCCTTGTTGGCATGGCATGAGATGTAGCCATCGGGTATGCGCAGCGCCACCCACTCGGCTCCTTCGCCGCCCTCTCCGGGACCGAACATTTCCAGCAGCCAGACTTCTTTGGTGTCGGCAATCGTTATCGATTCGCCGCTCGAACGGTAGCCATATTCGGCCACGAGATCGGTCATAACTTTTATGGCCTCACGCGCCGTTTTGGCCCGTTGCAGGGCCAGCGTCATGAGGTCCCAGTAATGCAGGAGGCCGTCCGGGTTCTTAAGCTCCTCACGGCCGCTGGACGTAGTTTCACAAATAGCGAGCTGGTGCTCGTTCATGAGATCGACCACGGCATACGTGTGTTGTACCTGTTTGATCCAACCGCGGACTTTGCCGCCCCACTCGGTGATCTCCAGCGAGTCGCCTTCGGGATAGTCGGCGGCGGGCATGTTTTCCAGATGAGGATGAAATTCACCGTCACAGGTGTAGGTGATAATTGCCGAACCGTCGGTCGAAGCCCCCGGGGTTACCAAAAGATTAGTGCAGGCCTCCGAAACGGATAGCCCGCTGATCAAAAAAGCGACCAGCAGCAATGTCAACAACTTCGCAACAGCTCTCATGAAGACTCCTCTCTGTCTCTGTATCTCGCGTCCGGCCAAGATAACACCAACGGGCCATCGATCACAATCGGAAAAGTACACCGAATGGGCGGCCGGTCAGTGGACTATGATAA
>CAZVUZ010000180.1:0-6339 GCA_964630485.1 uncultured Ignavibacteriales bacterium
GGAGACGATCATCTTCGGCTTGACCTCTTTGGCCTGCGCCATCAGGGCGTCATAGTCAACCTGCTCCGTCTCTTTGTCCACGACATAGCCGGTGAAATCAAAGAGGAATCCGGAAAAATTGATCGGGTGACCGTGGGTGAGATGACCACCGCAACTCAGGTCGAGACCCATGACCTTGTCGCCCGGTTTCAGGACGGTAAAATAGACGGCCATATTGGCCTGCGAACCGGCATGCGGTTGGACGTTGGCATGCTCACAGCCGAAGAGCTGTTTAAGACGATCACGAGCAAGATCCTCGGCAACATCGACGAACTCACAGCCGCCGTAATAGCGCTTGCCGGGGTAGCCCTCGGCGTATTTGTTGGTCATGACGCCGCCAACGGCCTCCATGACCGCCTCGGAGGTGAAGTTCTCAGAAGCTATCAGTTCCAGCTTATTGGATTGGCGCTCGGTTTCCCTGACTATGGCATTGTAAATCTCAGGATCGGTTTTCTGCAAATATGACATATACACTTCTCCGTTTTATCGAAACCTTCTCCCTGAATGTACACAAAACAGACCGGATGGTCAACCGCAACTCACCACGCCAACGACCTTTACCGCAATCGGTTTCACAGATATTCCTTTACAGTATACGTATTTAGTCTATATTTAAGACAGGACATGTCCAACAAAATACACCTGAGTAAAAACATCTGATACGGGAGAAATCGCACATGAAGGCGCTGCTGATATCAACCGCCCTGATGATCATGGCCGTCTCGGCCGTATTCGCGGATGATCTCTACGAGGTGCGGCCGGGATCCCCCGCCGACGCCGCTCTCCTCCGTGACACCGGTGTCGAGCCCCTGTTGCGTCTTCCCGACGGCTACCTGATACTGACCACCCAACGTCAGGATGAAGCCCTGATGACCTCCGGTGTGGAAATGCGCCAAATCGCGGCGGGCATATCCCGAGACCAGATCGCCTGGGACGGCCGCCTCGACCGGGTCAGTGCCGAGCGTTTTCCGGTGCTCTGGGAAAACGGCCTTTTAAGACTGCTATTTGTCGAGGACGGTTTCGAATCTCTCGCGGGGCAAAAAACACTGGTTTTCCCACTTCGGGAGAGTCGAGTCGAAATCGAATATTCACCACCCACAACACCTGACTTTGATGTTCTGAGGGATGCCGGGCGCGACAGCGTCGTGGCTTTGATCAGCCAGGACTCGATCGAGACGAATCTCCTGCGTCTTGAGGCCTTCCACCGCCGCCTCACCGGTACCGACTCGAGTTGGGCCGCCCGCGACTGGATCGAGGGTAAGTTTCGGTCATACGGATATGACTCCGTAATTATCGATCCCTTCACCGGGTCACAGCTCTGGGATTATCACCTCGTCAACTCTTACAATGTCATAGCCGTCAAACCGGGTTACGCCTTCCCCGAGCAACAAATAATAATCGGGGCGCATTTTGACGCCGTCCCGGATTGCCCCGGCGCCGACGACAACGGCAGTGGCACCGCGACCGTATTGGAGATCGCTCGCGTGCTGGCCGATATCGATCTCCCCATGACGTTCATCTTTATCACCTTCGACTCCGAGGAGTCGTGGATGTGGGGCTCCTATCACTATTGCGACGAGGCTGTGGCACGGGGCGATGATATCGTCCTCATGGTCAACCCTGATATGATCGGACATTATGACAATGACGACTTTGCCAATCTTTACTATGGCGACGATTTAACCTATGCCAATCTCTGGAGCGGGCTCTCAACGGATTACGGAATCAACGGCTGGCTGTCCGGTTATGCTGCCTCGGACCATTTGCCGTTTCAGGAGGCGGGCTATGACGTGATATTTGTCCAGGAAGGCAATTTCTCGACCCACTACCATCAGCCTTCCGACAGCTCGGTTTATATGAACTTCGAATACATGACGCGAATGGTGAAGGCGACCCTGGCCACGATGTACACGGTCGGCAACGCTCCTCCCCCCGTCCGCCTGGCCGCCCTGCAGGAACCCGGCGACGGCCAATCCAAGCTGGTCCACTGGCATCCGCTCAATCCGTCAGCCATCGATCATTACCGGCTGTATTACTGCCGCTCATATTACGTCGGTTGCTCCCAGTACATCGAGGTCCCGGCAACCGACACCAGCTGTCTCGTGACCGGACTTACCGAAGGGCTGGAGTATCGTTTCTATGTCAAACCGTTCGACGCCGACGGTCATTCGGCCTACAAATATGACGTGCTCGTGGGCACCCCCTGGGTGGATCCGCGACCGCCGGAAAATCTTTTCGCCCTGCCGGGCAATCACGCCGTCAACCTGTACTGGGCACCCAACAATGTCGAGCTGGATTTCGATTACTACGCCATTATCAGGGACGGCACCGAGGTGGGCACCTGTACGGACTCCTTCTATGTCGATGACGACCCGTCCCTGGGGAGCGCCTATCACGATTACCTGGTCGTTGCCGTCGATCTGGATGGCAATCGATCCGATACGGTCGGGATGCAATCGTTTACGATGAAAGCCGGCGACCTGGACCCGGACCGCATGCTCGCCGTCAATCGCTCCGGCTCGGTTGTGGCCTACCTGGTCGACGAGTTCGAGACCGGCGCCCTGATGCGGGAGGCGCTCGAAGGCCACGATTATGACTACTATTCCGACAGTGTCCTGTCCGACTCAACCAACCTCAGGCTGATCGACATGGTCGACTACGGCTTGATAATCGTCGGCGATGAAACCGGACGCTACGACAAAATCGGCTGTGCGGCCGAAGACGGCGGCATTCTCGACACTCTCGACTACTACCTCTCGATCGGCGGCAAGGTAATCGTGTTCAGCCGCTGGGGTGACGACAAAGGCATTTCGCAAATCGACTATGATCCCGGCAACGCCTACCGCGACTGCTTCCACATCGACTACCGCATGGTGACCCAGACAACGGTCGGCTCCGGAAGTCTCACCTGCGATCTGGTCGGGGCACACAGTGTGGTCGCCGACTATCCCGAACTGGTCTGGGATTCCGCCGCCACCGCCAACCATTCATCGCCTTTCTCTAACGTGACCGGGGTTCCCTTCGTCAGCTGGACCGGGTTCACATCGGGCGGCGCCCAGGTAATTTACACCTATAACTCCGGGACTGACGATCCTTTCTCCGAAGGCCGACCGGTGGCCTGGAGATATCTCGGCGCGGACTACCGCTATGTCTTCTTCGATATCCCCCTGTCGTTCTTTGACCGCCCGACGGCGGTGGCGGCCCTGCAACAGGCCATAACAGACCTCACCGGCGGTAACCCCGAATGCTGTGTGATACGTGGCGACATCGATCATGACGGCGCCGAGACCATCGACATTGCCGATCTCACCTACCTGATTCACTATATGTTCCTCTCCGGTCCACCGCCCCCCTGTTACGATGAGGGCAACATCGACGGCGAGGGACCGGCGGAAATCGACATCGCAGACCTGGTGTACTTGATCGATTATATGTTTCGTAGCGGCCCGCCACCGGTAAGCTGCCCCTAACCGCCCTGCAACGTTCTACACAACAATATTTTAGCGCTATCACCTAAAGTATTGTTGCATGTTAACATGGACCACTAATGTACTTGTGCGAATCGCCGGCGTATATTATTATATAGAGAGATTTCGGACACCAATAGTCACGTTTCATCGAGAATAAAAATAACTACCGGCCGGTAAATTACGGTCGACTCAGGGGGAGAACTACGCTTTGATGTTAAGTGTCAGGCCGCTGAAGCCGGATGCCCGGGGACTCGAACCGGTCCTTCAGGACATTGAGGCGGCGGCGGCTGAATATTGGGCTCGCCGGGAAGCCGGGCGCAGGGAAAGAAGCTGGTACGAGCGTTTGCTCGGAAAGAGCAATAGCCGATCGCGTACGCTCGTGGCCCACGAGGGGAAACTTGTCCGAGGTTTTGTTACCTATCGGGCGCAGGGAGCCAGGGGCACTCTTGACGGTCTCTATGTCGATCGCCGGGTAGATCGAGAAGCCACGGCGCAGTTGCTTCTGCATGCCGCCACCAGCGATTTGCAACACAGGGACAAAGTCAGGAGAATCGACAACCGTTTTTATACGTGGCCCGAAGACTATGTAACCGGCGCCTTCAAAGACACCGGTTACCGCGTCGTGAGTCGGGCCAACATGTCTCTGGATTTGCCCAACGCAAGGTTCCCAAAGGATCCGCCCGGCCGTCGCCGCGTGCGCATTCTTCCATGGAAGAGCGATTTGAGGGATTCGCTGTATCATCTGGCCCACGAATGCTACCGGAACAAAGAGGACGCCGTGTACCTGCCGGAAGAAATCACCAGGGAAGGTATCCGGACAAGGGTCGATGAGCTTATCAGCAACGGCATCCTCCCCTATTCCTCACTGCTTGCCATTGGCGACAAACCCGTCGGGGCGGCAATTGTCAGCATCGGTAAAACTGAGCCGGATACCCGTCAGGCTGTGCTTGAAGAGTTGTGTATCGTTCCGGAGTTTCGCCAGCAGGGGCTGGCAAGTCTGCTTCTGGGAAACGTCCTGGGACGTATGCATGAAGATGGTGAGCAGAAAGTGGTCGTGACTGTGACGCTTTCGAACGCCTCTTCCTACCGGCTCTACCGGAGTTTCGGCTTCGAACTGGATCAGGTCGTTCCCCACGCCACCTGGACCGACGGGTAACGGAGTTGGACGAGGGGTTAGTCGAGGGCGGTCCGAAGTGGATCAGCCCTTTTCCGCCTCCATGAGTTTTTGAACACGGCGTTCGTGACGGCCGCCCTCAAACTCAGTAGTCAAAAACACCTTCAGGATTTCCTCAAGGTCCTCCTCGGGCGTATATTTCTGGGCCAGCGTCAGCACGTTGGCATTGTTGTGCGAACGGGTCAAAAGGGCCATCTCCGGGCTGAGCGCCAGCCCCGCCCGGATGCCTTTGACTTTGTTTGCCGCCATGCTCATACCGTTTCCCGTCCAGCACACCGCGACACCATAGTCGGCCTCACCATCAGCCACGGCCCGGGCAGCCTTGAGCCCGAAGTCCGGGTAGTCGACGGATTCGGTGGAATGCGCGCCGAAGTCAAGCACTTCGTGTCCAAGGCCTTGCAGTATATACTTAACCTTTTCCTTGAACTCATATCCGGCGTGATCGGATGCGACGGCAATCTTCATTTAAGCCGCTCCCCCCTTGTATTTCGGAATCACTGTCAGCCAATTATGGCGGTCCTCAGCTTTCCCGGAGACGATATCGAAGAAGGCCTGTTGCAATTTGCGGGTGATCGGACCGGCCTTACCCTCGCCAATGACGATATTATCGATTTTCGAGATAGGCGTGATTTCCGCGGCCGAGCCGGTGAAAAACACCTCGTCGGCCAGGTAGAGCGCCTCACGCGGGACGTTCTGTTCGATGACCTTGATACCCATATCTTCGGCCAGCTTCATGACCGAGTTGCGGGTTATACCCGGCAGGATGGACGCGGCAAAAGTGGGTGTGATCAACGCTCCGCGCCGGACCAGGAAAATGTTCTCCCCCGATCCCTCGGAAACGTGACCGGACGTATCCAGGGCGATACCCTCGGCATAACCATGACTGAGGGCCTCCTGCTTTATCAGCTGTGAGTTCATGTAATTGGCGCCCGCCTTGGCCATGGCCGGCATGGTGTTGGGAGCGATGCGATTCCACGATGACACGCACACCGAAACGCCGTTTTCGAGCGCCTCCGCACCGAGGTACTGTCCCCAGGGCCAGGCGGCGATGGCCAGATCGACCGGACACGGTGTCGGGTCGACGCCCAGCGAATTGTAGCCACGAAAGGCCACCGGGCGCACATAGCATGACTCGAGCTTGTTAATGCCGACGATATCGAGAATCGCCTGGTCGATTTCCTCGGCCGTCCACTTCATCGGCATGCGATAGATCTTGGCCGAGTTGAGAAGGCGCTCACTGTGCTCCTTCAGACGAAACGATACTGATCCCCGTTCGTTCTTGTAAATGCGCATACCCTCGAAAACCGAGGATCCGTAATGTACAACGTGAGACAGGACGTGGATCTGAGCCTCGTCCCATTTCACCATCTTGCCATTCATCCAGATATATTCAGTCTTGTCAAAAGCCATTGTGACCTCCAGAAGATGCTCGAATATTCATTAAGTGCCTGTACGGTGATTATGATAAGTGACGGCGCGGCCATTTTCAATCTAAATCAAACGGTAAATGGAGGATTCTGGGCGAAGTGTGACAAACGAAAACCCGGGTGGCCCGTGGGCTTGCCCCGGGTTTCAAGCAAGAGAACACACTTCGTGTGTGTCGGGTTGATGAGCAACCAGACCTACGGATTCCTATGCATGTCAGAGCGCTCCGGC
>CAZVUZ010000181.1:0-6334 GCA_964630485.1 uncultured Ignavibacteriales bacterium
GACAACGAAAGCTATAATGTAGTTGCATTTACTGCCGCCCAGATACCTGATATTGCCCTTGAGGCGCCCTCGCCACCCAGGAGCGAAGGGACCTCGTTCAGTCTCTTGCGGACCTGTTCATAGGCCTCGTCATCGATCCAGAAATGATTCAGGCTGTCGAAAATAGTATCGGGTTTGGCCTCATGCTGAATCAACTCGGGCACGATTTTTTCGCCCAGCACGAGATTCACCAGGGCGATTTTGTCGATTTTGATCAACCTCCGGGCGATTTGATAGGTGATACGCCCGGTCCTGTAAATCACCACCATAGGGCGGCCAATGATGGCGGCCTCAAGGGTGGCAGTTCCGGAAGACGTCAGGACCAGAGCGGCGTCGTGGACAATACGTCGCGGGTTGCCATATTCGACGCGGATATTTTCCAGTCCGGCAAGGGCACCCTCGTAATCATAGAGTCCCTCGATACCGGCCACGACCGCTTTTGTTCCGTGACGCCGGTTGAAGCGATCAGCGGCCTTGATCATGACGGGAAACATTCGCTCGACTTCTTGCAGTCGTGACCCGGGAAGCAATGCCAGCCCACCACCTTCGGGTGGTTTGGAGGCGATGAGACCTTTGTCGATGTCCTCCAGAAGATAGTGGCCTACAAAGCGGCAATCGATATCGTGGCGGCTGTAGACATCCTTTTCGAAGGGTAGGATGACCAGCATGAGATCGACTAGTTTTTCCATTTGCCGCAATCGTCTTGAGCCCCACGCCCAGACCTGTGGCGAAATGTAGTATACAATGGGAATTCCCAGCGACCTGATGCGTTTGGCCAGTCTCAGGTTAAAGCCGGGATAGTCGACGAGAACGACCGCGGCCGGACGGCGCTGTTTGATCTCAGCCGCACAGCGACTCAGGAGTTTACTAAAATAGCGAAAGTGGCGAGCCACTTCCCAGAACCCGATCACAGCCAGATCACTGCCCCGGGCAAATTGTTCCTGGCCGAGATCGCGAAGCTTCGGACCGCCAAGACCGATGACCCTGATTCCGGGCGTGATGTCCTTCAGTTCGCTCACCAGGCGGGCGGCGGCGTTGTCGCCGGAAGGATCACCGGCTGAAAGGAATATCGAAGGACCTTCCATCTACGTCGATTCCATCTCCAGCATGCGTTGAGATGTTTCTCGGCCTATGCGATCGACCTCAAGGGCTATGCGCAGCGCCTCCATACCGTCCTCGACCGGCACCGCCACGGGGCTGTCGTTGAGTAATTCGTTGAGAAAAGTCCTGAGTTCGAGGGCCAGCATATCCTTGCCGTCGTCGGCCTGTTTGGAATAAAGCAAATCCTGACCGGACTTGCCCAGCGGCACCCGCATCCCGGGAAGCTTCTGCCCGGGTTTTGCGAGACGGTAGAGATCGGCCTGCTTGCCGGCGAGGTCCAGAGAATAATACCCGGACTTCTGGAAAATACGCAGTTTCCGCATAGCGTGCAGGGATATTCGCGAGGCGGTGAGATTGGCCACGGCGCCGTTGTCAAAAGTCAGTCGGGCATTGGCAATATCGGGTTGCTGGGACACCACGGCCACCGCCGAGGCCTCAATACTGACCACCGGCCGTCGGATAAACATGAGACACAGGTCGATATCGTGAATCATCAAATCCAGCACCACCGCCACATCGGTTCCGCGCGGATCAAAGGCCGCCAGACGGTGGGCCTCAATAAATGAGGGCCTTATATCGATTTCGGCCAGGGCCCTCACCGCGGGATTGAAACGCTCGATTTGTCCAACCGAGACCTTCACGCCCTTCTCCTTCGACAGCGTCTGCAACCGGCGGGCATCCTCGTAGTCTGAGGTAACAGGCTTTTCAATGAGACAGTGGACCCCGCGTTCAATCAAAAGCGAGCCCACATCATAATGGTCGGTCGTCGGGACGACTACCGAGACCGCCTGAACACTTTCGGCCAGGCTTTCGAGCGAGTCGAAAGCGCGGACGTTATATTCCTTCGCATACTGCTCGGCCTTCTCGCGATCGGTGTCGAAAAGCCCGACCAACTCCGAATTCTCGAGTTTAGAATACCAGCGGAGATGGTGACGTCCAAGGGCGCCGACACCGACCACCGCCGTCTTGATCTTGGTCATAAATCAGGAACTCCCTGTGTGAACCGGCCGGGTGACCGATTCTTTGTCAATCCCCGGGGAAGTCTGCCGACCGGCTACCGTTTACGTAACCGGCCGGTTTATTTGCATTCGCCATCGGGTTCTCCCCGACGGGCGACTATTGCGTCAGTTTCACGAACTCATCGACATCGGCCAGGGACCTGCCCACGGCATCGGCCCAGAAAGCTTCCCCGGTCAAATCGACGCCGAGGTGTTTCAGGGCCAGCTCCTCGGTCGTCATGCTGCCGGTGTCGGCCAGGAGGTCGCGGTATTTATCGGCGAAAGCCCGGCCTTCCTTCTTCGCACGGTCGTAGACTCCGCCCGCGAAGAGATAACCGAAGGTGTACGGGAAATTGTAGAACCCGAAATCACTGATATAGAAGTGCAGTTTGGAGCACCAGAACAGCGGGTGGTATCCCGAATCATCGAGCAATCCCGCGAAGGCCTTTTTCTGGGCCACCAGCATCAGTTCGGTCAGGCGGTCTTTACCGACCACACCCTTTTCACGTTCGTCATTGAAACTCAGTTCGAAGAGGTACCGCGAGTGGATATCACAGAACATCGTATAGGCAGCCTGCAGTTTCTGCTCGAGCAACATCAGCTTTGTTTGGCGATCATCGGTTGCTTCCAGAGCGGCGTCGATAATCAGGGTCTCGGAGAAAATCGAGGCCGTCTCGGCGAGGTTCATGGGATACTCGGCGGCGAAGGGGGGCTTGTCGTTGAGGACATAACTGTGGTAGGCATGCCCCAGTTCATGGGCCAGAGTCAACAGATTCTCGAAGTTGCCGGCGTAGGTCATAAAGATCCGCGACTGCTTTAGTTTTCCCATGCCGGTGCAATAGCCGCCGCCTCGTTTGCCGGGGCGATCCTCGGCCTCGATCCATCGCTTATCAAGAGCCATTCGGTAAAACTCGGCCATGTGCTCGGAGAATCCGCCTGCCTGCTCAACGATGAAGTTCCCGGCTTCATCAAAGGGATAAAGCTTATCGGTCGAACCGCAGGCCGCAAACTGGTCATACCAGCAGAATTTGTCGATGCCGAGAAGTTTCTTCTTGGCGTCAATGTACGGCTTGAGTTTGGGGGTTTCGCGGCTGATGACCTTCCACATGGTATCCAGTGTCTCCCGCTTCAACCGGTTAAGCACCAGGGGTTCATGCAGAGCGGAATCCCATTTGCGGTTCTTATGCAGCGACTGGCGGAATCCCACCAGCGAGTTGAGGGTCATGGCGGCCAGGTCGGCACGGCCGGTCCAGCCCTCAGTCATGCCTTCGAAAGCTCGGCGACGGACATCGCGGTCGGCATCGGACATCTTCGTGGCCAGCTGGCCCATGGACACTTTTTTGGTCTCGCCGTTTTCGGTGAAATCGACCATTATCTCTCCGGCCATCTTGGTGTAGAGCCTGTCCCAGGCGGCTATGCCGCTGACGGAGAGGTCCAGCGCCAACGATTCCAGGTCGAGCGACATCTTGCTCTTGGCAATGGTGCGAATTTCGTCGAGGTTGAATTTGACTTCCTTAAGGCGGGCATCAGCGCTCAGCAGCTGCCAGGCGGTGTCGTCCTGCTTGAGCGAGCACGCTTCGAGGCCAGCAAGGAGCTTTTTCCACGCCGAATAATACAGATCGCCCTCGGCCTCGAAAGATCCGGCGGCGGTATCGTCTACGTTCTGCGAGGAAAGACACCCCGCGAAAGCCAGGACGAGTTCTATGTCCTCAAAAAGAGATTGCAGAAGAACAACAAAGTCGGCCCACTGGCTGACGCTGGCTTCGGTTATCGTCTCGGGAAGATTCTCGAGGTCCTTTTTGGCTTTGGCAAGCTCGGTTTTGACCTTTTCCCGAAAAGCGGCGTACTCCTTAGAGTCGCTGCCGCCGGGGAATATTGATTCAAGGTCCCAACGGGGCGCCGGAGGTATTTTGTCAACTGGCATTTTTATCTCCAGAAAGTCGTGGTTTTAAAATCGTTACAGGCGGCAGTATAGCCAATATGGGGCCGGCTGGCAAGTCTCCCCGAAGGGCGCAATGCAACCTTTCTCCACAAGTTGCGTAACAAAATAACTGAGAGCCACAGCCGCAGGGATGGGCTGCTGAGACCGGTGCGAGAACCGGCGCTCATGGAATTCACTTGAGAGGCGCCGACCGAAAAGGTTCTCAACAGCAACGCATGCCATGGTGGCGACGAAATCCACCTGGTACCTGACAACACCGTCGTACCAAGAGGCCCGCTCCTTGCCCCACTGGGAGCGGGTTCCTTTATGTTCGATTCTAAGTGTGCGTCCGCACTGCCACGACCCTATACATCGGCCGCTTCGTATTTCTTAACCCAGATCGCATACAGCCACATACCGATAGCGGACAGGATTCCGATGGCCGCGAACTGGTACCACAACTCGTATGGTTTGTAGACTCCCCAGAGCAGATCGGTGGCCTGTTGATGGGTCATACCGGTGACCTCGACAAGCTTGTTCATGGCCTCGGGGCGCGCAATGCCGGTCAGGTTGTGCTCTTTGGACAAATAGTCTAAGGCCAAATTGGCCTTGTCACCCATGTTCTCATACACATGTCCGGCAAAGATCGAGCCGATACCCCAGCCGATTCCCTGGGGGATATTGGCATAGCCCATGTAGAGACCCTTCTTACCCTCCGGCGCAATCACTCCCAGGTACTCGTTCATCTTGGGCGAGGACAGCATCTCACCGACCGAGAATGCCAGGATACCCATAAGACAGAAATAGCCCGAGGTGGTAAACCCGGCGAGGATCAGTCCGATGGAAGATATGAAAATACCGAGGACAATCGAGTGCACTCGCCTCATGCGCGATACCAGGAACGACACAAAGACCACGGCCAGCACAATCAGCCCGGCGTTGGCATTAATGAGCCACTCCTGCGACAGCTGCGGTGCTCGCGGGGAGTTTTTCTGAAGAATCCAATCCGGCAGGCCGAGATCTTTCACCATCGAGCTGGAGTTGATCCAGTCGACAATGAAATTGGGCAACATGTCGAACAATTGCATGAACATGAGCCAGAAACCGGACATGATGAGGATAAAGACGAGCAGGCGCACATTGAAGATATTCTTGATCGTGATCCAGAACACATGCATAACGTTGCCCTTCTGATCGCCGCCCGCCGGCGGGTCCTTGTAAGTGAGCAACATCAAAAGATTAAGCGACACGATCACGGCGCATCCGTAAAACACGGCCGGCCATGAAATTCCGTAGAGAAAGTGGGCCAGGGGCGGGCCGAGGAAGCCGCCGATATTGACCAGCATATAGAAAGTACCCCACCCCACCGAGGAGTTTTTCTTCGTCAGTGTCTGACACATCGTCCCCTGAACACCGGGTTTGAAAATCGCCGTTCCCAGGGCAAGCGTACAGCAGCCCATCAGGAACGGGTAGAACGAGGTCTGGGTGGCCATGAGCAAATATCCGGCGACCTTGATAAACACCGAGGCGGCGATAGTCTTTTTGTAACCGTAGCGGTCGGCAAAACCGCCGGACACCATCGGCGTCAGTGACTGAAAGAGAGCCCACCAGAGAAAAATTATGCCCTTGTCGGTCTGGGAAAAATGGAGGCCGCCGATTTCGTCGGCCTGGGCGATATAAATGGGGATAACCACCCGGACGCCGTAATAGGCGAGGCGTTCGAGCATTTCCATGATATTGACCATCCAAAATGGACGGCTCATGGATTTCAGCTGGGTAATCAGGCCTTCTTTGTCGACCGGTGCGGTCGGGTCGGTTGGCGGCATGGGCGGTTCCTGTTTATTTGGATCGATTTTGTGCTCAAGAAACTGCCTTTTGGCGGGCCAGTCAAGGAGGAAGATGGGGCGCCCCGTGCGATGTCAGGTCGAAATTGTTATACCTCAGCGCCATCAGGGTATAGTGGATACCTTAAGTAGGGTTCTGGGAGTCAAACATTTAAGTACATGGCGGAGGGAAATTCCATGTATATGCTCTATTTGTTATGCGTCATGGCCATCGTGGCCGCAATACTGGCAATATACGTTATCAGGAATGAGCATAGAGAGAAAAGCAAAGGAGAAACACCCAATAGGAAGAGCCTTCTCGCCGCCGTCGTCATCGTGATCTTCAATGTCGCTATATTCTTAATTCAGATACTCACAGGCGGCCCCGGAGATGCCACAACAACCGAGCTGGTTGTCGCCGCCGTCAATAACGACATTTTCGACGGAATGGT
>CAZVUZ010000182.1:0-6243 GCA_964630485.1 uncultured Ignavibacteriales bacterium
TGAAAGTATCGGGGTAAAGGTTGATCACCGGCTCGGGCGCATCATAAACGCCGTTTCCGTCCAGGTCGTCATATGACTCCCATTGGGTGTATAGCATGAAGTCATCGGGATCTAGACCGTGCCCCGGGTTGGTCGGATCGCCCGGCGACTGGTCAAAGGAGTTGTTCGAATATGACAGCAGCACTTCGTAGTTCATGTTCCTGGAAATAGCCTGGGTCACTTCCAGAGAGAGAGACTCCCACTTGGTGTTACGGACCGGAGCCGTGTTCGAAGTATAACGATAATCCCAGCTGAACAATGTCTGGCGCCGCTCACGCTGCTTGTAAGACATAATGAACTTGAGGTTCTGCGTCGGTCGGAAACGCACGTTAGTCATCCAGTAATACTGGTTGTTCAGCCTCTCGGGAATATCCAGTCCGAGGAGATTGAAGGAGCCGTAATTCCGGCTCGTCGACGGGGTATCATAGTCTTCGTATTTATAGATACCGTCATCCTTATCCACCTCGGCATAGATGTAATACGTGAACTCCCGGTCCTTGAGGAAATTCAGCCCGAGAGCCGGCAACACCTTTTCCTTGAAAATCGGGTCGGGACCCGAAAGCGAAAAGCGCAGATAGTCGTTATTGCGCGAGTATTTGTTGAGATCTTCATTGCCGAAGTCATCGGTGATATACTGCAGGTTCATCCGGGTATTATCCTTGGAACCCGTCTGCGTAATGATCTTCACGATACCGGAAAGGGCGTCGCCGTACTCGGGATCGAAACCGTCCTTGATAACGGTAAACTCCTGAATGGAGCCCGAGACCAGCGAAAGGGCGGCGCCGGCTTCGCCGAGACCTCCCAGAGGATCGCCGATCGGCACACCGTCAACGATGTAGGCTACCTCACCGGCGCGGCCGCCGCGGACGTAAATCTCACCGGAAGATCCGGTAACAACACCGGCCACCTGGTTGAGCAACTGGTCGACCGTGGTCACCGGCTGTCTCTGGATGGCTTCCTTGGTGATCACCTGGGCGTTGGACACCTGGAATTTGTCGATGATGTCCCTTTCGGCCGTCACCTTTATCTCGATATCGAGGTCGGTCACCTTCGAAGTAAGCTCCCCATTAACTTCGAAACTAAGGCCGGACTGGACAGTGACACCATCGACAAGGAGGGTCTGATACTCAAGGTGGGAAAACTTGAGTTCGTAAGTTCCGGCTTCCACCTGACGGATAATATAATTGCCGTCGAAGTCGGACTTTGCCCCGAGCATGGTTCCCACGAGCTGAACCGAGACATCAATGACCGGTTCTCCAGTTTCCTTGTCCGTCAGCTTCCCCTTGACCTGCCCTGTCTGCGCCGACACATTGAGCGGCAGCAAAGCAAAGCTCACTGCTAACACAACGAGCGGGATGAGAAGGTTTCTATACCGACCAGGCATGTTGATCCTCCAAAATGTTAAAACACAAACTGCGTCATATTCAAATCAAACACTATCAGCAAGGCGGCTTGGCGGGCTGCAAGAGTAAATCCGGGGATTTGTGACCAGCAATTGGCAGACGTATAATTAGTATCCATCTAAGTCCCAACCTGGGATGACCTCCGGTCAACCATTTCCACAGCCGCATTCGACCCACTAAGCGCGGCATCTTAAGCCGATATAATAGGCACACTTCCGCGACCAAGTCAAGCGGTTTTTTGGCCGCATGGAGCCCCTATTGGTTCCAACCTTATAGACTGACCAACATCTACTAGTGTTTAGTGAAATTGCGTCGCATTTGAGGGTTTTTTTGAATAAAATCAGCCCGCGCCCGGATTATTTTTTCATCCTCTTCGACCAGCATCACCGGCGCGAAATCTACGCCGAGTCGCCGACCAACGGCCTGGCGCAATAACGGGGCCAGTTCGGCGAAGCGGTCGCGGCTAAGCGGCGCCGGTCGCTCGGGCGTTGTCTCGCCGACGGAAAGACCGAATTCCAGGGCCGGGTGAGCGGCCAGACCGGCGATCTTGATTGCCCCGTGTTGCAGAAGGGCATTCCCGTGTCGGCGGGCGGCCGAAGCGACGACTTTCCGACCACGCGAGACAACCTCGTAGCGTGCGTGGGACGCAAAACACGGCGCCTTGTGAAAGAAACCGGGGCGCGAATTATGCGCCCCAGATATGCGGCAATACTCCGCAGGCAAACCGATCGCCCGGAGAAAATCTACAAAAGCACTGGCCAGGAGGTCATAAACCGACGACGGTGACGGCGCCGCGCGCCCCCCGACCGGGCTGAAAGCGATGCTGTAGGTCAACTCCGAAGCATCGTGCAACAGAGCCCGCCCCCCGGTAATTCGCCTCACCAGGGGCGTCTCCCCCAGTTTCAACTGGTCGACGGCTGTCTCGGAGTTCTGGTTATGACCGAAAGTTATGGCCGATGGTGACCAGGTATAAAGCCGAAGCAAGGCCGTCGGCGTTTCCGCGAGGGCCCGACCCAGCATCCAGTCGTCGACCGCCATATTGAAGAACGGATCCGCACCGTAGTGGCTGTAAAAACGAGCTTTCATTCGGCGACGAAGATACCACGTATTTCCTCGCGCGGCAAGCCTCGAATGATACTGCCCGCGACCGGCGGCAGGCGCCCGGATTGACGGTGTGCACCAGACCGGAATAAGGCGAAGCCAACCGGACTTAAGTGGAGAGAGATATATGAGAGTGAAGATAGACAGGGAGTCGAGAGGAATCAAAGGCCGCTGAGATCGATGCCGTATTGCTTGATTTTCAGGCGCAGGGTGGATTCAGGAATATTCAATAGGGCCGCGGCGTGCTTTTTGACGCCATTCTTTTCGCGCAACGCCCTGATTATGAACTCTTTCTCGTGCTCCGCCAGATAATCATAGAGGCTGTACTGCTCCGTGAACATTAACTCAGGGCTGGCCGCCGCGGGGCCGCCGTGATAGACCACCTCGGTGGCCCCCGACGAATTCTCCCGGAGTTTGCGGGAGAGAATGTCAAGGGTTACCTCGACATTGTCGCCCACAAGTAACGTCATCTTTTTGACTTCGTTTTCCAGTTCGCGAACATTGCCGGGCCAATCGTAGTCAACCATGTGCTTAAGAACCTCGGCCGAAATAGTCTTTCCCGTGCCTTCGAGGAAATGTGAAATCAGCAGGGGAATATCTTCGCGCCGATCGACGAGTCCCGGCAGGCGGAAAGTCATGGCCGAGAGCCGGTAATAAAGATCCTGCCTGAATAACTTGTTTTTCATCAGGACTTTGAGGTCCTGGTTGGTGGCCGATATAATCCGGACATCGACCTTGCGGGGCGTTGTCTCGCCCAGCCTGACGATTTCTTTTTCCTCGAGTATGCGGAGTACCTTGGCCTGTATGCTCAGGGGCATGTCGCCGATCTCGTCGAGGAAGAAAGTTCCCCCGTCGGCCTCTTCAAAGAGCCCGGCCTTGTCGCGATCGGCGCCCGTGAAGGCTCCGCGCTTGTAACCGAACAGCTCCGACTCCAGTAAAGATTCCGGCAAGGCGGCACAATTGACCGAGATGAAGCGCCTGTCGCGCCGGCCGGAGTTGTAATGGATAGCTCTCGCCAGCAAATCCTTGCCACAACCGGTTTCGCCTTCAATGGCTACCGAGATATTCGAGTCCACCACCTGACGGACCTGCGCCAACAGGTCGAGCATCTCGGGATTACGGGTAATGATATTCGGGAAAGCGGCCTGCTCCATCAACTGACGTTTCAGGCGCTGGTTGTCCTCCATCAGCCGCACTTTCTGAATCTCGGTCCACCTGAAAGCGATCAGGTCGCTCAACCCCACCGCGAGATTGAGTTCGGTCTGGTCAAAAGGCCTCAGCTGATTATCGCAACTGAAGCGATCGACGTACAGATATCCGGCAGTTCCCGAACTTGACCGGAACGGGACAACCATGACGCTGCCGACCACATCCGGCCGATCGGCAAACAGGTTATTGATAAACGGATCCCTGCGGCAATCGAGGATCAGGGTCGGACGGGTTTGTGAAATCTCCTCGCCGAGCAACTTATCAAATGACGAGGCAAAGGAATTCTGCTGATCGGGACTCATCTCGAAAGAGCCCAGCACCGGGTCACCGTCATAGTCGGGGGAATATACCAGGGTCCGATCACCTCTGGTTTTCTTGAGAACCACCTCCAGGAAAACGTCCATCCTGACGCTGGCCTTCAGATCGGTATACTCATCCGGAGTTATAAGATTGCTGAACGCCTTGTACTCGTTCTCCTCGGAAATGGCCAGGGCCACGGCCTGTTCCGAAAGAGTCTTCAGGAAACGGCTGACCGCCCTGACCTTGAGGTGAGCCTCAAGGGAACTGAAAACTCTCTCGGCCCGGGTAAGCCTTTTGAACCCACCCGACAAATCACCGGCCTGGCAGGCAAAGGCGCCGCCCTTGAAATCGGCTTCCGCCATCCAGAACTCGAGCTTCAGCTTCTTGAAAAGTCGGCGAGATTCATCAATCAGTGGTTGCACCTTCTCAATATGGTCGCCGTGGACGGCCATGTGCAGATCGGCGAGGGCCAACAGCGTACGGGCCAGTTCATAGGGATCACCAACCTGCCTGAGAACGTCGAGCGCCCGTCGGGCGTGCTCCGTGGCCGGCTCGAATTCTTCACGAGCGGCAAAGACGCGGGCTATGACACTTTCGGCGAGCCCCACCTCAAGCTTCTCACCGAGCATCAGGGACAACTCCAGAGCCTTCTGGGCGTATTTCATGGCATCGTCGAAATTGTCCAGCGCCAGTTCGACTTCCGCCAGACGCCGTCCGGACTGCGACACCAGCGCCGAACTGGAGGCCAGCACCATACCCTTGCGATAGGCTTCACCAAGTATGGCCTTGGCCTTGAAGGTGTCGCCACGCTCAAAAGCCAGTTCCCCCGAATACTCGAGATAAATGACACGTTCACGCTTGAGATCCAGCCGAGTTATGATGTCCAGAGCCGAATCGAGGCTCCGTTGAGCTACAACAAACTCCCGCTTGCGCAACTCCAGCAAACCACGCGAAAGCAGGTTCAGAGCCTGCGACGTATCTTCGTTCTGATCGCGATTCTGTTTCAGAACCGTCTTGAAATCTTCCTCGGCCTGAACCCATTGCCCGGTGCGAATCCGGGTCCGGGCCAGGTTACCGGTGGTCTGAGCATGCTTGCGGGGGTTATCCGACATCAGCGCCAGGGCGTCCTCGAGAAAACCGGCTGTGGTTTCGTAATCACAACGCAGATAACAGATTCCGGCAAGCTGGTTCAGGGAATCAGCCTGCCCGTCCGCATCGGCGGCCCGGCGGTAGGCGGCAACGGCGTCACGGGCTCGAATCTCAGCATTCTTCATGTCACCCATGGCATAATACGCCTTGGACAAAACCAGCTGGACACGGCCATAACGCCGGTTTAGCGGAAAGTCGGCAAGAACCTTTGCAGCCCGCAATCCGTTCGCTATCGATTTTCGGTAATTGCCTTCAAAATGGCCGGATTCGGCCATAAGCAGGTGGAAAAGACCCAGCTCGTGAGGTTTAGACACAAACTCATCTTCGCTCAATGCCGCCAAGTCCTTTATGGCAGGGCTGAACACGCGTTGGCGAAACTGTTCTTCGATAGCCAGGAGACGGTTATCAAAGATTATGTCCGGTGAGGAAAGGTACATACTCTCGCTTTCCAGTGCCTCGTCGTCCGTGAGGCAAGTTCACAAACAGAACCTACTTCGCGGCGTCGTCGCCGCCTGCTTCTCTCGCGCTAACCTGAACAGTCAGTGGCGAAGAGCCGGAGCCCTTCACGAAATACAACGTAACTTGATAGGATAGATCAATGTACAACTGACCCAGCCAACCGGGGTTAAAACCACCATCATCAGAGTTACGGAAGATCGGATCGTCCGGAACGCCGGTCGTATCAGGGGAGGCACCGCTATCACCGCTGGTGTCACCCTGACCGCCACCATCGACATCCCAAGGATCCTCGACAGAAAGAACAGGTGCAGAGATAAAGCAAACAAAAGCCAAGGAAAGCAGCACCAATGCCACTGACAGTCGAGACCTTCTCATAATGCTTTGCCTCCAGATAAGATCTTTGCAGGGCGGTACGATTATAGGCGATCAAGTATAGACGATCAAGAAAACTATCGCACCGACCGCGACAAAAACGCATAATTTGCCACTTGTAAACTACGCTTTTTATATATAATTGTCAAGCAAGATGTTAAGTTCCGCATAATTTGCGCCGCGCCGCAAGGTAACATCGCAGCATCGCAGA